>CAYLKR010000001.1:0-42457 GCA_964384225.1 uncultured Methylibium sp.
CGGCCACAAGGACAAGCCGCTGACCAACGACCCGATGGAGGCCACCTACATCGGCATCCACATGTGGGCGCAGGCGGTCGAGAAGGCCAAGTCCACCGACACCGACAAGGTGATCGCCGCGATGGCCGGCCAGACCTTCAAGGCGCCGGGCGGCTTCGTCTCGACGATGGACCCGGAGAACCACCACCTGCACAAGCCGGTGTTCATCGGCGAGGTCAAGGCCGACGGCCAGTTCAACATCGTGTGGAAGACCAAGGGCCCGATCGCCGCCGACCCCTGGAGCGACTACATCCCCGAGAACAAGGGCAAGAAGAACGTGCCGGAGAAGAAGTGACCGCAGGCCGCGCCGTTGGGGGGCGCTGCGGCGGCTGGCGGACGGTGGCCGCGGCACTGCTCGCGGCAGCCCTCTGGCTGGCCGCGGCGCCCGCTGCGTGGGCGCTGACGCCGGCGCAGGCCCACGCGATCGCCACCGGCGACAGCGACGCGCGCATCGCCGCGCTGCAGCAGGCGCTGGCCGCCGGCGACGCGCGTGTGGCGCTGCTGCTGCAGGCGTTGCTGGAGGGCACCGTCAGCACCGACGCCGAGCGCGCCTACCTGCTGCAGCCCGATGGCAGCGCCGTCGAGGCCGCGAGCGGCGCGCCGGCCACGCCGGCGGCCGACGCCGAGCCGGCGCTCGTCAACAACCGCCTGCGCGGCGAGTTCGAGACCGCGCTCGCGGCGCTGCAGCTGCGCAGCCCCGAGCTGTCGCTGCGCCGCGCCGCGGTGCGGCAGCTGCGCGACGGGGCCGACGAGTCCAAGCTCGCGCTGATCGAGCGGGCCCTGGCCGCCGAGATCGACCCCGCACTGCGTGCCGAGCTGGCGCTGCTGCGTGCGCGCGTGCTGATCGCCTCGGGCGACCGCGCCAAGCGCCTGGCCGCCGCCGAGGCGCTGGCCGGCGAGGCCGATCCGACGGTGCGCAATCTGCTGCAGGAGCGGCTGCGGCCGGCGGCCGAGGGCGGCGAGGCGGACCGCGAGGTGCGTGCCGCGGCGCAGCGTGCGCTCGACGGCATCAACAGCCGCCTGGCCTGGGGCGAGCGCGCCGGCGTGCTGTTCTCCGGCCTGAGCCTGGGCTCGATCCTGATGCTGGCCGCGCTCGGCCTCGCGATCACCTACGGGCTGATGGGCGTGATCAACATGGCCCACGGCGAGCTGATCATGATCGGCGCCTACGCGACCTGGCTGGTGCAGAACCTCTTCCGCGCCCACCTGCCGGGCGCCTTCGACTGGTACCTGGCGGCGGCGATCCCGGTCTCCTTCCTCGCCGCGGCGGCGGTCGGCGCGGTGCTCGAGCGCGGCGTGATCCGCTTCCTCTACGGCCGCCCGCTCGAGACCCTGCTGGCCACCTGGGGCATCAGCCTGATCCTGATCCAGCTCGTGCGCACGCTGTTCGGCGCGCAGAACGTGCCGGTCGAGAACCCGGCGTGGCTGTCCGGCGGCGTGGCGGTCGCGAGCAACCTGACGCTGCCCTACAACCGCCTCGCGATCATCGTGTTCGCTGGTCTGGTGCTCGGCGGCATGGCGCTGCTGATCGCGAAGACGCGGCTCGGCCTCTTCGTGCGCGGCGTGACGCAGAACCGGCCGATGGCCGCCTGCCTGGGCGTGCACACCGCGCGCACCGACACGCTGGCCTTCGCGCTCGGCGCCGGCGTCGCCGGGCTGGCCGGCTGCGCGCTGAGCCAGGTCGGCAACGTCGGCCCGGACCTCGGCCAAGGCTACATCGTCGACTCCTTCATGGTGGTGGTGCTCGGCGGCGTGGGCCAGCTCGCCGGCACGGTCTACGCGGCGCTCGGGCTGGGCGTCGTCAACAAGCTGCTCGAAGGCTGGGCCGGCGCGGTGCTGGCGAAGATCATGGTGCTGGTCTTCATCGTCGTGTTCATCCAGAAGCGGCCGTCGGGGCTGTTCGCGCTGAAGGGCCGGAGCGCCGAGGCATGAGCGCCGTGCTGCCTGCCGCTGCCGCACCGCGCCCGGCGATGAAGCTGCGCGCGTGGACCGGCGTGCTCGTCGCGGTGATCGCGGTGTGCGTTCTCGCGCCGATCGCCAACCTCGCGATCCCCGAGAGCAGCGCCTTCCACCTCAGCGACTACGCCGTCGCGCTGATCGCCAAGATCATGTGCTACGCGATCTGCGCGCTGGCGATGGACCTGATCTGGGGCTATGCCGGCATCCTGTCGCTCGGCCACGGCCTGTTCTTCGCGCTCGGCGGCTACGCGATGGGCATGTACCTGATGCGCCAGATCGGCAGCGACGGCCAGTACCGCTCGGACATGCCGGACTTCATGGTCTTCCTGAACTGGAAGGAGTTCCCCTGGCACTGGGCGCTCAGCGATTCCTTCGTCGCGCAGATGGCGCTGGTGGTGCTGGCGCCCGGGCTGCTGGCCTTCGTGTTCGGCTGGTTCGCGTTCCGCTCGCGCATCAAGGGCGTGTACTTCTCGATCATCACTCAGGCGCTGACCTTCGCCGCGATGCTGCTCTTCTTCCGCAACGAGACCGGCTTCGGCGGCAACAACGGCTTCACCGACTTCAAGCGCATCCTCGGCATGCCGATCGCGACGCCGGGCATGCGGATGACGCTGTTCGTGATCACCGGGCTGACGCTGATCGGCGCCTTCGTCGGCGCGCGCTGGCTGATGGGCACCAAGTTCGGCCGCGTGCTGCAGGCGATCCGCGATGCCGAGGGTCGCACGATGTTCATCGGCTACGACCCGGTGGCCTACAAGCTCGCGATCTGGACGCTGTCGGCGGTGCTGTGCGGCATCGCCGGAGCGCTCTACGTGCCGCAGGTCGGCATCATCAACCCGAGCGAGATGTCGCCCGCGGCCGGCATAGAGATCGCGGTCTGGGCGGCGGTCGGCGGCCGCGGCACGCTGGTCGGGCCGATCGTCGGCGCCTTCTTCGTCAACGGCGCGAAGAGCTGGTTCACGCAGGCCTTCCCGGAGTTCTGGCTCTACTTCCTCGGCGCGCTGTTCATCGCGGTGACGCTCTTTCTCCCGCAGGGGCTGATCGGGCTGTGGCGCAAGCTGCGCAAGGGGAAGGCGGCATGACGCCCGAGCTGATGGCCGCCGGCGGCCGCGCGCGCCAGCGCCTGGCCAGACCGGCCGAGCCGGTGGACGACGGCGGCCGCGTCGCGAGCTATGCGCGCCGGCTCGAGCGCGGCGTGCTCGACGTCTCGCACGGCCCCATCCTCTACCTCGACGACATCACCGTCAGCTTCGACGGCTTCAAGGCGCTGAACGCGCTATCGCTGACCATCGACGCCGGCGAGCTGCGCTGCATCATCGGCCCCAACGGTGCCGGCAAGACGACGATGATGGACGTCATCACCGGCAAGACCCGGCCCGACGCCGGACAGGCCTTCTTCGGCCAGACCATCGACCTGCTTGCGCTCAACGAGCCGCAGGTCGCGCGCGCCGGCATCGGCCGCAAGTTCCAGAAGCCCAGCGTGTTCGAGCAGCTGACGGTGTTCGAGAACCTCGAGCTCGCGCTGGCCGGCGACCGCAGCCCCTGGGCCGCCGTGCGCCACCGCCTCGACGGCGCGCAGCGCGACCGCATCGACGCCGTGCTGCGCCAGATCCACCTGAAGGACGAGGCGCGCCGCGCCGCCGGCCTGCTGTCGCACGGCCAGAAGCAGTGGCTCGAGATCGGCATGCTGCTGATGCAGGACCCGAAGCTGCTGCTGCTCGACGAGCCGGTGGCCGGGATGACCGACGAGGAGACGGCGCGCACCGCCGAGCTCTTCCTGTCGCTCGAGGGCGAGCATTCGCTGGTGGTGGTGGAGCACGACATGAGCTTCATCCACGCGCTGACCAAGGGCAACCCGAAGAAGAAGGTCACCGTGCTGCACGAAGGGCATGTGCTGGCCGAGGGCCCGCTGGCCCAGGTGCAGGCGAACGAGCAGGTGGTCGAGGTGTACCTCGGGCGCTAGCCCGGGGACACCTGCGGTGGAGCGCAGGGCTCCCCCGAGCCCCGTCCGGGAGGGGGCTCCAGCACGAGGCACGAGGCAAGAAGGAAATGCTCAGCGTCGACAACCTTCATCAGTACTACGGCGGCTCGCACATCCTGCGCGGCGTGGGGTTCGAGGCGCGCGCCGGCGAGGTGACCGTCGTGCTCGGCCGCAACGGCGTCGGCAAGACGACGCTGCTGCGCACGCTGATGGGCCTGGTCAAGCCGCGCAGCGGCAGCATCGCGCTCGGCGGCGAGGCGATCGGCGCGCGCACGCCCTACGAGCGCGCCCGCCTCGGCATCGGCTACGTGCCGCAGGGGCGCGAGATCTTCGGCCGCCTCACGGTCGAGGAGAACCTGCGCATGGGACTGGCCAGCCGCCCGGGCGGCAGCGGCATCCCGGCCGAGGTGTTCGAGCTCTTCCCGGTGCTGAAGCAGATGCTCGGCCGCCGTGGCGGCGACCTGTCGGGCGGCCAGCAGCAGCAGCTCGCGATCGCGCGTGCGCTGGCGGCGGGCCCGCGCCTGCTGATCCTCGACGAGCCGACCGAGGGCATCCAGCCCAGCATCATCAAGGACATCGGCCGGGTGATCCGCCAGCTCGCCGACCGCGGCACGATGGCCATCCTGCTGGTCGAGCAGTACTACGACTTCGCCGCCGAGCTGGCCGACCAGTACCTGGTGATGGAGCGCGGCGAGATCGTCCAGCGCGGCCATGGCGCCGACATGGCGGCCGAGCGGGTGCGCGAGCGGCTCGCGATCTAGGTCCGCCAGACCCGCGGCGCGCAGGCCGCCAGCCCCCAGGCGAGTTCGCGCCAGGCCTGCCACACGGCGGTCAGCAGCGTCCAGGCCGGCTCGGCGCGCGGCGCCAGCGCACGCAGCACGACGAGGCGGGATTCGGGGGACGTCACGCCACAGCGTGCCGCCAGCGCGTGCGTCGCGGCCAGGCCGCGCGCCGCGTCGAGCAGCCCCTCGATGCGCTCGCGCGGCAGCGGCTCGGCCGACGCGAACCACAGCGTCGCGAGCAGGCGGTCGCCGCCCCAGCCGAGCGGGGAGTCGAGCAGCCGACCGTCGGCCGCGGCGTCGACGCGCGTGCGCTCCAGCCAGACCCCCGGCCACTCGATCGTCTGGTCCACGCGGCCCGCATCGAAGGGCGCGCCGCTGGCCGGCAGGCCGAGCGCCAGCAGGTCCCAGCCGATCATCTGCGCGCCCGGCGCGAGCTCGAAGCGCAGCCGGTTGCCGACCCGCGCACCGGCATGGCAGATCGTCTCCATCGGCAGCCATTCGAGCCGCGCATCCGCCGCGACGCGCGCCGACAGCGCTTGCGTCGCCTCGGCGCCGCCGCTGCGGTAGAAGCGCGTCGCCCCCGGCGTCGTGACGAGGCCGTGGGCGCCGTCGCGCAGCTGCAGGTCGATGTCGAGTGTGTCGCCACCGACGATGCCGCCCGGCGGATGCACCAGCACCGCGTGGCAGACCGAAGGCGACTCCGGGTAGAGGCTCTTCAGCACGCGCAGCGGCCCCTCATGACGGTGGGCGAGCCGCGTGCGGTCGCCGTCGCGGTGGAAGTCGAGTTGGAGTCGGGCGGGCCAGGACATGGGGCGGGACAGGTCAGCGCGGCGCCGCGCGCAAGGCCGGCCCCTTCAGCAGCCCGGTCGCAAGCGCCGTGCCGAGCAGGATGACTGCGCCGCCGGCCAGCATCTCGGCGCTGACGGCCTCGTCGAGCAGCAGCGCGCCCCACAGCATCGCGAACACCGGGATCAGGAAGGTCACCGCGATCGCGTTCGCCGGGCCGACGCGCGCGATCAGACGGAAGTACATCACGTAGGCCAGGCCGGTGCAGGCCACGGCCAGCAGCGCGGCGGCCAGCCAGGCGGTCGGCGAGGGCGTTGCGGCCGGCCACCACCACAGTGCCGGCGGCAGCAGCACCAGCGTGGCGGCGAGCTGGCTGCCGCCGGCGACCGCGAGCGGCGGCACGCCGGCCAGGTGGCGCTTCGCGTAGTTGGCCGCCAGGCCGTAGCACAGCGTCGCGGCCAGCACGGCGACGAGGGCCCAGCCGCTCGCGTCCGCGCCGGGCCGGAAGCTGGCCTGGTCCCAGAACAGCCCGAGCACGCCGACGAAGCCGATCGCCAGGCCGAGCACGCGCGCCGGCCCCGGGGCCTCCTTCAGCCACAGCCAGGCGATCAGCGCGCCCCACAGCGGCGCGGTGGCGTTGAAGATCGCGGCGAGGCCGGCCGTGATCGTCAGCGCCGCCCAGCTGTAGGCGAGAAAGGGCAGCGCCGAGTTCGCGAGGCCGACGACGAGGATCGGCCCCCAGTGCCGGCGCAGCGTCGCCAGCTCGCCGCGCCAGGCGACGAGCGGCAGCAGGCACAGCGCCGCGCCCGTGACACGGATCCCGGCCAGCGCGACGGGGCCGAACTCGCCGGCGCCCAGGCGCATGAACAGGAAGGACGCGCCCCAGATCGCCGCGAGCGCGACGAGCTCGCCGAGGTCGACGGCCTTCATGCGAACACCGCGCCCTCGCGCCGCAGCAGCTCGGCCTTGCGCGGCAGCCCGCCGGCGTAGCCGGTCAGCGATCCGTCCCGGCCCAGCACGCGGTGGCAGGGCACGACGATCGACAGCGGGTTGCGCCCGACGGCCGCCGCGACCGCGCGCACCGCGTCGGCCCGGCCGAGGCGGCGCGCGAGCGCGCCGTAGCTCTCGGTGCGGCCGGCCTCGATGCCCGCGAGCGCCCGCCAGACCGCGCGCTGGAAGTCGGTGCCCCGAGGGTCCAGCGGCACCGCGAAGCCGGCCTGCGGGTCGTCCCAGTAGCGCGCCAGCTCGGTGGCGGCCTGGGCGAGCCAGCGCTGCGCGGCATCGACCGGCGCGGCCAGCGCGCCCGGATGGTGCTTCTGGCCGTCGAACCAGAGTCCGGCGAGGCCGCGTGCGGTGGCGGCCAGGGTCACGGGGCCGAGCGGCGTGTCGGTACGCGCCTGAACGAGAGCGGGGGTCATGCGGGGTTCTCCAGGTGTTGCCACAGGCGCACCACGGCGTAGGCGCGCCAGGGCCGCCAGGCCTCGGCGAGCGCGGTGCTGCGCTTCGGGTCGCGCGTGCCGAGGGCCTGGTACAGGCCGATGTCGGACGCCGGCCAGGCGTCGGGCCAGGCCAGCGCGCGCATCGCGATCAGCTGCGCAGTCCATTCGCCGATGCCCGGCAGCGCGCGCAGCGCCTCGAGCGTCGGCTCGAGCGGCGCCGCGCGGTGCAGCTCGATCTCGCCGCCGGCGACCGCGCGCGCCAGCGCCTGGATCGCGCCGACGCGCTGGCGCACGATGCCGAGCGCCCCGAGCGCCGCCGGGTCCGCGGCCGCGAGCGTCGCGGCCTCGGGGAACAGGCGCTGCAGGCCGGGGTAGGGGGTGTCGATCGGCGCGCCGTAGCGCTCGACCAGCCGGCCGGCCAGCGTGCGCGCCGCCTTCACCGTGACCTGCTGGCCGAGCACCGCGCGCACCGCCACCTCGAAGCCGTCGAGCGCCCCCGGCAGCCGCGCGCCGGGGCGCGCCGGCACCGGCAGGCCGGCGAGCGCGGCGTCGATGCGTTCCGGGTCGGCGTCGAGGTCGAAGGCCTGGCGCAGGCGCTGCAGCAGCGGCCCGAGCGCCGGCGCCAGCGTCGGCGACAGCTCGACCTGCAGCTCGCAGCGCTCGGGCACGAAGCGCGCGACCAGCCAGCCGGCATGGCGCCGTCCGTCGTGCTGCAGCGCCAGCGTGCGCCTCAGCGCGAGGCCGTCGACGGCCTCGATGCCGGGCAGCGCACGGCGTGCATGGAAGCCGAGCATCGCGTCGATGTCGTAGGGCGGGCGCCAGCCGAGCCGCAGGGTCAGCGCCTGCGCGGCCGGGCCCGTGGTGCGGCCGGCACGGCGCAGCGCGCTCGGGTTCAGGCCGTAGCGCTCGGCGAAGGCGGCGTTGAAGCGGCGCAGGCTCGTGTAGCCGCTGGCGTGCGCGATCGCCGTGACCGGCTCGGCGGTGTCGGTCAGCAGCTGCTTGGCGAGGAGCAGGCGCTGCGTCGTCAGGAAGTCGATCGGCGTCACGCCGTGCGCGGCCTGGAAGATGCGGCGCAGGTGGCGGTCGGTCACGCCCAGGCGGGCCGCGACGGCCGGCACGTCGACGGCGCGGCCGGCGTGCACCGCCTCGCGCATCCAGCGCGCCGCCTGCTCGGCCAGGGTCTGCGAGGAGTCGGCCAGCGACAGGCCCGGCGCCAGCTCCGGCCGGCAGCGCAGGCAGGGGCGAAAGCCATCGCGCTCGGCGCTCGCGGCATTGGCATAGAAGCGCATGTTGGCGCGCTTCGGCAGCTTCACGCGGCACACCGGGCGGCAGTAGATGCCGGTGGACGTGACGCCGACATACAGCCGCCCATCGAAGCGCGCGTCGCGCGCCGACCAGGCGCGGTAGGCGGCGTCGGCGTCGATCGGGGCGGGCGCGTGGTCCATGGCGTCATCTTAGGTCCGGCCAGGGTGAAGACTCGCCGTTTTCGGACCTGTGCCTGGACGGCCGGACGGACCGCTGCCGACGCATTCCTACAATGCGCCGGACTCAACCGGGAAGGGCTCGCATGCAGGTGGACGCGTCGATCTTCAAGGCCTATGACATCCGCGGCATCGTCGGCAAGACGATCGACGAGCGCTTCGCCGAGCATCTGGGCCGCGCCTTCGGCACCGAGGCGCGGGCGGCCGGGGAGAGGGCCGTCGCCGTCGGCCGCGACGGGCGGCTGTCGGGGCCGGGGCTGGCGGCGGCGCTGATCCGCGGGCTGGCCTCGACCGGGCTCGATGTCGTCGACCTCGGCCCGGTGACGACGCCGATGCTGTACTACGTGGCCGCGACGCGCGGTGCGCAGGGTTGCTCGAGCGGCATCCAGGTCACCGGCAGCCACAACCCCAAGGACTACAACGGCTTCAAGATGGTGCTGGCCGGCCGCGCGATCCACGGCGAGGACATCCAGCGGCTGCGCCGTCGCATCGAGGCCGAGGACTACGCCAAGGGCCGCGGCCGCAGTGCCGCGATGGACATCGGGCCCGAGTACCGGCACCGCATCGTCTCGGACTGCAGGCTCGCGCGGCCGATGAAGATCGTCGTCGACTCGGGCAACGGCATCCCCGGGGCCTCGGCGCCCGGCATCCTGCGTGCGCTCGGCTGCGAGGTGGTCGAGCTCTATTCGGAGGTCGACGGCAACTTCCCGAACCACCATCCGGACCCGTCCAAGCCCGAGAACCTGGCCGATCTGATCCGCACCGTGAAGGCGACCGGCGCCGAGCTCGGCCTCGCCTTCGACGGCGACGGCGACCGCCTCGGCGTGATCACCGCCGACGGCCAGAACATCTTCCCGGACCGCCAGCTGATCCTCTATGCGCGCGACATCCTCGCGCGCCATCCGGGCGCGCCGGTGATCTTCGACGTCAAGTGCAGCCAGCGCCTCGTGGCCGCGATCCGCGAGGCCGGCGGCGAGCCGGTGATGTGGCGTACCGGCCATTCGCTGATCAAGGCCGAGATGAAGGTCCGCCACGCGCCGATCGCCGGCGAGATGAGCGGCCACATCTTCTTCGGCGAACGCTGGTACGGCTTCGACGACGCGACCTACACCGCCGCGCGGCTGCTCGAGATCCTGTCGCGCAGCCAGAACCCGAGCGCCGTGCTGAACGCGCTGCCGACCAGCCATGCGACGCCCGAGATCAACGTGCGCTGCGCCGAGGGCGAGCACCATGCGCTGATCGAAACGCTGCGCCGGACCGCGAGCTTCCCCGGCGCCACCGAGGTCATCACGATCGACGGGCTGCGTGCCGAGTACGCGGATGGCTTCGGGCTGATCCGCGCCTCCAACACGACGCCGGTCCTGGTGCTGCGCTTCGAGGGGCAGACCGAGGCGGCACTGCATCGCATCGAGGCGCAGTTCATGGCCGCGCTGAAGGCGGTCAAGCCCGACGCGCAGGTGGTCGCGGCGGCCCACTGAGCCCAGGCCGATGAGCGCCGTCGCGCGTGCGCTCTACGGTGGCCTGCTGGGCCTCGCGAGCCCGGCCTATGTGCTGCGGCTGTGGTGGCGCGGCCGCGCCGAGCCGCTGTACCGGCAGGCGATCGGCGAGCGCTTCGGCTGCTACGCGTCGCCGGCAGCGCCGGGCGCGCTGTGGATCCATGCGGTGTCGCTCGGCGAGACGCGCGCCGCCGCGGCGCTGATCGATGCCTTGCGCGCCGAGCGCCCCGGCCTGCGCCTGCTGCTGACCCACGGCACGGCCACCGGCCGCGAGGCCGGCGCCGCCCTGCTGCGCGAGGGCGACGCGCAATGCTGGCTGCCCTATGACACGCCGGGCGCGGTGCGCCGCTTCCTCGCGCATTGGCGGCCGGCCGCCGGCGTGCTGATGGAGACCGAGGTCTGGCCCAACCTGCTGCGCGGCGCGCAGGCCGCCCGCGTGCCGATGGTGCTGGCCAACGCGCGCCTCTCGGCCCGCAGCCTGCGCAAGGCCCGGCGCTTCGCGGCGCTGCTGCGGCCGGCTGCCGCGACGCTGTCGCGCGTGCTCGCGCAGACCACGGCCGATGCCGGGCGCCTGCGCGACGCCGGCGCGACGACGGTGGAGGTGATGGGCAACCTGAAGTTCGACATGACGCCCGACCCCGCGCTGCTGGCGCGCGGCCGCGCCTGGGCCGCGGCGAGCCACCGCCCGCTCGTGCTGGCCGCCAGCACCCGCGAGGGCGAGGACGAGCCGCTGCTCTCCGCCTGGGCCGCCCGTGGCGCGGCCGGCGGTGCGCGCTTGCTCGTCGTGCCGCGGCATCCGCAGCGTTTCGACGAGGTCGCGCAGCGCATAGCGGGCGCCGGCTTCGCGCTGTCGCGCCGCAGCGCCTGGCCACAAGGCGTGCCGGACGACGCGGCGCAGGCCGCCGACGTCTGGCTCGGCGATTCGCTCGGCGAAATGCCGGCCTATTACGCCGCGGCGTCGGTGGCGCTGCTCGGCGGCAGTTTCGCGCCGCTCGGCGGCCAGAACCTGATCGAGGCCGCAGCCTGCGGCTGCCCGCTGCTGATGGGCCCGCACACCTGGAACTTCGCCGAGGCGGCCGAGCTCGCCTGCGCCGCGGGCGCCGCCGAGCGCGTGGCCGATGCCGATGCGGCGATGGCCCGCGCGATGGAATGGCTCGGCGAGCCTGCGGCGCTCGCCGCGATGGCCGAGGCCGCGCGCGACTTCGCCCGGGCCCACCAGGGGGCGGCCGCACGCATGGCGCGGGCGATCCTCGCGGAGCTGACACGGCGTTGATTCGGGCCGCCGCTGCCGGGCTTATGCTCGGCTTCTCGTTGGTTTCCCAAAAGGAATGGAAATGGCAAAGACATTGGCGCAATTGCAGAAGCAAATTGCCGCTCTCGAACAGAAGGCCGAGGCGCTGAAGCGAAAAGAAGCCGAGGGCGTGATTGCCCGCATCAAGGAAGCCATTGCCCATTACGGTCTGACGGCCGCCGATCTCGGTCTGGCCGGCGGCCGGCGCGGCCCGAAGCCGGGCCGCAAGCCCGCCGCTGCAAAGAAGAAGCCGGCCGCCAAGGCCAAGTACCGCGACGAGCAGGGCCGCACCTGGACCGGCCATGGCCGCCGCCCGCAGTGGTTCGTCGATGCGATCGCCGGGGGCAAGAAACCCGAAGACCTGCTCGCCTGAGGACGCCGCGGCATGGGAGAGGCCAAACGCCGCGGCCAGCAGGCGCGGCAGGTCGGCGATGCGCTGCGTGCGCGCATCGCCGCCGGCGAGTTCGGCGCCGAGCGGCCGGTCACCGGCTGGCTGTTCGTGATCGACCGCTCGCCCCGCGGGCTGGAACTGCTGCGCCTGCTGGGCACGATGAGCGAGTTCGAGGGCCTGCGCACGCTGGTCGCGGGCGAGGCCGTGCGGCTGTGGGAGGTCTCGCCGCTGTTCGCCTACCTGGTGCTGCGCGGCGGCCCCGGGTCGCCCGCACAGCGCGTCGCGCTGGCCGCGAATCTGGATCGGCTCTGCGCCGACATGTTGCCGAAGGCGGTGCGCGCGCTGGCCGCCGAGCGCTGGGGCGCCGAGCTGGCGCTGGCGCCGCAGGCCGAGTCGGCCGTCAGGGCCGCGCTCGGCACGCTGCGCGCCTGAAGCCGAGCCGGGCCCCGCGGCCCGGCGCGGACCTCAGGCGTTCGCGAGCTTGAACACCCCGACCACCTGCGCGAGCGAGGCGGCCTGCTGCTTGAGGCTGTCGGCCGCGGCCGTGCTTTCCTCGACCAGCGCAGCGTTCTGCTGCGTCACCTGATCGAGCTGGCCGACGGCGGTGCTGACCTGGCCGATGCCGTCGGTCTGCTCCATCGTCGCCGAGCCGATCTCGGAGATCATCGTCGTGACGTTCTGGACCTGCGCGACGATGTCCTCCATCGAGGCGCGCGCGGCGTCGACCAGCCGCGTGCCGTTCTCGACCTTCTCGACGCTCGTGCCGATCAGCGCCTTGATCTCCTTGGCGGCATTGGCGCTGCGCTGCGCGAGGCTGCGCACCTCGGAGGCCACGACCGCGAAGCCGCGGCCCTGCTCGCCGGCACGTGCGGCCTCCACCGCCGCATTGAGCGCGAGGATGTTGGTCTGGAAGGCGATGCCGTCGATGACGCCGATGATGTCGGCGATCTTCTTCGAGCTGTCGGTGATGTCGTCCATCGTCGCGACCACCTGACCGACGACCTCGCCGCCCTTGACGGCCGCGCTGCTGGCCGAGCCGGCGAGCTCGATGGCCTTGCGGGCGGTCTCGGCGTTGGCCCGCACCGTCGTGTTCAGCTGCTCCATGGACGCGGCCGTCTGCTGCAGGCTGGCGGCCTGCTGCTCGGTGCGCGAGGAGAGGTCGGCGGTGCCCGCGGCGATCTGCGAGCTGCCGGTGGCGATGCTGTCGCTGCTGTGGCGAACGCGCCCGACGATGCCGGCCAGGCTCTCGTTCATCGCCTTCAGCGCCGCGAGCAGCTTGGCCGTCTCGTCCTTGCCGGTGACGGCCACCGTGGAGCGCAGGTCCCCGGCGGCGACCTTCTCCGCCACGTCGACGGCCTGCGCGATCGGCGTGACGATCGCACGGGTGATGAAGTAGGCCAGCGCAGCCGCCAGTGCGACGGCGATGCCGCAGGCGACGAGCAGGGCGGTGATGCTGGCGTTCGCGGCGTCGTTGCCGTCCTTGACCTCCTGCTGCGCCAGCTCGGCGATATGGCCGATGTAGCCGTTGGCCGCCGCGATCAGCGCCGCCAGCGTCGGGCGGCATTCGGCGTTCATCTTCGCGATCGCCTCGGGCCGCTTGCCGTCCAGCGCCATGCCGACGATGCCCAGCGCGAGCGGCCCGTAGCGCCCCTCGACCGCCTCCAGCTCGGCGAACAGCTTCTTCTCGTCGGCGCCGACGTTGGGCATCGCGTCCAGCGCCTTCTTCAACCGGTCGAACGAGGCCACGACCCGCTCGTGGGCCTTGGTGACGTCGGCCTTCTCCTGCGTGATGTCGCCCTGGGCCGTGACCAGCACGAGGTTGCGCGCATGCACCGCCCGGGCGTTGGCCGCGTCGAGGATGTCGTTGGCCATCGTCATCCGGGCGGCCTTCTCGTTCACGTAGTCGGTGAACACGTCGCGCTCGGCGATCAGCGAGCGGATCGACAAGGCACTGAGGACGAGGACCAGCGCGGTCATGACCGCGAAGGCCAGCGCGAGCTTCGCCTTGATGGAGAGGTGGCTGATGGACATGGTGCGCTCCGCCGTCTGAGGGTGTGGAGGGGACTGCGACCCCTTCAATCTAGGTCTCCCTACAGCGGCCGAAGCGCGGAACAGCGCCCGGAAAGCGCCCTTCTCGCCCCGATCGGAGACGGCTGCGGCTCAGCCGGCCAGGGCCGCAGCCTGCCGCGCCGGGCGGCCGGCCTGCTTGGCGCGGTACATGGCCTCGTCGGCGATCGTCAGCAAGCGGTCGGCGTCGGATCCGTCGTGCGGGCAGAACGCGACGCCGATGCTCGCCGATACCCGCCCCGTGCGACCCGCGCCCAGGTCCACCGGCGCATGCACGTCCTCGCGGATGCGCGAGAGGACGAGCTCGCACTCCGCGCGCTCGTGCAACTCGGTCAGCAGCAGCACGAACTCGTCGCCGCCGAGCCGCGCGACCGTGTCGTTGGCGCGCACGCCGGCCGCCAGCCGCGCCGCGACGGTCTGCAGCAGGCGGTCGCCGGCGGCGTGGCCGTGGCGGTCGTTGATCGCCTTGAAGCCGTCGAGGTCGATGAAGCACACCGCCAGCACCGTGCGGTGCCGCTGCGACAGCGCGATCGCCTGCTGCAGCCGGTCGAGCAGCAGCATGCGGTTCGGCAGGCCGGTCAGCGCATCGTGCGAGGCCGCCCGCTCGGCCTGCTCCTGGTGCTGCTTGATCGCCGAGATGTCCAGCATCATCCACATCGACTCGCCGGTCTCGGCCGACAGCAGCACGCCGCTCATGTCGACCCAGATCGCCGTGCCGTCCTTGCGGCGCAGGCGCAGCTGGGTGCGGTAGTGGCCACCCTGGCGCAGCACCGGATAGGCCTCCCGGCCCAGCGCTTCGTACGAGGCCTCGTCGAGGTAGAGCCGCCGCGAGGGCTGGCCGTCGAGCTCGCCGGGCGCGTAGCCGAACATCAGGTCGAGCGCGGTGTTCTTCCAGACCGCGACGCGGTCCTTGAGCTTGACGATGCCGATGAGGTCGCTGTCGAGCATCGCGGCCTGCTCGCGGTTCGCCTGCAGCATCAGGCGGCGCATGCGGTCGAGCTCGGTCACGTCGTGCATCACCGAGCGGCTGCGCACGAAGGCGCCACCGGCGTCGCGGATCGCCGTGGCGCCGACGCTGATGCGGCGCCGGCTGCCGTCGCGGCCGAGCAGCTCGAGATCGAGCGGCCCCATCCGGCCGTCGGCGAGCAGGGCCGGGACATGCCGTTCGTACTGGACCCGGCCCTCGGCGGTGAAGAAGTCCATCGGCGTGAGCCGCCCGATCACCTCCTCGCGGCTGCAGCCCAGCCAGGCCAGCGTCGTCGCGTTGACCTGCGCGAAGACACCGCGAGCGTCGACCGAGTAGTAGCCGCAGGGCGCATGGTCGTAGAGGTCCTGGAAGCGGCCCTTGGCCTCGGCGAGCTCGCGGTCGCGCGCCTCCAGGGCACGTGCCTTCGTCAGCAGGCCGGCGCCGGCCAGCACGACCAGCGCGGCGATGGCGGCGGCCCAGCCCAGCACGGTGCGGCGCGTGTGGCGGTAGAGCGCGAGGGCCGACACCGCGTCCTGGGCCACGATGACGAGCAGCGGGTAGCGGTCCACGCGCGCCGTCGTGATGAAGCGCTCGACGCCGTCGATGCGGCTCTTCACCGGTCGGCGCGAGGCCTGCACCTCGCGGGCGCGCGCTTCCACGGTGGCGGCGTCGAGCCGCTCGCCGTGGCTGAAGCGGCCGCCGACGGCCCGGGCACGCGACACGCCGTCGAGCCCGAGCACCGTCACCGCGGTGTCGCGCGCCTCGATCCGGCTGTAGCCGAGGGTCAGCGCCTCCGGGTCCACGGTGGCGAGCACGATGCCGGCGAACGCACCGTCGGCAGCGTCGACGCGGCGCATCACCGGGATCACGTGGCCGCCGGCCAGCGGGTTCGGTGCCGTCGCGCCGACGGTCACGTCGAGGTCGGCGCGGCGCTTGTGGGCCTTGAAGTCGTCCTCGTCGGCGAGGTTCAGGGCCATCTCGTCGGAGGTGCTGTCGGTGACGAAGCCCTGCGCGTCGGTCACCAGCACGAGGCGGGTCACGTCGTTGGCGAGCACGCCGCCGTTGCGCAGCGACTCGAGGGGCGGCAGCCGGTGCGTCTCGGCCAGGTACTTGACCAGCAGCGTGGTCTGGTTGACGCGGTCGAAGGTCTCGCCGGTGCGCAGCGCGAGCTTCTGTGCGGCACGGGCGCTTTCGAGGAGGATGCGGTCGACCTCGTGCTCGTACTCGGCCTGCAGCGTGAGCCCGGCCACGACGCCGATCGCCAGCAGCACGCTGGCGCCGGCTGCGAGCAATGCGCCCAGCCTGGAGGAAAGCCGGTGGATCAAGTCGGTCACTGCGTTGGGGGCAAGGGGACGTCCGTGCCCACGCGCATTGCCGCATGACGACGGCCGCGCCGATCGCCGATGGAGAGGCCCGCGGGCGGTGCATTTCGGCGCTTCGGCGCGGGCCAGGGCCCGCGCGCGCTCAGGACGGCAGGAAATCCACCGGCCAGCTGACCACCATCTGCTCGACGTCCTTGGCGCCGAAGTCGAACTGCCGGATGCGCGCCAGCAGCTTGCCCTCTAGCTCCGCGGCGCCGAGTTCGCTGGACACGATACGCAGCCCGGTCACCTCGCCCGAAGGCGCGATCTTCAGCTCCAGCACCACCTTGCCCTGCAGCGACGGATCCTCGCGCAGCGCGCGGTTGTAGATCGCGTAGATCGCGCCCTTGTGACGCTCGAAGACGAGCTTGATCTCCTCGATCGAGCGCGAGGCCTTGCCGCTGCCGCCCTTGGTCAGCGTGCCGCCGCCCCCGGCGCCGGTGCCGCTGCCCGAGCCATTGCCCTTGCCGCCGACGCCCAGGCCACCGCCCGGGCCGCCGCCACCCCCGCCGCCGATCGTGCCTTCGACCAGCGTCGTCGCGCGGCCCGCGAGGCCGCCGCCGCCGGTGTCGCGGCGGTAGGCGGCGGTGTTGATGCCGCCGCTGCCGCCGGTCGCGTTGGAGGTGATCAGCGCGCGCGTCGGCGTGCCGGCCTCGGTGCCGGCGCCCACGCCGACGCCCTTGCCGCTGCCGATGCCCGGCCCCGGCTGGATGTCCTTGCGCAGTTGCACCGCCGTCGGCGCAGCCTGCAACTGCGCCAGCTCGTCCTTCATCGCCAGCAGGCCCACGCCCTGGGCCTTGCGGCGCGCGGCCTCCAGGTTCTCGCCCGGCGGCTTGCCGGGCACCGGGTTGCGGGCCTCGGGCACGGCGGCCGATCGCGTCGGCTCGTCGGGCCGGCGCGCTTCGGGCGCCGGGGTCCTGGGGACCGGGAGCTGGGCCTCGGGCGGTCGATCCGGGGCGGTGACGGCCTTCGGCGGCGTCGGCGCGATCGGCTTCTGCTCCAGGACCAGCTTGGCCAGCCGCGGCGGCAGTTCGACCGGCGCGGCGCGGTCCTCGGCGGGGCGTGGCATCAGCAGCAGCGCGAGGCACAGCAGCGTCACGGCCGCCAGAACGCGGTGCAGGATGCGCCGGAAGCGCGCCTCGTCCTCGGGCGCGACGGCCCAGGGCAGCAGCGACGTGCGGAACGAAACGGAAGCGACGACCGCGGCACTCATGTCGTCGCCTTCCGCGTGACCGCGAACGCCACGTCGCTGTAGTTGGCGCGCGAGGCGGTGACCATCACCTTGCGCAGAAGGCGGTAGGGGATGTCCTTGTCGCCGAGGATGGTGACGGCCTGGCTCCTGCTGCCGTCGGCGCCGAGCACGCTGCGGCTGGCCTGAAGGTCCAGCTCGGCCTTCAGCGGCGCGATCAGGTCGTCCTCGGTCGCGAGCGCGTCGGCGACGCTCGCCACCGCACGGCCGCCGACGAGGATCTCGGTCGCGCTGACCGTCACGACGACGGTCTCGTGCGGCAGCTTCTCGGCGCTCGACTCCGGCAGCTCGACGCTGCGGTGGCTGGTCAGCACCTCGACGCCGGTGCTCGACATCAGGAAGAAGATCAGGATCGTGAAGATGTCGATCAGCGCCACGAGGTTCATGTCGAGGCCGTTGTTGTTGCGCGCCAAGCGCTCGGCGCGCTTCTGCAGCGGGGTCAGCTTCATCGTCGACCTCTATTTCTTCGCGACGCTGATCGGCGCATCGCCGATCGAGATGTCCGGGAACAGCGCCACGGCCGGCGCCGCGGGCTGGCCCTTCGCGGACGGCGCCGGCGGCGCCTCGCGGACTGCGTCCATCACCTGCACGAACTGGTCGTAGGGCGTGTCGGGCTGGGCCAGCACGGTGGCGGTGGTGGTGGCCGGGTACTTGAGCTTGATCTCCTGGACCAGCAGCGACAGCGCTGCCACGTCGTAGCCGCCGTCCTTGGCTGGAATGCGCTGGATCAGCCCGCCGATGCGGTCGCCGACATCGAGCGCGTCGGGGCGCATCACGATCTCGAGCTTCAGGTCGTCGACCTTGAGTTGCTCGACCGCGCCCGAACTCTGGGCGGGCAGCGTGAGTTCCAGCACCGACAGCCGTGTGAACACCGCGGTCGACAGCAGGAAGGGCACCAGCACGACGATCACGTTGATGAAGGCCGTCACCTCGAGGTGGGCGCTGGGCTTGCGCAGGCGTCGGACGCGCATGATGGTTCCCCGGTCCGTTGCGGTCAGGCCTTCGCCGCGGCCTGCTCGGCCTTCAGCCGCTGCACCAGGTTCAGGAAGCTGATCTTGGCGGCCTCCAGCCCGTCGACGATCTCGCTGGTGCGCGCCTGCAGGAAGGCGTGGATCAGCAGGAAGGGGATGGCGACCGACAGCGCGAAGGCGGTGTTGTTCATCGCGATCGAGATCGACGCCGACAGCAGCTCGGCCTTCTCGGCCGGGTTGACCGCGGCCACCGCGGTGAAGCCCTTGATCAGGCCGATGATGGTGCCCAGCAGGCCCACCAGCGTGATCACGTTCGCGAAGGTCGCGATGTAGTGGGTGCGCTTCTCGAGGCGCGGCACGATCTCCATCATGCCTTCCTCCATCGCCGCGTCGATGTCCTCGCGGCGGCCCGGGCTCTGCATGCGCTGCAGGCCATTGGCGACGATCTTGCCGATCGCGGCGTCGGACTTCTCGGCGACGCTGGCCACCTCCTTGAAGCGGCCGCTCTGCAGCATCGGCAGCACCTGCGACCACAGCTTGCTGTTCTGCTGGCGGGCGCGGTTCAGGAAGATCCAGCGCTCGACGGCGATCGCCAGGCCGATGGCCATGATCGCGATGCTGAAGTAGATGGCGACGCCGCTGTCCTGGAAGAACTTGACGGCGAATTCGATGAGGGTCATGACGATCTCCTGGGGCGACGAAAGGGTGAACCGGGGTCAGCGCGGCGCAGCGGCCGCGGGGCGGGGATGGATCTGGGCGTCGTAGCGCAGCTCGCGGCGGAACACGTCGCGGTCCACCGGTGCGAGCGCCTCGTCGAGCACGCTCTCGACCGGGCGGCCGGCCAGTGCGTCGGGCAGCGGCTTCTTCCACGGCACGATGTAGAGCACCTTGGGCAGTTCGCGGTTGCCGATGATCCGGGTCGCGTCGATGTCGGCGCGGTCCTGGGCGGCGGCGGGGCCGGCGAGCAGCATCAGCAGCAGCAGCGCGCGCTTCATGACGGCTCCAGCTTCGACACCAGCGTCGGCGCCGGCTTGCGGTTCTTCAGGTCGGCGATCCACTTGCCGACCAGGGCATCGGGGCCGGCGGCGAGCTGCTGGTAGCGCTCGTACAGCGGCAGCGCGGCCGCGGGCTGGCCGAGGTAGAGGTCGAGCAGGATCGCGAGGTTGAGGTGGGCGTCGGCGTGCTGGGCGTCGAGCGCGATCGCGCGCTCGTAGGCCGTGCGGGCGTCGGCGAAGCGGCCGGCGCTGCGGTAGGCGATGCCGAGCTCGTTGTGGATCGTCGCCTGCGCCGGCGCGGCCTGCGCCGCGCGCTCCAGCGCCGCGATGGCCGCGTCGAGGCGCCCCGCACGGCGATGGATCAGCCCGAGGTTGGCCTGCGGCCCGGGCAGGTCCGGGTGGGCGGCCGCCAGCGCCTCGAAGCCGCGCTGGGCCTCGGCCGTGCGGCCGGCCTTCAGCGCGGCGACGGCGGCATCGAACGCCGGCTGCGCGCCGGCCGGCAGTGCGGCCTTGGACGGCGCCGGTGCCGCGGCCGGTTCGAGCACCGCCACGGCGGCGGGTGCCGGCGCTGCATCGCGCGCAGCGGGCAGCAGGCCGCCGACCGAGGCGCAGCCGCCGAGGGCCGCGCACAGCAGCAGGGCCGCGGCCCCGCGTTCAACGGATCGCATCGATCACCTCCTGGCCGCGTTCGGCCTTGCCGTAGCGCACCGGGCGCAGCGTGCCCAGCGCCTTGAAGCTCGCCGCGACCCAGGCGTCGTAGACGCCCTCGGCGGCGCGGCGCGCGTTGAGCTCGTGCATCTCGATCGCCTTCTCCTCGAAGGGATAGGCCTGCTCCTCGAGCAGCACGTCGTACTGCTCGCGCTCGATCTTGGAGAGCTTCTTCGGCCGCTGCGAGTCGAGCAGCGCGCGGCCGAAGTCCTGGTAGAGCGCGGCCGTGTGGTGGGTGGCCGCGGTCGTGACCTCGGCGACGCCGTACTCGGCCGCCACCGCATAGCCCTTCAGCGCCGTCTCGAACTTCGCCTTCTTCAGCCTGAGCTGCTTGGCGAGCGGCTCGACCAGCGCGACCTTGCGGTACTCGGCCACCGCCGGTTCGGCCAGTGCGAGCGCGGCCTGCGCGCCCAGCGTGCGCGTGCGTGGCGTGCGCGCGGCGCTGCCGGCCTGGTCGGCCTGGAAGATCTCCTTCATCAGCGCGGCCTCGCGCGCGGTGTTGCCGTCGGCCTTGGCGAGCGCGGCGAGGTGCGAGCGCGCGTCCAGCGCCGGCTCCAGCGGCTGCGGATGCTGCTTCAGATAGGCCTCCCAGGCCTTGACGGCGGCGGCGCGCGGGGCCCCCTGGGCGATGGCTTTCTCGCGCAGCGCGGCGGCCTGCCAGAGCGCGTCGCGCGCGACGGCCGGGGTGCTGGTCTTCGCGACGGCGAGCCGCTCGAACTCGCCCGCCGCCTGTGCCCAGCGCTGCTGCTCCAGGTAGGCCAGCGCCAGCTTGGCGCCGACCTCGGCCTGCAGCGGATGCGCCGGCCAGCGCTGGCGGAAGTCCTCCAGCGTGCGCGCCGCGGCCCCCCAGTCCTTCAGGCCGATCAGCGCGGCGGCCGCGTCGTACTGCGCCGTCGCACGCACCGCAGACTGCGGTGCGACCGCGGCGATGCGCGAGAAGTGCTCGACCGCCGCGCGGCCCTGGCCCTGCTCGCGCGCCTGCTCGCCCTGCTTGTAGATCGCCGCGGCCTGGCGCTCGACCAGCGCGGCGCGGCCGGCGTCCTTGTCGGTGGTCAGCGTCAACACCTCGGCATATCCGCGCTCGGCCTCGGCATGCGCGCCGCGCTCGAAGGCGGTGTGCGCGATCACGGTCCACGCGGTGCGGCGCTGCGCGGGACTGGCCGGCGGCGCGAGCGCGAGCACCTGGCGCGCGACCTCGGTGGCGGCGACGCCTTCGCCGAGCGCATAGAGCTGGTCGGCCGTGTCCGTCAGCACCGCGGGGCGGCGCGCGTCGTCGGTGAAGGCGGCCGCGAAACGCAGCGCGCTGGCCACACCGGCACGCTGCGCGGCCTGCGGATCGGCGGCGCGCTTCGCCTGCTGCGCATGCGCCAGCAACGCGGCATAGCCGGCGTCGGCGCTCTTCGTGTGGGCCGGCTCGTCGTAGGCCGTCTTCTCGTACTCGGCGGCGGCCTCGGCGTAGCGGGCGTCCTCGAACAGCAGCTCGGCGAGCAGGAAGCGGTTGGCCGCGGCCTGCGGGTCGTCTGGGTAGGACACGAGGAAGAGGCGGTACCAGCGCACGGCCTCCTGCACGTCGGCCGCGGCCTTGCTCTTCTGCGCCGCGGCGTGGTGGTGGCGGGCGAGTTCGGTGAGGTGCGTCTTGACCAGCGGCTGCGCCTCGGCCCAGCCCGCGGGGTTGGCGCGGCGGAAGTCGCTCTCGACGCCGTAGCGCGACACGTAGTCCTTCTTCGCGTCCAGCGCCAGCGTCGCGAAGCCATGCGCCTGGTAGATCTCGATCACGCGCGCCTGCAACTGCGGCGCCTGGGCGTGCAGCGGATGGCGGCGCGCGAAGCCGGCGAAGGTGTCGGCGGCGTCCTTCACGCGTTCCTGCTTCAGGTAGAGCGCGCCCAGCTCCTCGTGCACGCGGTGCTCGTAGCTGCGGCGCGCCGGCGTCGTCATGTAGGCGGCGATGGTCTCGGCGCCCTGCAGGTTCTGCAGGCTGAGGCTGGTGACGCGGAAGCTGTCCTCGACCAGCTCGCGCTCGGCGCGCTTCAGCTCGGGCGGCGGCGTGCCCTCGCCGTGCGCGAGCTTGCGGTCGAGCACGCCGAAGAAGGACGCCAGCGCCTCCTCCAGCCGACCCTGCTTGAAGCGCGACCAGCCCTGCATGTAGAGCGCGCGCTCCTCATAGGGTGTGTCCTGCTCGCCGGCCAGCACGGTGGCATAGGCCTGCTCGGCGCGCGGGTAGTCGCGCATCGCGAACAGCAGCTCGCCGCGGCGGAAATGGGCCTCGTCGCGGTGCGCCGTGTTCGGGTACTTCGCGACCAGGCGCTCGAGCGTCGCGAGCGCGGTCTCCAGCGCGCCGGCCTGCTCGTGGGCGCGGGCGAGCTGGTAGAGGATGCGGTCGTTGCCGGCATCGTCGGGGTAGGCGCGCAGGTAGTCCTGGTAGCGCGCGACCGCTTCGCGGTAATCGGGCTCGGCGAGCTTCGCGTCGGTGGCGGCGCGGCTGTCGGCCAGGTCCATCTCCAGGTCGCCGAGCCGCCGCAGCGCCTCGGCGCGCTGCGGCGCCTTCGGCGCGGCGGCGAGGAAGTCGCGGTAGGCGGCGATCGTCTTCGCCTCGTCGGTTCGGATGCCCTCGTCGGGAGCGACGGCGACGCTGCGGCCGGCCAGGCTCTTCAGCGTCGGCGCGTCGTCGCGGTCGGCGACGCTGCGCTTGCCGGCGCAGGCCGTCAGTGCCGCCAGCGCGGCGGCCGTCAGCAGCCAGCGCAGCTCAGCGCGCGGCATCGGCGCCTCCCGGTCCCTGGGCGAGCCGCGCGCGGTCCTGCAGCTGCGCGATCGCGAAGCGGGCCTGAACCGTGTAGCCGTTCAGCCGCTCCTTCTGGCGCTGCAGCTCGGCGACCGCGAGCGCCTGCAGGGCGCGCTTCTGCTCGGCGGCCAGCGTGTCCACGCGCGGCATCAGGAGCGCGAGGCGTTGCGCCAGCGGCGGGATGCGCTGGGCGTAGGCGGCGATGCGCGCCGGCTCGTCGCGCTGCACCTGCGCGAGCGCGGCCTCGCGCCGGCGCGCCTCGGCCAGCGCCGCGTCGGTGTCGGCGAGCGCCTTGCGTGCGGTCCAGGCGCGCGCCGGCTGGCTCTGCGCGAGCTGCCATTCGAGTGCGCCGGCCGCGCGGCGCGTGCGCTCGCGCAGCGCCTCGGCCTCTGGCCCGTCGCCGAGCTCCGCCAGCGCGGCGCGCACCGCGTCCAGGCGCTGCAGCAGGGCCTGTTCGCGTTCGTCGGCATAGGCGTGGCCGTCCGCGGCGGTCTCGGCGTGCTGGAGCTGGGCGGCGAGGGCGTCGCGCCGCGCCTGCAGCGGGCCGCTCGCGAGGCTCCGCGCGCGGCCCAGCACCTCGGGCAGGCGCTCGGCATGGGCGCGCGTGCGCGCATTGATCATGTCGCCGAAGGCGCCCAGGCTGTCCTGCCAGCCCTTCAGGTTGCCTGCCAGGAAGAGCAGGTTGCGGTAGTTCTTGAAGCCTTCCTGGAAGTCGTGGCTGGCGAGGATGGGCGCCAGGTGGCCGGCATGCGGCAGCCCGGGCAGCTCGCGCAGCTGCCAGAACCAGCCCATCTCGCTGCCCGGGTTCTTCGCGGCCAGCGCATCGACCAGCGTGCCGGCACGCACCGCGGCGATCGATTCGTCGAGCGCGCGCTGCTCGCGTTCGTAGGCGCCGATCGCGTCCTGGTAGCGCGCCAGCGCCTGGCCGTAGGCGCCCAGTTCGGCATAGGCATAGGGCAGGGCGATGCGCGCCTCGAGCACCGCGGCGTCGGCGGCGTCGCGGCCGGCGAGCTCGGTCCACGGGACGAGCGCGGCCTTCGGGTCCTGTTGCGCCGCGGCTGCCCAGCCGAAGCCGAGCAGCGCCTTGGCCGACTGCGGCCCGGCGAGCCGCACGCGCTCGAGCGCGGCGCGCGCCGGCGCGGGCCGTTCGTCCTTCAGCGCCGCGAAGCCGAGCGCCACGTTGGCCTTGTCGCGCAGGGCGCGCAGCTCCTCGTTGGCGGCCGGGGCGCGGCCCAGCTCGTCGAGCAGCGCGCGGCCGGCGTCGCCATCGCCGCCGCGCAGCAGCGCGACGCCGAGGTTGTAGCGCGCATAGGGCGCGGCCGGGCTGGCCGGTGGCACGGCGCGCAGCGTCGCCGCGGCTTCGGCCGGGCGGCCCGCGGCAAGCAGCAGGTTGGCATGCAGCAGCACGCGGTCCTCGTCCAGCGCGCCGGGCAGCGGGCCCTCGATGCGCGCGATCGCGTCCAGCCCCTCGGCGACGAAGCCGCGCTGCCAGCGGATCTTGGCGAGGTAGTACCAGGCGCGGTCGCGCACCGCCGGCTTGGCGCCGCGCTCGATCAGGCCGGCGAAGATCTCGCCGGCCTCGCGGTGCAGGCCGTAGGAGAGCAGCAGGCCGCCGCGCAGCACCTCGGCGTCGTCGCCGTGCCAGGGCAGGCGCTGGAAGTGCTGCGAGACCATCAGCGTCGTCACCGACGTGAAGTAGCGCTCCTGGAAGAAGTGGAACAGCGCATCGCCGTAATGCGGGTCGGCGACCGCCGGCGCGGGCTGGGCCGCGGCGCTCGCGAGCACGCAACCGAGCGCCGCGCCGGCCAGCGCGCGCTTGGAGCGATGCAGGGCGCGCAGCAGGTTCACTGCCAGACCTTGACCTCGAACTCCGGCTGGAGCTTCGCCTGCGAGTCCTTGATGCGCAGCTCGATGTACTTGGGCTCGGTGCCCTTGTCGAACTTCAGCGTCGTGCCGCGCCGGTAGTCGCGCTCGTGCGGGCCCTTGCCGGTGAAGAAGGCCACCAGCTCGTGCGTGCCGGTCTTCAGGTTGCCCAGGTGCAGCCGCTGGACCCCGCCGCGGTGCAGCGCCTGCACCTCCTGCGGTGTGTACAGGTAGTTCGCGACCACCTTGTCGCCGAGCCTGACCTGCACCGAGTCGAGCTCGAACAGCTTGCCGACGTCCATCGACACGAACACCGCCACCTGGGTGCTGGCCGGGAACAGCAGTTCCTCCTCGAGCACGAGCAGGTCGCGGTTGAGGCGGATCACGTCGCCCTTCGCGTCCTGGATGCGGCCGTCGAGTCCGGGCGACGCGGCAGGCGCATCGGCGGCCTGCGCCAGCGGGGCGGCGCACAGCAGCGCGGCGAGGAGGAAGCGTTGCATGGAAGGCCTCTTCGTCTAGAAGGTCGCGGTGAGGTAGAGCTGCAGCACGGTCGCGTCGAAGCGGTAGCGGCCGCCGCTGCGCAGGTCGGTGAAGTCGCGCCAGCGGTACATCACGCGCTCGAGGCCGCCGTGGGCGGTGAGCGCATAGCCGCCCGCATAGCGGCCGAGCGGCGCGCTGAGCTTGGCGCCGACGCCGACGCTCGTGTAGCTCGCGAGCTGGCGGTTGCGGGTGATGTAGCGCGTCTCGCTGGTCGCGTTGTCGCTGTAGAACAGCGCCGCGTCCTGGTTGACGACGCGCAGCGACCCGTCGGCCAGCCAGCCCTCGCGCACGTAGCGCCGGTAGCCGGCCTCCAGCGTGTGCGCGCGCACCGCCCAGGTGTCCCAGAAGTAGCGCCAGCTGCCATAGACCGCTGCGCCGCCGTCCAGGCTGCCGATGCCGCCGAGCCTGACCGCGCGCGAGGTGCGTGCGCGCGGGTTGCGCTCCGGCACCGCGGCGCCGAACACCCGCGCGACGCGGTACGGGCTGCCGAGGAAACCCTCGTCCGAGACGACCTCCGCGTTCACGCTCGCCAGCCAGCGCGGCGTCAGCACCTGCGTCAGCCCGAGCCGGTACTGCCAGTGCGTCGCGGTGTCGAAGTAGCCGACGGTCTTCTGACCCACGTCGTCGGAGCCGCGTGTGAAGCCCAGGCTCACCGTGCTCATGCCGCCGTAGACCTCCTGCGCCACGTCCACGCTGAGGCTGCGCGCCTTGTAGTCGGGCTCGGTGCTGCTCTCGCCGGAGACGCTGATCAGCGTGTCGCGCGTCAGGTAGTCGGCGCCCACGGTGTAGGCGCGGCGCGTCTCCTTGAACGGGCTGGCGGTCGTGACGACGTCGATCGACGCGTTGCTGACCATGTCCACGTAGTAGGAGCCCGACAGCGAGACCTTGTCGGCGATGGACTTGCGGATCAGCAGCGCCGGGCCGGTGGCGCGCACGCCGTCGCCGTCGTAGACATGCGCCAGCGCCTCGGCGCGGTTCTCGGGCAGCGTGATCGCGCTCGCGTGGCCGGTGGCGAACACACCGCCGAGCAGCGCCGCCAGGCGCGGCAGCAGGCGGCCAGCAAGCGAGCGGGCCTCAGTTGCAGCCACAGCCGCCTCCCTGCACGCCGGTGGCGCCGCGCGCCCCCTCGCGCACGACGCGCACATGCTCGCGGTGCTTGTCGGCCGTGGCGGCACCCGAGAGCTGCATGATCGGATCGGCCAGCCGCTCGCGCTCGTAGGGCCGGACCCAGGGCTCGGGCAGCGCGCAGCCTGCCAGCAGCGCCGCGGCGAGGCCGCAGGGGAGAAAGGTGCGACGCATCGTCATTCCTTCAGCAGCTCGCGGATCTCGGCCTCGTAGCGCTGCTCGAAGCCGGCACGGTAGCCGCGGTGGATGCTGCGCACGACGCCGTCGCGGTCGATGATCAGCGTGGCCGGCATCGCGCTCATGTCGTAGCGGCGGCTGACCTGCTTGTCGGTGTCGAGCAGCACCGGGAAGCCCAGGCCCAGCCTGGTGGCGAGCTCGGCGGCCTTGCGCGGGTCGTCGTCGACGTTGATGCCGAGCAGCACCAGGCCCGAGGCGCGGTACTTGTCGTGCAGCTTGGCGAGCTGAGGCAGCTCCTCTCGGCAGGGGCCGCACCAGGTGGCCCAGAAGTTGACGAGTACGACGCGGCCGCGCTGCTCGCCGAGCTTGAGGTTGGGGCCGTTCAGCGCGCGCAGCGTGAAGTCGGGCGCCGGCGACTGCGGCGCGACGGCGGCGGTGGCGAGCGTGGCCGTGGCCGCGAGCAGCACGGCCTGCAGCGCGCGGGCGGTGCGGCGGGCGAGGGCGGGCGGGGTCCTCATCGCACGCCTCAGAAGTACCAGGCCAGGCCGGCCGTCAGCTCGATGTTCTGCGTCGTCTCGCGCCGGCCGAGCAGGTCGATCGAGAAGATGTGGTCGCGCACGTCGAGCTGGATCGCCGCGCGGTCGAAGGCCAGCACGCGCCAGCCGAAGCCGATGTTGACGGTCTGGCGGCGCTGGTCGACGAAGCGCGTGCTGCCGACGCCGCCGATCAGGTAGAAGGCCGTGGCCAGCGCGCGGTTGCTGCCGAGGAAGACCTCGCCGGGCAGCACGTTGTAGCCGACCGACAGGTTGTAGGTGGTCAGGCGCTCCTTCTCGTCGACGAACACGCCGCCGGGCAGGATCTGGCGGAAGGAGTGGTCGCTGACGTTGGTGCTGGCGACCGCGGCCTCGACGAAGAAGTCCTCGCTGAGGTGGTAGCCGAGCTTGAGCCCGCCGACCGCGCTGCTGCCGAAGTTCTGCGTCGACCAGCTGCCGCCGACGAGCGCGATCGACCAGTCCTTCGACGGGAAGCGCGGCAGCTTCACGTCGCGCCGCGCGACCTCGGGCACGACGACCTGCTCGTCGGCCGGCCTCGCGCTCGATTGCGCCCAGGCCGGCAGCGCGCTCAGCAGCGCCAGCAGGGTGGTGACGAATGTTCTTGTTCGCATGGGCTCGCTCGTCGTTTCAGAAGAAGAAGGACAGGCCGACCGTCGCGGCGCGGTACTCGTCGCTGCGGTCGTCGCCGAGGAAGGCGGTGTAGAGGGTCCAGTCGGCGCGCAGCACGAAGCGTTCGCTCAGGTGCCAGCGCAGGCCGACGCCGGCGTTGGCGAGCCTGGCGTCGGTGGTCTGGGCGCCGACGAGGCTGCTGTTGGGGATGTTGCGGAAGTGCCCCAGGCCAATGCCGAGGTAGGGCGAGAGCCGCCGGTCCGACCAGGGTTCGGCGTTCAGGCCGAGGTGCCAGAAGTCGGTGCCCGAGTACAGGCCCTGCACCTGGCCCAGCGTGGCCTCGGCCGACAGCGTGTCGGACAGCCGGTAGGCGGTCCAGAACTTCAGCATCGGCTCGGACTTGAAGCGGCCCCAGGCGGCGCCGAGCTCGACGCGGCGCTTCAGGTAGTCGTCGACCAGCACGTCGCGGAAGCTCTTCGCGGTGCCGGACTCGGTCAGCGTGCTCTCGAGCTGGGCACGGTGCACCCAGCCTTCCTTCCCACCTTCGGTGCGGACCTTGTACCAGTCGGTCGAGCGCAGCGTGATCGTGATCCAGTCGGTGCGCGGAGCGACGTGGTGCACCGGGTAGCCGCGGCCGGCGCCGGTGCGCAGCTCGATGTAGGGGTCGGTGACCTGCACCCGCTCGGTGGCCGGCGCGTCGGCGGCGTGGGACGGCACCGCGAAGCAGGACGCGGCGAGCAGGCAGGCGGTCAGCGCGGCCTTCATTCGTCGTTGCACGCGCCGGTGGCCGGGTCGGCCGGGGTGAACATGGTGTTCGCGGCGCTGCTGAACTCGTCCTGCCCGGCGGGCATCGGGCGGTTGATCCAGTAGCGGATGCGCTTCGCGTTGGCGTCGTCGGCGTCGTGGAAGATCAGGCCGCCGCCGTGCAGCACGCCATCGACCAGCGGCTTGGTCAGCAGCCGGCTCTGCGAGGGCGAGGCCGGCACCGTCGAGCCCTGGGCCGAGTAGAAGTTCTTGTACATGTCGGTCAGGCGCACGAGGTCGGGTGTGGCGAGGTCGGCGAGCGGCACCGCGGCCGCGCCGGCGACGACGCGCAGCGCGCCGCCGGTGCCGTTGCCGCTGTCGTGGCAGCCGCCGCCGGCGCAGCTGTTGATGGAGCTCACGCCGTTGATCTCGATCGGCAGCGGCGCCTGCAGGATCGGGTCGATGCACTTCTGGAAGTACACGAAGGACAGGCGCTGGCCGGCCGGCTGCGAAGGGTTCTCGACCTCGTCCGGGTTGCCGAGCCCGCCGCCGCCGCAGCCGACGAGCGCGAGCGCCATCGCGATCACGGGACGGTTCATGGCGTCGGGCAGCCGCTGCGGATCCAGCTGGCGATGCGGTTGTAGGCCGGCGTGCCGGCGGGCAGCACGGCCGTCGTCTGGCCGGTCGCGCCCGCGGGGTGGGGCACGGTCGAGGGACGTGCCAGCAGGGCGTTCTGCGCCGGGCTGCAGGTGTTCGAGATCATCGACAGCGTGACGTTGTAGTCACCCTCGGCGTCGCCGGTCAGCACGTAGCGGTTCTCGCGGAAGTTGCTGCCCGCCGGCGCGCTGTTGCTGCCGACCGGCTGGTGGCAGGCCGAGGCGCAGCGCTGGCGCAGGATCGGATGCACCTGGGCCTCGAAGCTGGCCTGGCTCAGCGTGGTGACGGTGCGCACGCCGCTGGCGCCGTCGAAGGGGTCGTTGTAGTACTGGCCGCCGAGGTCCATCCATTCGACGACGAGGCGCTTCTCGGCGGCGTTGAGCAGCGTCGCGTGGTCGGGCGCGGTGCCCGGCGGCGTGGGGAACTCGGTGCGCGCCGTGCTGCCTGCGAGCAGGGTCTCGCCGAACAGGATCTCGGTCAGCCGGCTCTTGCGCGCCTGGCCGGCGGTGTTGGCCGCGCCCGAGCTGGTGACGACCAGTGCGGGGCCGCGCTGAACGACCGGCACGCCGTCCTCCAGCCGCGTGACCGGATTGCCGTCGGCGTCGAGCAGCGGGTCGCCCATCAGCAGCTCCTCGTAGGAGCTCATGCGGCCGGTGCCGGCGATGGTGCCGCGCAGGTCGAGCCGCGCCGGGTCGGCGTGGCAGGCGGTGCAGGTGTGTGCACCGCCCGGGCCGCGGGCGCGCGTCCACAGCGGCGCGATGTGCTGCGGGTAGTTGATGACGCCGTTGTCCGGCACAGGCGTCACCAGGTCGTCGGCCGGGTTCGCGTTGCCGGTGTAGCGCAGCGTGATCGGCGTGCGGGCGGCGATGCCCGGCTGGGTGGTGTCGGCCCACTGGTCGGTGACGTCCATGTCGGCGCGCAGGTCGAGCGCGCTGGCATCGAGCCGGGTCTTCAGCGAGGCCAGCGTCTCGCCCGACAGGTGCTGGCTCGTCAGCGCCGCGCGCAGCGCGGCCGGCAGGGTGTTCACGGTCGCGCCGGAATTCAGCGCCGCGCCGCGGCGCGGGCTGTGGCAGCCGTCGCAGGTGCGGCGCTCGCCGGGGCGCACCTGGATCCAGTTGGTATGGGTCTGGATCGCGCGGCCCTTGGCGTCGATCACCGAGAGCGCCAGCGGCGTGTCGGCCGGCACCCGCAGCTTGAAGGAGCCGTCGGGCTCGACCGGCGCGTAGCCGAGGATCTGCTGCTGCTCGAAGTCGGTCTCGCCGATCGCCGAGCGCAGGCCCATGGTGCTGGACGGCGGCGCGACCGCGCGCACCGCGCGGACGAAGCGCGCCGGCGCGCAGTGGTAGGCCGGATCGGCCGGGTCCTTGATGCGCGCGAGGTCGGCGACGCGGGTGCGGGTGTCACCCGGCTCGGTCGGCGCGGTGGTGGCGATCGCGGCGGAGCAGCCGGGGCGATCGGCGGCGGTCAGCATCGGCTCGGCCATGCGGTTCAGGCCGTCGGTGTCGTAGACGCTGCGCACCTCGATCAACGCGAGGTTCTGCGCCGCCAGCGTGGCGTCCACCGCGGTCGGCGGGATCACGTTCGGCTCGGGCCGCGCCTGCAGCGGCACCGGGTCGGTGTACATGAAGCCCGGTGGCGGCGAAGCGACGTTCAGGAAGGTCTGCCGCGCCGGGTCGTACATGTAGATCGAGTAGGCCGCGGGCGCGTTGTCCTGCAGCTCGTCGGCGGCCTCCTCGGCGGCCGTGCGGTCATCGCTTTCCAGACGCGCGATCTCGTCTGCGGTGAGCGACGCGCAGGGCACCACGTCGCCGTTGCGCGTGACCTCGCAGGGCCGGTAGGCCAGCAGCACGCGGTTCGTGCCGTCCCACAGCGGGAAGGGGCTGGTGATGCGGCCGTGGCGCGACAGCCCGCGGCCGTCGTTCAGCGGCTGCGCGGTGATGTTGCTCTGGCCGCCGTTGACGGGAATCGCGGCATTGGCCGGCGTGTTCTGTTCGGAATAGTTGGCCGCGTCGATGAACATCAGCGCGCCGCCCTCCTGGGTGCGCGACAGCGGCATCAGCGAGGACGCGACGTAGCCGGCGTTCGGCCCGGCCGGGTCCATGTCGCGCGGGTGCAGGAAGCTGTTGCCGGGGCTCTGCGCGCCGTAGAGCACGAACATGTCGGTGCCGTCGGGCTTGCTGCGGAAGATCGCGAAGCGGTTGCGGTCGCCCACATGCTCCCAGCGCGAGAACATGATGTCGCCGTTCGGCCGCACCACCGGGTTGCGGTCGTGGCTCTGGTTGAAGGAGATCTGCTGGATGCCGCTGCCGTCGGGGGCCATCGTGTGCAGGTTGAACACGCGCTCGCGCTCGTACTCGTCGAGCGCGAAGTAGGCGCGGCCGAGCGCCTGGTTCTGGCTCGACTTGGCCTGGCGGTTCGACGAGAACACGAAGCCGCCGTCGCCCGGCAGGTAGGCCGGGTCCACGTCGTCGTGCTGGGTCGACGCGGTCAGGCGCCGGAACGTGCCGCCGGCGTAGCCGCCGGTCGTCATGTCGTACTCCCAGAGGTTCCAGCGGCCGGTGCAGGCCGGCACGCCGCCGATCGTCGCGGTGTTGGTGGCCGGGCAGCGCATCGAGAAGACGATCTTCCGGCCGTCGTGGGACACCTCGGGATCGGACGCGTCGCCGACGCCCTGCGTGAAGCGCCGCGTGACGTTGTGCGCCGGCGCGCTGGGCGAGGACTTCTCGCGCACGATCAGGTCGCCGCCGGGTGCGCTCGGCGCGCCGTTGGTCGGGTTCAGCGACACCTCGGTCGAGCGCTGCACATAGGCGAGCGGCACCTCGCCGGCGACGGTGACAGTCTCGTCGCCGCCGCCGCTGCCCGAGCAGGCGGCGAGCAGGGCGCTCAGGGTGCACAGCGCGAGGGCGCCGCTGCGGGGGTGTGACAGCGAATTCATGATGCAGGCCTCCCAGCCGTGTTCATCGAGTCACGCGTGGCCGGCGGCCTGCGCCGCGCCGCCATCGAGCAAGCCGTTCGAGGCGTGCAGCACGCCCTCGGCATCGACCACCACCGCGTCCACGCCGGGCAGCGAGTCGATCAGCCGCAGCCCGCGCGGCACGCCGAGCACGAACACCGTCTTGCTGAGCGCTTCGGTCGTCAGGCCGTCCGAAGCGATCACCGTGACGCTGCGCACCGTGCGCGGCGATTCGCCGGTGCGCGGGTCCAGCAGGTGGTGGTGGCGCCGGCCATCGCCGCCGATGAAGTAGCGCTCGTAGTCGCCCGAGGTCGACACCGCCACGTTCTCCAGCGGCAGCAGCGCGACGACCTCACCCTCGCGGCGCGGGTCGCGGATCGCCAGCGTCCAGGGGCGGCCGCGGCGGTCGCCCATCAGGTGGCTGTCGCCGCCGGCCGCCACGCTGGCGTGCTCGATGCCGCGCTCGCGCAGGATCGCGACCGCGTTGTCCACCGCATGACCCTTGGCGAAGCCGCCGAGGTCGATGCGCATGCCGGGCAGCCCGAAGCGCAGCGTGCGGCGCTCGGGGTCGAGGATCAGGTGCTGCCAGCCGACCGCGGCGCGGGCGCGCTCGCGCACCGCGTCGTCCGGACCGGTGCCACCGCGGTAGTCGTAGAGCTGGCCGACGGCGGCATAGCTGATGTCGAAGGCGCCGTCGGACCAGCGCGAGAAGTCGATCGCCCGCGCCAGCAGGTCGAACATCTCGTCGCTCAGGCGCACCGGCCGCGTGCCGGCGTCGCGGTTGATCCGCGACAGCTCGGAGTCGGCCCGGTGCGGGCTCATCGTCCGGTCGATGCGGTGCATCTCCTGCATCACCGCCTCGAGGGCCGCCTCGCCCCGGCGCCGGTCGTCGGCCCAGAGTTCGGCGCGCACCGCGGTGCCCATGATCGCCTCCTCGCGACGGACCCAGCCGGCGCTTGTCGCTATGCCGAAGGCGATGCCGCGGGCCGGCGCGACTGCGCCCGTTCCCGGTCGTCCCCAAAGTGCTTCCAAGCCCTGCCTCCGCTGCTGGCGCCCGATTGCGCGAGGCCATGCTCCGGCGGCGCAGCACGAAAACCGCGGCAGGAGTTGGCATACGACAGCCGGCTTACAAGCGGTCGCACAAGAAACGCCGGTTTCCGGCCGTGGACTGCGTGCACATGCTTCCGGTGTATCCAAACGCTGCCGGCGGGGCCCGGTGGGGCTGGCATCAGGGCAAGTGCGCGGCCCTGCTGCCACCGATGGCCGACGACGCCTCACGATCTGCAGTGCGCGGCGGCTTGCTGTCGGCGCCACGACTCACCTTGCGGGCGGCCGCGGCCGGCGACGCGTCGGTCCCGCCCCGCGGGGTGCCCTTCACCGCTGTCGGCGCGGGCAGGTCACGCCCTCTGCGCGACGACTTCACGCCCGGCGGGCACTACAACGAACGAGGCGATGCGCTGCTCGCACGGATGATGGCCGAGGGCCTGGCGGAACATCAGCTCCCGAACCACGGAGCGTCGGGCAGCGCAACGGCCGCGGAGACCGTCAGGAAGTGAGCGATGTCGAGGTCCGGTGCGCCGGCGATCGTCGCGACGCGGATCCAGTCGTCGGCCGCGCCGCGCAGGCTCAACGCGCCGCCGAGCTTGTCGTAGCGGACCTCGACCTCTCCGTAGCCCACCTCGCCGTAGGGCCCGAGGTAGCTGAAGCGAAGCGTGCGGTCGGTGTCGGTGACCGACGACGCAACGATCGTGTCGAACTCGCGGGCCGTCGCATCGACGTCGTAGTACGCGCCGGCATGCAGCGCGATGAAGTCCTGTGCCGGGTCGAAGTCCATCACGCGGTCGGGCGTGTAGATGCCCATCGGCAGGAAGGCGAAGACGTCCCGGCCGGCATCGCCGTAGAGCATCGCGACGCCGCCGAAGTCGGCCACCGAGAAGTTGCCGTAGAGCACGTCGTCGCCATCGCCGCCGCGCGCGCGCTCGGGGTTGCCGGCGGGGCTGGACCCGGCGACGAGGATATCGTTGCCGGCGCCGCCGAGCAGCGTGTCGATGCCGTAGCCGCCGTCGAGGAAGTCGCCGCCGCCGCGGCCGACGAGAAGGTCGTCGCCGTCCGACGCGCGCACGAAGTCGGTCGAGTGACCGAGCCGGATGACGTCGTCGTGATCGCCGCCCAGCAGCAGCGAGAGGCGCTCGAAGTGGGTGATGCCTATCGTGCCCAGGTTGATCCAGCTGCCGTCGAGCTGGTGCAGCAGGTCCAAGTCGATGCGGGTCGTGTACGACAGGTTGTCGGTGGCGAGCACGAAGCCGTCGACGCCGCTGCCGCCGTCGAAGCGGTGGGCGTACAGCGGGTCGTAGGACCATACCGCGCCGACATCGTCGTCAGTGCCGAGGTCGACGGTGTTGATGCCGCCGTGCAGTGCCTCGGTCCAGACGTAGTCCTGCCCTTCGCCGCCGCGCACCGTGTGGTTGCCGTAGGTCGCCTCGATCTCGTCATGGCCGGGGCCTCCGTCGATGGTCGAGTCGATCGCGCCGCCGTAGACATAGTCGTCGCCGGCACCGGCATCGACGACGAGGCCGTAGTAGATCTCGTCGTCGCCGTCGCCGCCGAGGATCGTCGCCGGCTGCAGGTAGCCCGGTTCGGACGTGCTGATCACCTGGGTGTCGCCCCAGATGGTGTCGTTGCCGTCGCCGCCGTCGAAGGTGGACATCTCGCGGCTGAGCAGGTGCGTGGTCGGGAAGACCGGGCCGGAGCCGGCGTGGATGAAGTCGTCGCCGCCGAGTCCGTGGATCGTGTCGGCGCCGTGGGCGCCGTACATCGCATCGGAGCCCTCGCTGCCGGTCAGGCGGTCGCCCTGGGTCGAACCTACGATGCCCTCGATGCCGACGAGCCGATCGCCCGCTGCCTCGCCGCCCGAGCCGGTACCCAGGCCGAGGTCGACGACCACGCCCGTCGGCGAGCGGAAGTAGACCGCGATGTCCACGCCCGCGCCGCCGTCGAGCCGGTCGCCCGCGCCGCCGCCCTCGAGCAGATCGTCGTCGCCCCCGCCGCGCAAGGTGTCGGCGCCGCGCTGGCCGAACAGCTGGTCGGCGGCCTGGCCGCCGACCAGCGTGTCCCGTCCGTCGCCACCGCGCAGCGTGTCCTGGCCAGCCAGGCCTGAGAGCAGGTCGCCGCCGGCGCTGCCGGTGATCTCGAGGCGTTCGATGTCTCGATGGATCCGCACCAGGGCGCAGCTGCTGCCGTCGCTCAGGCGCACGGTGAGGGGCGCGTACTCCGGGCCGGCGCTTCCGAGGGTCAGGCTGGCGGCGGTGCGGCCGAGGCCGTCGGTGGCCGAGAAGTCGAGCGCCAGCAGATCGACACCGCCGCCGCCGCGGTAGCTCGTCTCGAATGCGTCGCCGACGAAGCCGAGGCGAAGCACGTCGTCGGCCGCTCCGCCGCTCAGCCCCGAGAACTGCTCCACGCCCTCGATCCGCAGCGAGGGGCCGACGCCGTCCGGCGAGGCGAGGTAGAGCACCAGCAGCGAGTCCACGTCGACCGCGACGGGGCTTGACGACCACGACAGGTCGAGACCGACGACGCGGTCATGGCCCGCGCCGCCCACGACCGTGTCGCCGAGTTGCAAGTTGCCCGAGAAGACATCGTCGCCTGTGCCGCCGACCACGGAATCGAGGCCGCTGCCGCCATCGATCGTGTCGTCGCCACCCAGACCCCGCAGCGTGTCGTCGCCGGCCAGGCCCGAGATCAGGTCGGCGCCTCCGCCGCCGTCGAGAAGATCGTTGCCGCTGCTGCCTTCGAACGTCGCCATCGGAAGTCCCGCGCTCGGCGGGCCGGGTTCAAGCCGAGGCCAGTGTGAACCGAAGGCGTCGCACGAGGAACCTGGGTTGGCGGCGATCCGGCGAAGCCTTGAGCGGCATCAAGTTTCGCGACGCGGGCGGGCCCCACGACGCCCGTGGCGAGCCGCCATGCAAAAGGCCCCGCACTTGCGTGCGAGGCCTTGGCTTTCTTGGCTCCCCGACCTGGGCTCGAACCAGGGACCTACGGATTAACAGTCCGGCGCTCTACCGACTGAGCTATCGAGGAATGCAGCCGCAAATTATAGCGGCTTTCGTCGCCGCTCAGAGTTCGACCTGGAGCGACACGCGCCAGGTGCGCGCGGCGAGCGGGTAGAGGTAGGCGTGGCCGAACTGGTAGGGCGCCTCCTGCCAGGCGCGCCGGTCGGCCAGGTTGTCGACGGCGCCGCGCCAGATCCACTTGCGCCCGTCGGCCGTCGTGCGCTCCCAGTTCGCGCCGAGGTCGATGCGGGCCCAGCCGGGCACGGTCGGGCTGCCGACGGCGGGCAGCACGGAGCGTTCGCTGTCGGCCGTGAGCGCCGCGTAGGCGCGCAGCCCGGGCAGCGACTCGAGCTCGCGCTCGACCAGCAGGCGCAGGCTGCGCTCGGGCACGTTCGGGGGGCGTTGCCCGTCGATCAGCGGGTCGGCGCTGCCTTCGCGGCGCGCGTGCAGCCACTGCAGGCTGCCGGCCAGTGTCCAGCGGCCGAGCAGCGCTCTGGCGTCGGCCTCGAGGCCGACGTGACGCTGCACGCCGTCGGGCAGCACGCTGCTGCCGGTGTCGGTGAACGCCGGCTGGTCGATGCGGAACACCGTCAGCCCGGCGCCGAGCCGCTCGCCACCGTGGCGGTAGCCGATTTCGCTCTGGCGGCTCTTGCGCGGCGGCAGACCCTGGCCGGGGCGGTCGTAGCCGGGCAGATTGGGCACGACGTCGGACTCGACGCCCTGGCCCCAGCTGGCGTGGACGCGGTGGCCGACCGCGAACTCCCAGCTTCCGCCGAGCCACGGCGTGGTGAAACGGCTCGTGTAGTCGGTCGCCGCGCTGCCGTCGGTCATCACGCTCCGACGCTGCAGCCGCGTGTGGCGCAGGCCGATCCAGAGGCCGACCGTCGGACCGAGCTGCAGCGCGTCGCGCAGGTAGAACTCGGTGCTGCGTTCGTCGCGGTCGGTGGCGGGGTAGAGGGTCGGGTCCGGGGTGGTCGTCGCGCTGCCGTCGATCCCGCCGCTGCCGGCGGGGTTGAAGGCCTGTCCCTGCAGCCGCTGTTCGTAGTGGCTGCGCAGCACGCCGACGCTGAGCGCATGGATCAGCCCGCCGGCCTGCAGCCGGCCGTGCAGTCCGGCGTCGAGCGCGGCATTGCGGCGGCGTTCGTTCTCGCTGCGGAAGTCGTAGAAGTCGAAGCTGCCGTCGCTGCAGTAGCGGTCGTAGAGCCCTTCGGCATTGCAGCCGTAGGGGAAGGCGATGCGGTCGTCGGTGCGCAGGCGCTGCAGGCCCGCATGGACGACGGCACGCCAGTCGGCATCGAGCCGCTGTGTCAGGCGCAGGCTCGCGTACTGCGCAGCGAACACGACGGGCTTCACCCACGGCAGATCGTTGAGGTTGCGGTCGGGGTCGATGTCGTCGGCATCGGGCACGCGGTCGCCCAGCAGGCTGAAGCCCGGCTGGCTGGGCTGCCGGCGGCGGCTCGCCTCGAACTCGGCCTCGACCATCGTGTCCGGCGTCAGCCGCCAGTCGCCGGCCAGCGCGAACAGGTGGCGGCGCCCCTCGGCGTCGTCGAGTTCGGGGGCGAGCCGCTCGGCCGCGACATTGACGCGCAGACCGAGGGCGCGGTCCTCGCCGAAGCGGCTCGACAGGTCCGCCGCGGCGAGCACGTTGCGCGCACCGCGCAGTTCGACCAGCACCGAGCGGCGTTCGACGTCGGGTCGCTTGACGACCAGGTTCACCAGCCCGCCGGGCGCGCTGGTGCCGGCCTGGATGCCGCTGGTGCCCTTGAGCAGTTCGAGCCGGGACTTGTTGTCGAGCGCGAGCGCGGTCTCGCCGGTGATCGGCAGGCCGTCACGGCGGTAGTTGTAGCGCTGGTCGATCACGAAGCCGCGCACGGTCAGGCTGTCCCAGTAGCCGACCGAGTTGTAGGCATCGGCCACACTGGCGTCGAGCCGGGCCAGCTCGCGCAGGCCGCGGGCGCCCCGATCGCGCAGCGCGTCCTCGCCGACCACGACGGCCTGCAGCGGCAGCCGGTCGACCGGCTCGTCGCCGAAGCCGGCGATGCCGGCCGCCGGTGTGCCGCGCGCGGTGATGGTCACGGCCGGCAGCTGGGCCGGATCGGCCTGCGCCGCGGCGAGGTGGCAGGCGAGGGTGCTCGCGAGTGCGATCGCACCCGGCAATGCAGCAGAAGGATGGGCCATCGTCGTTCCGTTCGAGGCAGGGGCGCCGCATCGAACGGACCCGCAACGGCTGCGGGTCACCGAGGCTGAACGCTTCCCTGCGCGAGGATTACCTCAATCAGGTTCAAAGGGACTTTCTCAGCCGGCGCTTCGGTGGGAAGCGCCAGCACCCCTAGCGGATGTCGTGCACCGCGGTGCACGACGGTGAAACTCTAACTCAGTCGAACACCGGCGTCTCGACGCCGAGCACCTTGTGCAGCTTCGGGCTGGTGGTCGTGTACTGCAGGTGGATGCGCTTGTCCGGGAAGATGTAGGGCGCGGCGCCGAAGGCGGCGAGCGCGGCCTCGTGGAAGCCGGAGAGGATCAGCTTCTTCTTGCCCGGGTAGGTGTTGATGTCGCCGACCGCGAAGATGCCCGGGACGTTGGTCTCGAACTTCTCGGTGTCGACGACGAGCTGCTTGCGCTCGATGTTCAGCCCCCATTCGGCGATCGGGCCGAGCTTGGGGGAGAGGCCGAAGAACACCAGCAGCATGTCCAGCGGCACGACGCGCGTGACGCCGTCGCCACCGGTCACCTTGACGCTCTTCAGCACGCCGTCGGCCTCTTCCAGGCCGGTGACCTGGCCGACCATGAACTGCATCTCGTAGGCGTCGCACAGCTCCTTCATCTTCGCGACGCTGGCCGGTGCGGCCTTGAAGCCGTCGCGGCGGTGCACGAGGATCACGCTCTCGGCCTTGTTCGGGCCGTCCTGCACGAAGTTCAGCGTCCAGTCGAGCGCCGAGTCGCCGCCGCCGACGATCACCAGGTTCTTGCCGGCGAAGGCGGCCGGGTTGCGCACGCGGTAGTGCAGCTGGGTGCCTTCGTACTTCTCGATGCCGTCGACCTTCAGCGTGCGCGGCTGGAAGGAGCCCACGCCGCCGGCGATGAAGATGGTCTTGGTGATGAAGCGCGTGCCCTTGCTCGTCTCGAGGTTGAAGCGGCCGTCCTCGCGCTTGGCCACCAGCGTGACCTCCTGGCCGAGGTGGAAGGTCGCGCCGAAGGGTTCGATCTGCTTGAGCAGGTTGTCGGTGAGCTCCTTGCCGGTGCACACCGGCACGGCCGGGATGTCGTAGATCGGCTTGTCGGGGTAGAGCTCGATGCACTGGCCGCCCGGGTAGGCGAGCGAGTCGATGATGTGGGCCTTGACCTCCAGCAGGCCGAGCTCGAAGACCTGGAACAGGCCCACGGGGCCGGCACCGACGATCACGGCATCGGTCTCGATCGGCCCGTCGTGCGAGGCGGCGGCAGCAGGGATGGCGGGGTTCAGTTGAGGTTCCATTCGGGGCAGTGGGGCGCAGGGCGAAGGCGGACGATCAGCGGATCAGCTGGTCGAGCTTGTCCTTGCGGTCCTTCCACTCGTCGGCGTCGGGCAGCGCGGGCTTGCGCTTGGTGATGCTGGGCCACTTCTTGGCCAGCTCGGCGTTGAGCTTGATGAACTTCAGCTGGTCGGAGGGCACGTCCTCCTCCGGCAGGATCGCGTTCACCGGGCACTCGGGGATGCACACGGCGCAGTCGATGCACTCGTCCGGATCGATCGTGAGGAAGTTCGGGCCTTCGCGGAAGCAGTCCACCGGGCAGACGTCGACGCAATCGGTGTACTTGCAGCGGATGCAGGATTCGGTGACGACGTGGGTCATGGCGGCAGGACTGCGGGGGTTGGGGAGGGGCGCCGTCGCGGCGCAAGAGCGCGATTTTAGTGGCTGGAGACCGGCCGGGCGCGGCCCTCGGTCGCGGTGGCCTCACCGGCCGGGGGGCGTTCGCCGCTCAAGGCCGTGGCACCGACGCCCACCGTCACCACGGTGGGCCGCCCGGCATGCAGCAGGCCGGCCTCGCCGAGCGTGGCGACGCGGTGCTCGCTGGCGAGCTGGTCGGCGCAGCCGGCACGCGAGACCACGCTGGCCGGCGTGTCGCCGGGCCAGCCCGCCTCGCGCAGCCGGCGCGACAGCGCGGCGAGCTGGCGGCCGGCCATGTAGAAGACCTCGGTGTCGGCGCTGCGGGCGGCGTGCAGCGTGCCCGCCCGCGTCATCGCGGTGGTCAGCGCGACGCTGCGGCCGGCGCCACGCCGGGTGAGCGGCCGTTGCGTGACCGCGGCCGCGGCCAGCGCTGCGGTCACGCCGGGCACGACCTCGGCTGCGAGGCCGGCGGCGGCCAGCGACTGCAGCTCCTCCTCGAGCCGGCCGAACACGCTCGGGTCGCCGCCCTTGAGCCGCACGACGCGCCGGCCCTGGCCCGCGTGCTTCAGAAGCAGCGCGTTGATACGCGCCTGGCCGACGGCATCGCAGAAGCCGCGCTTGCCGACGTCGATCCACTCGGCCCGCGGTGCGAGCTCGCGCAACGCCGGGTCGGTGAGGGCGTCGAACAGCACGACCTCGGCCGCCGCCAGGCGCCGCGCGCCGCGTACGGTGATCAGGTCGGCCGCCCCCGGGCCAGCGCCGATGAAGACGACCGCATGAATCATCGTCACGCTGCCTGGCTGACGTGCAGGCCGCATTCCTTGGCGGCCTCGTCCTCCCACCACCAGCGCCCGGCGCGGAAGGGTTCGCCGACCGCGATCGCCCGCGTGCAGGGCGCGCAGCCGATGCTGGGCATGAACTGGTCGTGCAGCGAGTTGTAGGGCACGTCGTTCGTGGCGATGTAGTGCCAGACGTCGCCCCAGGTCCAGTCGGCGATCGCGTTGAGCTTCAGCCGGCCGGCGTCGTCCCGGTCGTCGAAGGGCACTTCACCGCGGGCGTCGCTCTGCTCGCGGCGCAGGCCGGTGATCCAGGCGCTGCGCTCGGCCAGCATGCGGCCCAGCGGCTCGAGCTTGCGCAGGCCGCAGCAGGCCTTGCGCAGCTCGATGCTGCGGTACATCGCCTCCTCGCCGTTGGCGCGGACGAAGTGGACGACCTGCTCCTGCTTCGGGCGGTAGACCTCGACAGCGAGGCCGTAGCGCTGCTCGATGCGGCCGATCAGCGCGACGGTCTCGTCGTGCAGCTTGCCGGTCTCGAGCGTGCCGATCGCGATCGGCAGCGCATGGCGCGCGATCAGGTCGGTGATCACCATGTCCTCGGCGCCGAGGCTGGTGGCTTGGACGATGCGCCCGGCATGCGCGGCCGCCGCATCGCGCAGCCGCGCGACGGCGGCAGCGACCTTGGCGTCGAAGTCCGCCGACGGCCGCGCGTACAGCGCGATCGCGGAGCCGACCGGCGGCGCGGCGTCGGGCAGCAGGGAGAGTTCCGAGGTCATCGCGTTCATGGGGCGTCCCGGGAGGTCAGGCGTGGCGGGCGAAGTGCGGCCGGTGCTCGGCCACGTCGGCCTGGTAATGGCCCTGGCCGAAGAAGGTGAGGGTGTTGGCCGCGGCCTCGGGGCTCTGGTCGTGGCGCAGCACCGCGACGTCGAAGCCGGTGCGAGCGAGCAGCGGCACCATGTCGACCAGCACGTCGCCGGTGGCGCGCAGTTCGCCGCGCCAGCGGTAGCGCGAGCGCAGCAGCCGGGCCTGGCTGTAGGCGCGGCCGTCGGTCCACTTCGGGAACTGCAGCGCGATCATCGCGAGCCGGGGCAGGTCGGCGGCGAGCTCCTCGACGTCGACGTCGTTCGGCACGGTCACGGCGACCGGCTTGTCGGCCGGCCAGGTCGCGCGCACGCTGTGCCATTGCGGCAGCGTCAGCAGCAGGTGCGAGGCCGGGGTGATGGTCACGAGCGGCCCGTCTTCGCCGCCGACCGTGTGCCAGGGGTCGCGCGGGCAGTCGTGGCGGGGGTCGACGAACTTCATCACGCGGCTTCCTTGGCAGTGCTGCGGCGGACCTTGTTGGCCGCGGCCTTGAACGGGTCGAGTCCGATGCGCCGGACGGTGTCGATGAAGCGCTCGTTGGCGGCGGCGCGCTGGCCGCGGTAGGTCTCGATCACCGCCTCGATCGCGTCGACCACCTCGTCGGCCGCGAACGACGGGCCGATCACCTTGCCGGGCACCGCCGCGGCCAGACCGCCGCTGAGCGCCGAGCCGTCGGAGCCGCCGAGCGTCACCTGGTACCACTCGCTGCCGTCCTTGTCGACGCCGAGGATGCCGATGTGGCCGCTGTGGTGGTGGCCGCAGGAGTTGATGCAGCCGCTGATGTGCAGGTCGATGTCGCCGATGTCGTAGAGCTCGTCGAGGTCCTCGAAGCGCTCGGTCAGCTGCGCGGCGATCGGGATCGAGCGCGCGTTCGCGAGGCCGCAGAAGTCGCCGCCGGGGCAGGCGATCATGTCGGTCAGCAGGCCGATGTTGGGCGT
>CAYLKR010000002.1:0-37732 GCA_964384225.1 uncultured Methylibium sp.
CGGCCAGCGCCGCCACGCCCTCGGGCGCGGCCACCAGCACCAGCGCGCGGATGTCCTGGCAGCCCTTGCGCTTGAGCAGGTCGATCGTCGCGATCATCGAGCCGGCGGTCGCGAGCATCGGGTCGATGATCAGCGCGGTGCGCTCGCCGAGGTGCCCGACGAGGTTCTCGAAGTAGTGCTCGGGCTGCAGCGTGTCATGGTTGCGCGACAGGCCGACGACGCTGATCTTGGCGTTGGGCACCATGTCGAGCACGCCGTCGAGCATGCCCAGCCCGGCGCGCAGGATCGGCACCACGGTGACCTTGCGGCCCTTGATCTGCTCGACCTCGCAAGGGCCGCTCCAGCAGTCGATGGTGACGCGCTCGAGCGGGAAGTCGGCGGTCGCCTCGTAGGCCAGCAGGCGCGCCAGCTCGGCGGTGATCTCGCGGAACTTCTTGGTCGAGATCTCGGCCTCGCGCAGCAGGCCGACCTTGTGCCTGACGAGCGGGTGGCGGACTTCGATGACGGGCATGCGGTCAGTCTATGCCAGCAGCCGCGGCAGCACGCCGACCGCGGTGCCGCGCAGGCATCGGTGCGCGACGCCGTCGAGCTCGCTGGGCTGCGGGTTGACGATCACGACGCGCGCCCCGGCCTGCCGTGCCACCTGCGCCAGACCGGCGGCCGGGTGGACCGCACCCGAGGTGCCGACCACCAGCATCAGGGCGCAACGCCGTGCCGCGTCGCGCGCCGCGTCGAGCGCTCCGGCGGGCAGCGTCTCGCCGAACCAGACGACGCCGGGACGCAGCCTCGCGCCGCAGTCGGCGCAGGCGGGCGGCGCGCCGGGCGCGGCCAGCGCGGTGTCGCAGGCCGCTGCGCCGCTCGACGCGCGCCGGCAGGCATCGAACCAGCGGTCTTCGAGGAGGTCGCCGTGCAGCCGGATCACGCCGGCGCTGCCGGCGCGCTGGTGCAGGTCGTCGACGTTCTGCGTGATGAGCCGCAGCCGCCCCGGGTGCGCTTGGTCCCAGGCGGCGAGTGCCCGATGCGCTGCGTTCGGCTGCGCCGCCCGCACGCCCTCGCGCCGGCTCGCGTACCAGCCCCAGACCAGCGCCGGATCGGCCGCGTAGCCCTCGGGCGACGCGAGCCGGGCCGGGTCGTGGCGGGCCCAGAGCCCGGTCTGCGCGTCGCGGAAGGTCGGGATGCCGCTCTCGGCCGAGATGCCAGCGCCGGTCAGCACCGCGATCGTCGGCGCATCGGCGATCCAGCCGCGCACCTCGTCGATCGCGGCGGCGTCCATGTCAGGCCATGCGCTGGCGCACGGCTTCGTAGAGGCAGATGCCGCTGGCCACCGAGACGTTGAGGCTCTCGACCGCCCCGGCCATCGGCAGGCTGACGAGCTCGTCGCAGGTCTTGCGCGTCAGCTGGCGCATGCCCTGCCCTTCGGCGCCGAGCACCACCGCGAGCGGCTGCCTCAGGTCGGCGGCGTAGAGCGTGCGCGGCGCATCGTCGGACGTGCCGACGACCCAGATGCTGCGCTCCTTCAGCTCGCCGAGCGTGCGTGCGAGGTTGGTGACCATGAAGTACGGGACCGTCTCGGCCGCGCCGCTGGCGACCTTGGCGACCGTCGCATTGATCCCGACCGCATGGTCCTTGGGGGCGATCACGGCGTGGGCGCCGGCGCCGTCGGCCACGCGCAGGCAGGCGCCGAGGTTGTGCGGGTCGGTCACGCCGTCGAGCACCAGCAGCAGCGGCGGGCCGTCGACCGCGTCGAGCAGGTCGTCCAGCGACTTCGTGACCGGCGGCGGCACGACCTTGGCCACCACGCCCTGGTGGCGGTGCGTGCCGGCCAGCGCCTGCAGCCGCAGCTCGTCGCTCTCCAGCAGGCGCACGCCGGCCTCCTTGGCGCGCTCGACGAACTGGCGCATGCGCGCGTCGCGCCGTGTGCCGTCGACGTAGAGCTCGACGATCGAGCCAGGGGCCGTCTTCAGGCGGACGGTGACGGCGTGGAAGCCGAAGAGCACGCGGGAGGAGGACATCGCCGGATTATCCGGGGTGCCACGCGAGCGCCGCGCGCAAGCTCAGCGCCCGCGGGTGCCTGGCTTCGCCACGGCCGCCGCGTCCGCGCTCACGTCAGGCGCCCAGCCTCGATCCTCACCTGCCGGTCGCAGCGCGCCGCGATGCCGCGGTCGTGGGTCACCAGCACCAGCGTCGTGCCCTGCTCGCGGTTGAGCTCGAACATCAGCTCCATGACCTTCTCGCCGGTCGCGAAGTCGAGGCTGCCGGTCGGCTCGTCGGCGAGCAGCAGTGCCGGCTTGACGACGAAGGCGCGCGCCAGCGCCACCCGCTGCTGCTCGCCCCCCGACAGCACCTTCGGATAGTGGCCGAGCCGCTCGCCCAGGCCCACGCGCCGCAGCATCTCGGTGGCCTGCAGCTTCGCGTCGACGCGGCCCTGCAGCTCGAGCGGGAGCATCACGTTCTCCAGCGCCGTCAGGTTGCCCATCAGCTGGAAGCTCTGGAACACGAAGCCGACGCGCTGGGCGCGCACCGCGGCGCGGGCGTCCTCGTCCAGGGCGAACAGGTCGGTGCCGGCCAGCCTGACGGTGCCCTCGCTCGGCGTGTCGAGCCCGGCAATGATCGACAGGAGTGTGCTCTTGCCCGAGCCCGATGCCCCGACGATCGCGGCCGAGCCCTGCGCCGGCAGCGAGAAGTCGATATCGTCCAGGATCGTCAGCTCGCCGCTGCTGTCGCGCACGCGCTTGCTGACGTGCTCGACGGCGATGATCGGGTCGGTCATGAAGAAGGGATGTCTCGGATGGCGGGGGTGAATCGCAGGGACTGTATCAACGGGGCGCTCGCGCTGGGTCTGTGGGGCCTCGGCACGGCGCGCGCGCAGGCCGCTGCGCCGGTGATCCTGGTGGTCGGCGACAGCATGTCGGCCGAGTACGGCCTGAAGCGCGGCAGCGGCTGGGTGGCCTTGCTCGAGCAGCGGCTGGCCAAGGAGAAGATCGCCGTGACCGTGGTCAATGCCAGCGTCAGCGGCGACACCACGTCCGGCGGCCGCTCGCGGCTGCCGGCCCTCCTCGCCCGGCACCGGCCGGCGGTCGTGATCATCGAGCTCGGCGGCAACGACGCGCTGCGCGGCCTGCCGCTCACCATGACGCAGGACAACCTCACCGCGATGGTGCGCGCCGCCAAGGCCGCCGGCGCACGGGTGCTGCTGGCCGGCATCCAGGTGCCGCCCAACTACGGCAAGCGCTACACCGACGACTTCGCGGCGCTGTTCGTGACCGTCGCGCAGGCCGAGAAGGTCGCGCTGCTGCCCTTCCTGCTCGAAGGAGTCGGCAACGTGCCGAACGCGGCCGAGCTGTTCCAGGCCGACCGCATCCACCCGAACGAGGCCGCCCAGCCGACCTTGCTGGCCAACGTCTGGCCGGTGCTGCGCCCGCTGCTGAAATAGCTGGAAACAGCCCGGGGACGCCCGGTACTTTTCCACGGATCGCGCGGCGCCCGGCTGCGCGACGATGCGCCTGCGCGTGGGTGGCGCTCTCGGGTCTTCGGCCCTCCGCCCGCGCGGAGGACGACAACGATGAGATCGCGCCAGATTCCCCCGGCCCCGCGGCCGGCCGCCGCCATGCCGCCGCGCGTGGCCCTCGACGCCGGCTGGCGTCAGTGGATCGCCGAGAACCGGCTGCGCGACTGCGCGCCCGCGTCGATGCTCTCGACCATGGCCGCCGCCGGCCTGGACCCGCGCGAGGCCGAGCATGCGCTCGTCGCGATCGAGGCCGACCCGGTCTTCCTGGCCGCCCGGCGCCACCAGCAGCTCTACCGCAAGGCCTGCTCGGTGCTCGCCAACGAGCAGCGCATCCGCGAGCTGCGCTGGGACTACGAGCGCATCGAGAAGCGCAGCCATGTGTCGCCGGCGGAGTTCTTCGAGCGCTACGTGGTCGGCTCCCGCCCGGTGGTGCTGACCGATCTGGCGCGCGACTGGCCGGCGATGTCGCGCTGGTCGCCGGCCGACCTGAAGGTGCGCTTCGGCCACCTCGACGTCGAGATCCAGGCCGACCGCGCCGCCAACCCGAGCTACGAGCAGGACAAGGCGCTGCACCGTCAGCGCGTGCGCCTCGGCGACTTCGTCGACCGCGTCGTCGCGGGCGGTCCGAGCAACGACGCCTACCTGACGGCCAACAACGAGGCGCTGCGCCGACCGGAGTTCGCGCCGCTGCTCGACGACATCGGCACGCTGCCGCCCTTCTGCGACCGCGCCCTGCTGCCCACCCACGCCTCGTTCTGGTTCGGCCCCGCAGGCACCATCACGCCGCTGCACCACGACGCGATCATGCTGCTGCACACGCAGGTCGTCGGCCGCAAGCGCTGGCGCTTCATCTCCTCGCTGGAGACGCCGCGGCTGTACAACCACGACGGCTACTTCAGCGCGATCGACCTCGAATGCCCCGACCTCGACCGCCACCCGGCCTTCGCCGACGTGAAGGTGCTCGAGGTGGTGCTGGAACCCGGCGAGACCATCTTCCTGCCGCTCGGCTGGTGGCACCAGGTGACCTCCCTGGAGACCAGCCTGACGTTCTCCTACTCCAACCTGGCGTTCCCGAACAGCTACCGCTACGACAACCCGGCGCTGCGCGACTGGTGAGTCAGTCGTCGGCCGCGTCCAGCCCCGGGAACAGCACCTCGGTGTAGCCGAAGCGCGTGAAGTCGCGCACCCGCATCGGGTACAGCACGCCGTCGAGGTGGTCGCATTCGTGCTGCACCACACGGGCGTGGAAGCCTTCGGCCTCGCGCTCGATCGGGCGGCCCTGGGGATCGAAGCCGGTGTAGCGGATGCGCGCATGGCGCGGCACCACGCCGCGCAGCCCGGGCACCGACAGGCAGCCTTCCCAGCCCTCCTCCATGGCATCGGCCAACGGCGTGATGACCGGATTGACGAGCACGGTGCGCGGCACCGGCGGAGCATCCGGGTAGCGCTCGCTGCGGCTGAAGCCGAAGATCACGACGCGCAGGTCCACGCCGATCTGCGGGGCCGCGAGCCCGGCGCCGTTGGCGGCCTCCATGGTGTCGAACAGGTCGGCGATCAGCGCGTGCAGCTCGGGCGTGTCGAAAGCGGCCACCGGCTGCGCGACGCGCAGCAGGCGGGGGTCGCCCATCTTCAGGATCTCTCGGATGCTCATTGGATCAGCCTAGCAGACGCAGCGCCGCGTCGCATCAGGCCGGTGCGAGCGGCAGGTCCAGCGTCACGCAGGTGCCTTCGCCGGGCCGGCTCTCGACTGCGATGCTGCCCCCCATCGCCTCGACGAGCTGCTTGACCACGACCAGCCCGAGCCCGGTGCCGGGGATGCTGCTGCGCTCGCGGCCGAGGCGGTTGAAGGGCTGGAACAACTGGCGCTGCTGGTCGGCGTCGATGCCGATGCCGGTGTCGCAGATCTCCAGCCGCACGCCACTGTCCCCCGAGGCCTGCGCGTCGATGCGGACCTCCCCGCGGGGGCGGTTGTACTTGATCGCGTTGCTCAACAGGTTGGTCAGGACCTGCCGCAGGCGCTGCACGTCGCCGCGCCAGGCCGTGCGGGCCGGCAAGGCCTCGACCTTGACCTCGACCTGCTGCGCGTCGGCGGTGGCCTTGAGCTCCTGCTCGCAGTCCTGGATCAGCCGGTCCAGCTCGAAGCGCTGCTCGTCCAGCTTCAGCCCGCCGGCCTCGATGCGCGAAAGGTCGAGCACCTCGTCCACCAGCCTCAGCAGATGGCGGCCCGACGTCTCGATGTGCGCGACCCAGGTCGCATGCTGCGGCGACAACTGCGCGGCATCGGCCCTCAGCAGCTGGCCGAAGCCGAGCACGCCGTTCAGCGGCGTGCGCAGCTCGTGGCTGACGCGCGACAGGAACTCGCTCTTGGCCTTGCTCGCGAGCTCGGCGGCCTCGCGCGCCCGCTCGACGTCCTGCAGGCGACGGCGCTCGGCGGTCTCGACCTCGAGCTGCCGGGTGCGCTCGGCGACGCGGTGCTCGAGCTCCCGATTCAGCTCGTCGAGCCGCCGCTCGGCGGTGCGCCGCTCGGCCACCTCGGCCTCGAGCCGCCCGACCAGCGCCTCGAGGTCGGCGTGGCTCGGCAGCTTGAGGGCCTTCGGGATCAGCGGCCACAGCAGCACGGCGGTGATGATGGACACGCCCGCCGTGACCGCCTTGGTGCCCGCCTGCAACCAGTAGTCGGGCCGCCAGATCACCAGGATGTCGACCAGATGCGTCGTGCCGCAGAAGAAGATGAAGGCCGAGAAGAGGACGAAGATCCAGTTGAAATGCAGGTCCTTGCGGCGCTTGACGAACACCAGCAGCGCGATCGGGATCGAGTAGTAGGCGGCGGCGATCACCGCGTCGGCCGCGACCATCGTCCCGAGCAGCCCGGGGCTCCACTGGAAGCAATAGCCATGGGGCAGGAAGCCCTCGGTTGCCATCAGGTCCAGAAGGTTCTTGTCCATCCCATGTTCCTCGAGCCGACGTGGAACCCGGGTCACGGGGCGACCTCGGCGGCCTCGGGTCGCATGACCAGCCTAGTGCAATGCCGCGAACCTTGCACCGCCGCGAACAGGGCCTTGCGCCCCTTACGGCAGGTGACGCCTGCGCTCAGGTGGCCAGCAAGTCGCGCAGCCCGTCCTCGTCGAGCACCGGCACACCCAGTTCCTGGGCCTTGGCGAGCTTGCTGCCGGCCTCGGCGCCGGCGACCACGTAGTCGGTCTTCTTCGACACCGAACCGGCCACCTTGGCGCCGGCGGCCTCCAGCATCTCCTTGGCCTGCTCGCGGCTGAGCGTCGGCAGCGTGCCGGTCAGCACCACCGTCTTGCCGGCCAGCGGCCTGGGCGCCGGGTCGCCCTGGCCGTCGTGCTCGTCCCAGGCGATGCCGGCGGCGCGCAGCTGTTCGACCACCTCGCGGTTGTGCGGCTGCTCGAAGAAGGTGCGGATGCTCTGCGCCACCACCGGGCCGACGTCGGGCACCTCCAGCAGCCGCTCGACGCCCGCGTCCATCACGCGGTCGAGTGCGCCGAAGTGGCGCGCGAGGTCCTTGGCGGTGGTTTCGCCGACATGGCGGATGCCGAGCGCGTAGAGGAAGCGCGCCAGCGTCGTGCGCTTGCTCCGGTCGAGCGCGGCGACGAGGTTGAGCGCGCTCTTGTCGCCCATGCGCTCCAGCGCGGCCAAGTGGGTGATGCCGAGCCGGTAGAGGTCGGGCAGGCTGCGGACGATGCCGCCGTCGACGAGCTGCTCGACCAGCTTGTCGCCCAGGCCCTCGATGTCCATCGCGCGGCGGCCGGCGAAGTGCAGCAGCGCCTGCTTGCGCTGCGCCGGGCAGGAGATGCCGCCGGAGCAGCGGTGGTCGATGCCGCCGCGCTCGCGCAGCACGCGACTGCCACACACCGGGCAGGCACGCGGCATGCGGAAGTTGGGCACGTAGCCGGGGCGTGAGCCGGGCACCCGCCCCACGACCTCCGGGATCACGTCGCCGGCGCGCCTCACGATCACCGTGTCGCCGATGCGCACGCCCTTGCGGCGCAGCTCGAAGACGTTGTGCAGCGTCGCATTGCTGACCGTGGTGCCGCCGACGAACACGGGCTCCAGCTTGGCCACCGGCGTGAGCTTTCCTGTGCGGCCGACCTGGACCTCGATGCCGTTCAGGCGCGTCATCTGCTCCTGTGCCGGGTACTTGTGGGCGACCGCCCAGCGCGGCTCGCGCGTGACGAAGCCGAGGCGCTGCTGCAGCGCCACGTCGTCGACCTTGTAGACGACGCCGTCGATGTCGAAGGGCAGCGCGTCGCGCTTCGCGGCGATGCGGGCATGGAACGCCGCCAGCCCCGCGGCGCCCTGCACGACGGCGCGTTCGGCGTTGACCGGCAGCCCGAAGGCGGCGATCGCATCGAGCGTCGCGCTGTGCGTCGGTGGCCGCGCCCAGCCCCGCGTGTCGCCCAGGCCGTAGGCGTAGAAGCTCAGCTTCTTGTCGGCCAGCGCGCGGCTGTCGAGCTGGCGCACCGCGCCCGCCGCGGTGTTGCGCGGGTTGATGAAGGTCTTGCCGCCCTTCTCGCGCTGAAGCGCGTTGAGCCGCTCGAAGTCGTCGCGGCGCATGTACACCTCGCCGCGGATCTCGATCAGCGGCGGCAGCTCGCCGGCTCGGCCCAGCAGCCGCAGCGGGATCTGGCCGATGGTGCGGATGTTGTGCGTGACGTCCTCGCCGGTCTCGCCGTCGCCCCGGGTCGCGGCCTGCACCAGCACGCCGTCCTCGTAGCGCAGGTTGATCGCCAGGCCGTCGAATTTCAGTTCGCAGGCGTAGGCCACCGGCGGTGCGTCCTCGGCCAACCCCAGCTCGCGGCGCACCCGCGCGTCGAAGGCCTCGGCGCCGCCGGCGGTGGTGTCGGTCTCGGTGCGGATCGACAGCATCGGCACGGCGTGGCGCACCGGTACGAGCCCCTCCAGCACCCGGCCGAGCACACGCTGCGTCGGCGAATCGGGGGTCAGCAGCCCGGGGTGCGCGGCTTCGAGCGCCTGGAGCTCCCGGAACAGGCGGTCGTACTCGGCGTCGGGTACGGTCGGTGCGTCGAGCACGTAATACGCGTGGGCATGGCGGTGAAGTGCCTCACGCAGCGCACAGACCCGCTCGGGAATGGCGGACGGAGATGAATCACACATGGCTGGCAGTGTAGGAGCGGACTTAGGGATATCAGCGGACGGCGGTATTACTAGACTCCTCGCGTCTTTTTTGGACATTGACGCCGAGGAGACAATGAGCCAAGACGCCGCCCTTCACCACATGGCCGATACGCCACTGAGCGGCTTTGGCCTGAGCGTCGGCGCACTCGACGGGGTCGAGGTCGCCGAGACGACGCGCGTTCAAGTCCGCGCGCGCATCGGCATGCAAGCGACGCTGCCGGGCACCTCGGGCGACGAAAGCCTGAGCGGCGGCAGCGAAGCGGACCTGATCACCGGTCTAGGCGGCAATGACACGTTGTCAGGTTTGGGCGGAAACGACACCCTTGAAGGCGGCAATGGCGACGATTCGCTGCTCGGCGGCAACGGCAACGACCGACTCAACGGTGGAGTTGGCGCCGACACGATGTCCGGCGGCACCGGCAGCGACAGATATACCGTCCAAGATACCGGTGACGTCGTCATCGAGGCCGGTACCCTGCCGACCGAGATCGATAGCGTCATTGCCGCGATCAGCTACACGCTTGGCGCCAACCTAGAGAACCTGACGCTCTCCGGCGCGGGTTCGACCTTCGGCGTCGGCAACGCCCTGGCGAACCGGCTTACAGGGAACGCAGCCGCCAACATCCTTTCGGGTCTCGATGGCGACGACACGATGAGCGGCGGCCTCGGTGGCGACTCGCTCGACGGCGGCGTGGGCGACGATTCCCTGGTCGGCGGGGCCGACGCGGACACGCTGGACGGCGGCGCCGGGAACGACACCCTCTCGGGCGGCGCTGGCGACGACAGCCTCGGTGGCGGCTCCGGAAACGACACCTATGTGGTCGATAGCGTCAACGATGTCATCGTCGAAGCCGGCGCGCTGGTCAGTGAAATCGACCTTGTGCGTGCCAGTCTGAGTTGGACGCTTGGCGCGAACTTCGAGCGTCTCGTGCTCACTGGTACCGGGACCTACTCGGGCACAGGCAATGCCCGTCACAACCACATCACGGGTAACGCGGCCGACAACGTCCTGTCGGGAGCCGGCGGCAACGACACGCTCCAAGGCGGTAACGGCGGGCGCGATATCCTCTTCGGTGGCGAGGGCAACGACAGCCTACTTGGCGGCAACGCAGATGACACCCTGGACGGTGGTAATGGCCGCGACACGCTGTCTGGTGGCGTCGGCAACGACGCGATGAGTGGCGGCGCAGGCAACGACACTTATTTCGTCGACTCGCTTGGAGACAGCGTAGTCGAGGCCAACAATGACCCGACCGAGATTGACACCGTGCGCGCCGCGCTCGACTGGACACTGAGCACGAACCTAGAGAATCTGGCGCTGACCGGCGCCGCGGTCGAGGGCATGGGCAACGGACTGGGCAACGTCCTGGTGGGAAATGCCGCCGATAACACGCTCGACGGTCTGGCCGGTAACGACACGCTCGATGGCAGGGCGGGTGCCGATACGCTGACCGGCGGTGTCGGCGACGACCGCTACGAAGGCGTGGATGACAGCGACATGCTGGTCGAGCTGGAAGGCGAAGGCTTCGACACCGTCGCGACCGGACTCGCCATGTTCACTCTGGGCCTGCACTTCGAGAGCCTGATCTACAGCGGTGCAGATAACTTCGATGGTAGGGGCAATGCGCTGGGCAACCTGATCACCGGCGGCGACGGCTCCGATTTTCTCAACGGCTTGGCGGGTGTCGATACTCTAGTCGGTGGCGACGGCAACGATGTCTATGTCGACCAAGTCGGCGACGATGTGATCGTTGAGCTGCCCGACGCTGGCTTGGATCGGGTGCTGACCGCGGCTGAAGCACCCTATACCCTGGCCGACGGGGTGGAAGAACTGCGGTTCTTCGCCGTCCGCCCGGCTCATGGCATCGGCAACACGCTGGCCAACTTGATCGAGACCACGAGCGCGAACGACACGCTCGATGGTGGCGCCGGGGCCGACACGTTGAGCGGCACTAGCGGCAACGATGTCTACCACGTCGACGATGCGCTCGACCAGATCGTCGAAGCGGACGACACGGCCGGCGGCGACGATCTCGTCGTCTCGGCGGTCGACTGGACCTTGGCGGATGGCCTCGAGCGGCTGGAGTTAGTCGGCGCCGCGCTCGTCGGTGTCGGCAACGCAGCCGGCAACACAATCGTCGGCAACGCACTTTCCAACCGGCTGGAAGGCGCAGAGGGCAACGACGCGCTGATCGGTGGTGAAGGCACTGACACTCTCGTCGGTGGCTCGGGTGACGATGGGTACTACGCGGACGAGGACGATGTCTACACCGAGATCGCCGGGCCCGACGGAGGCTCTGACACGGTGTACAGCGCACTCGGCTTTTTCGGTTTACCGGCGCACATCGAGCATTTGATCCTTTTGAACGCGGAGGGCACGTTCGATGCCGGTGGCAATGCGCTCGCCAACGTGCTGACCGGGAATCAACTCAACAATCTCCTATTTGGCGATGACGGCAATGACACCCTTATCGGCAACGGCGGCGACGACGTGCTGGTCGGCGGCGCCGGAAGCGACAGCATGGCTGGGGGTAGCGGTAACGACCGCTACTTCGAGACCGAGCCGATCGACAGCATCGTTGAGTTGGCCGATCAGGGAAACGATATCGTCGTGGTCGTGGGTTGGTCCGCATACACACTGCCGGAGCAGGTGGAGCGGCTGCGCAACTCTGGCGGAATCGCCGACTTTGTCGGGGTCGGCAACGCGCTCGACAACGAACTGGTCGGCGACGAGTCGTCGAACGACGTGCTGGACGGCCTGTCCGGAGCCGACACGATGGCCGGGCTAGCCGGCGACGACATATATGTCGTCGGCGATCCCGGCGACATCGTCATCGAAGCGGAGGCTGCCGGCTCAGATGAGGTCCGCACCACCCTTGCGGTCTATACACTGACCGGGAATGTGGAGCGGCTCGTCTACGTCGGCGCTGGTGACTTCAGCGGTACCGGCAGCGCAGGCGACGAGTGGATCGCCGGCGGTTCCGGCAACGATACGCTCGACGGCGGCTCGGGTGTCGACACGCTCGTTGGAGGGATCGGCAACGACACCTATGTCGTCAGCATTGACGACCAGATTACCGAGACCAGCACGCTTGCCGGCGAGATCGACACTGTCTACGCAGACGTCAACTGGAGACTCGGCGCCAACCTCGAGAACCTGCGGCTTTCGGGCGCCTTGTCGATCGAAGGTACCGGTAACTTGCTGGCAAATCGGATCTTCGGCAACGCCGCCGCCAACAGGCTCTTCGGCCTGGATGGTAATGACTCGCTGGTCGGCGATTTCGGCAACGACGAGTTGTACGGTCAACTCGGCAACGACACGCTCAGCGGCGGCAGCGGTGTTGACTCGCTGATAGGTGGGTCCGGCAATGACTTTTACTTCGTCGACTCGAACGATCAGGTCACCGAAACCAGCACGCTCTCGAGCGAAATCGACACTGTCGACGCGAATTCCAACTGGGCACTCGGTGCCAACCTCGAGAATCTGCAGCTGTCGGGAACCTTATCGATTCAGGGTACCGGCAATGCACTGAACAATGGGATCATCGGCAACAGCGGCGCCAATCAGCTCTTTGGCTTGTCGGGCAACGACTCGCTCAGCGGCAGCAGTGGCAACGACACGTTGTTCGGCGGCGGCGGCAACGACATTCTCCGCGGTGATAGCGGTAACGACACCCTCGCCGGCGGCAGCGAAAGCGACACCCTCACCGGTGGCAGCGGCCTCGACCTGTTCGTGATGGACCACCTGCTGATCGACACGAAGACGGTCTACGACACCTTCACCGACTTCGTCGCGGCCGACGACCAGGTGGCGATCGACATGTCGGCGTTCACGGCCAGCGCCACGGCGCGCATCGGCGACGGTGACACCGTTGTCGAAGGGGCGCTCACGCGCGGCGCGGCCGGCGGCTGGGGCACGGCGAACGAACTGGTCGTCTTCACGTCCAACACGGCGAACCTGACGGACGCAGCATCCGCAATCGCGACGATCGGAGCGGCGACGGCAAACATCGCGACCGACAGCCGCAAGATCTTCGTGCTCGACGACGGGACGAGCAGCGCGGTGTGGATGTTCGAGTCCGACGACGGCAACAACACGGTCCTGGCGTCCGAGCTGACGCTGCTGGCCGTGCTGAACTCGGCGGTGACGACCACCGCCGATTACATCTTCGTCGCGTGACGGCTGCGCTCAGCTGAACAGCCGCCGCGCCGCCGGCGAGCCGGCCGCGAGGTCGCGCGCGGCGAGCGCCGCGTAGAGCTGCTCCAGCGACGCCCCGATCGCCGGGAAGGCCTGCGGCGACAGCGGCTGGCCGCCGTCGTCGTGCAGCGAGGCGTCGAGCGCGGCGGCGAGCGCCTCGCCGGCCGCGCACCAGGCGGCGAAGGGTGCGGCGTCGGGCGCCGTCTGCGGCACGTCGAAGGCGAGCGTGACCTCGCGCAGCGCGGCCTGGCCGGGTTCCTCGGCCAGCGCGGCCTGCGGATCGAACTGCAGCGTCAGCACCGGCGGCGCGCCCTCCTCGGCCGCCGGCAGCACCAGCCGGCCGGGCAGCGTGCCGGGCACGAAACCCTGCCGCGCCGCGTGCTGCTGCACATAGCCCGGCGACCACGCGGCGCCGCGCGCCACGAGCCGCATCGCGAGCTGGGCGTCGTGCTCGCCCGCGAAGGCGTCGAGCTCGCGGGCGCGCGCGACCGCGTCGAGCATGTCCGGCAGATCGGCCAGCGCGCCCAGGCCCTCGGCCAGCCCCTGCACCTTCTGCGCGAACTCGGAGTACTCGATCTCGTTGAGCGCACCGGCCCGGTTGGCGAGCTGCACGCCGACCTGCAGCTCGCCGTAGCGCCGGCCGAGGGCCGGCGTCTCCCAGGTGCCACTGCTCGCGTCCAGGCCCTCGACCAGCAGCGGCTTGCTGCCGGCGCGGCGCGAGGTCGGCGCGTGGGCAAGCACGGTCTCGCCGCTGACCGGGGCGTCGAACGCGATCGTCGCGACAGCGTCGATCAGCGGATCGATGCGCGGCGCCGCGCGGCGCACCAGCGTCGGCTCGGCGCGCGGCGGCGCGGCGTCGGCCGGGCGCTCGGCGGCACCCGCGCCGTCGAGCGTGGGCTCGCGCAGCACCGGCGCCGGATCGGCCTCCGCCGGCGCCTGCCGCACGCCACGGCGGCGCGCCTGCCACCAGCCATGCAGGCCCAGCGCCGCCAGCAGCAACGCACCGAGGACCGCCAGGGACAGCTGGAAGGTGCTCATGCCGGGTCAGGCGGCCTCGACCATGCGCACCGCGTCCTGCATGTCGACCGCCACGATGCGCGACACGCCCTGCTCCTGCATCGTCACGCCGATCAGCTGTTCGGCCATCTCCATCGCGATCTTGTTGTGCGAGATGAAGAGGAACTGCGTCGCCTGCGACATGCTGGTGACGAGCTTGCTGTAGCGCTCGGTGTTGGCGTCGTCGAGCGGCGCGTCCACCTCGTCGAGCAGGCAGAACGGCGCCGGGTTGAGCTGGAAGATCGCGAACACCAGCGCGATCGCGGTCAGCGCCTTCTCGCCGCCCGACAGCAGGTGGATGGTGCTGTTCTTCTTGCCCGGCGGCTGCGCCATCACTTGCACGCCGGCGTCGAGGATCTCGTCGCCGGTCATCACCAGCTTCGCATTGCCGCCGCCGAAGAGCTCCGGGAACATGCGGCCGAAGTGCTCGTTGACGGTGTCGAAGGTGCCCTTCAGCAGGTCGCGGGTCTCGAGGTCGATCTTGTGGATTGCGTCCTCGAGCGTGGTCATCGCATCCACCAGGTCGGCCGACTGGGCGTCGAGGAAGGTCTTGCGCTCGCGCGCCGAGCTCAGTTCCTCCAGCGCCGCGAGGTTGACCGCGCCGAGGGCCGCGACCTCGCGGTTGATGCGGTCGATCTCGCCCTGCAGGCCGTGGAGCTTGACGCCGCCGGCCTCGATGGAGGCGCCGAGCGCGGCCAGGTCGACCTGCGCCGCCGTGAGCTGCTCCAGGTACTGCGCGCCGCCGAGCTGGGCGGCCTGCTCTTCCAGTTGCAGCTTTCCGATCTTCTCGCGCAGCGGCTCCAGGCTGTGCTCGAAACCGAGGCGCTGCTCGTCGGCGCGCTTGAGCTGGGCGGTCAGGTCGTCGTACTGGCTGCGCTGCGCGGCCAGCGCGCTCTCGCGCTCCAGCTTCAGCGCGAGTGCGGTCTGCAGCCCGGCCTGGGCGGCGGCGTCGGTCAGGCGGTCGAGCTCGTCCTGCAGCGCGACCGCGCTCTGCTCGTTGGTGGCGATCTGCTGGGCCGCGGTCTCGATCGCACGCTGCAGCTCGCCGCGGCGCGCCGCCAGCGCGCGCGAGCTGAACTGGGCCTCCTGGGCCTCGCGCTCCAGCGAACGCAGCTGCTCGCGGGCCTCGGCCAGCTGGCGCTCGGCCTCGATCACCGCCTCGTCGAGTTCGGCATGGCGCTCCTGCTCGTTGGCGAGCTGCAGGTCCAGGTCCTCGAAGCGGGCCTCGCCGGTGGCGCGCTTCTCCTGCAGATCCTCCAGCGCGGCGTCGATCTCGGCCAGCTCGTCGCCGATCTGTCCGAGGCGGGCGCTGGTCTGCTCGGCCAGCTGGGCGAGGCGCAGCACCTCGACCTGGAGCTGGTGGGTGCGCGTCTGGCCCTCGGCGGCCTCGCGGCGCGCCGTCACCAGCCGCGACGCGGCCTCGGTGTAGGCCGCCTCGGCGCGCACCTGGGCGGCACGCGCCTCGTCGACGATCAGCGCCTGGGCGCGGACCTGCTTCTCGAGGTTCTCGATCTCCTGCATGCGGGCCAGCATGCCGGCCTGCTCGGAGTCGGGCGCATAGAACGCCACCGCGAACTGAGAGACCGCATGGCCGGCGCGGGTCATGATGACCTCGCCGTGGGTCAGCTTGGCGCGGTTGGCCAGCGCCTCGTCGAGCGAGGCCGCGGTGTAGACGCCTTCGAGCCAGTCGTTCAGCAGCGCCTGCAGGCCGGCGTCGTGCAGGCGCAGCAGGTCCGACAGCCGCGGCAGCGTCGCGTGGGTGTTGGCGATCGCGGCCGACGGCGGCGTGTAGAAGGCCAGCTTGGCCGGCGGCGGGTCGCTCTCGAAGGCGCGCGTTGTTTCCATGCGGCCAACCGCCAGCGCATTGATGCGCTCGCGCAGCGCCGCCTCCAGCGCGGTCTCCCAGCCGGACTCGATGTGCAGCCGGGTCCACAGCCCGGCCAGGCCGTCGAGGCCATGCTTGGCGAGCCAGGGCTTCAACTTGCCCTCGGTCTGCACCTTCTCCTGGAGCGTGCGCAATGCGTCCAGCCGGGCGCTGAGCTCAGCCTGCTTGCCGGCCGCGCCGTTCAGTTCGTCCTGCCGCGCGCGGCGCTCGTCGTCGAGGGCGGGCACCGAAGCGGTCAGTTCCTCGGCGCGCGCGTCGGCCACGGCCTGGGCCTCCTCGGCGGCGGCGAACTGCGCGCGCAGCGCGAGCAGCTTCGCCTCGTCGGGCGCAGCCAGGCCCTGGCGTTCGCCGGCCAGGCGCTCGCGGCGCTGGTTCAGCGCGCGCGACTGCTCCTCGACGTTGCGCGACTCGACCGCCAGCAGCTGGATCTGCTGCTGCACCTCGGCCGCCTTGCCGCGCTGCTCGTTGCTGCGGGCCTGGGCGGCGCGCACCGCGTCCTCGATGGTCGGCAGCGAGCCGGCCTGCTCCTCGGCCTGGGCGGCGAGCACCTCGGCCTGCTCGTCGGCCATCGCGATCTGCGCCGCGATCTCGTCGAGCTCGGCCGCGGCCTGCTGGCGGCGCTCGTCCCAGTTCGCGTTCTGTCCCACCAGCTCGGCCAGGCGCTGCTCGACGCGCTGACGGCCTTCGACGACGTAGCGGATGCGCTCCTCGAGCCGGCTGACTTCGAGCGCGGCCTCGGCCAACGAGCCCTGCGCGGTGTGCAGCGCGTCGCTGGCGGCGTAATGCGCCTGGCGCACCGTCTCCAGCTCGGCCTCGACGTGGCGCAATTCGGCCAGGCGCGACTCGAGCGCGTTGGTCGCGTCCAGCACCGCCTGCTTGACGCGCGCCTCTTCGGCCGAGGCGTCGCGGTGCTTCAGGAACCACAGCTGGTGCAGCTTGGTCGTGCCGGCCTCCTGCAGGCTGCGGTACTGGGCCGCGACCTCGGCCTGCTTCTCGAGCTTGTCGAGGTTGGCGTTCAGCTCGCGCAGGATGTCGTCGACGCGCTGCAGGTTCTCGCGCGTGTCCTTCAGCCGGTTCTCGGTCTCGCGGCGGCGCTCCTTGTACTTGGAGACGCCGGCGGCTTCCTCGAGGAAGAGCCGCAGCTCCTCGGGCTTGCTCTCGATGATCCGGCTGATCGTGCCCTGGCCGATGATCGCGTAGGCGCGCGGCCCCAGGCCGGTGCCGAGGAAGACGTCCTGCACGTCGCGTCGTCGCACCGGCTGGTTGTTGATGTAGTAGCTGGAGGTGCCGTCGCGCGTCAGCACGCGCTTCACGGCGATCTCGGTGAACTGGTTCCAGGCGCCGCCGGCGCGCGCGTCCTGGTTGTCGAACACCAGCTCGACGCTGGCGCGGCTCGCCGGCTTGCGGTTGCCCGAGCCGTTGAAGATCACGTCCTGCATCGATTCGCCGCGGAGTTCCGAGGCCTTGCTCTCACCGAGGACCCAGCGCACGGCGTCCATGATGTTGGATTTGCCGCAACCGTTGGGCCCGACGACGCCGACGAGCTTGCCCGGCAGCTGGAAGGTGGTCGGCTCGGCGAAGGACTTGAAGCCGGACAGCTTGATCGAGGTGAGTCGCATCGCAGGGGACGCGCCGGTTCTTCAAGTTATACCTGAAGAATAAACGCTATCTCATTGTTGTATAACGAAAAACCGGCGTCACCGCCGGCCTGAGAGTGGCTCGAATGATAGCATCGGGGCCCCATCTCGAACTGCAAGCAAACGTCGGCTTCCGCCCTGCGGCACCGGCGCCCAGACCATGGCCAAGCCCAGCCCGAAAGCCGCGCCGACGCAGCGCCCGATGCCTCCGAACCCGCCGACCGCGCCGAGCAAGGAACTGCACGCCTTCCCGAACCCGGCGCCGGAGCGCGACTACGTCATCCAGTTCCAGATCCCGGAGTTCACCTGCCTGTGCCCGCTGACCGGCCAGCCGGACTTCGCGCACTTCACGATCGACATGGTCGCCGACCGCTGGTGCGTCGAGCTCAAGAGCCTGAAGATGTTCATGTGGAGCTTCCGTGACGAGGGCGCCTTCCACGAGAAGGTCACCAACGACATCCTCGGCAAGCTGGTCGCGACCACGCAGCCCCGCTACGCCCGCATCACGGCGAAGTGGAACGTGCGCGGCGGCATCTACACGACGGTGGTCGCCGAGCACCGCAAGAAGGGCTGGAAGCCCGCGCCGGCGGTGCCGCTGCCGCAGCACGCGCACGAGGACGGCTTGCCGCGCTGAGGCGCCGGCCCGGCCGAACTCAGCGGGCGCGCTGCGCCCAGGGCTTCCAGCCGGCGAGCGCCGGGCCGAGCGCCTCGGCTTCGCGTTCGCGCAGCCGCACGCGGCTGCCGATGCGCCCGGCGGTGCGCTCGGCGGCCGGCATGCCGGCCTCGCCGGCCAGCCGGCGCTGATCGGCCGCGAGGCGGCGGGGCTGGTCGGCATCCGTGGAGCCGCTCGCGGCCTGCGGCAACAGCCAGTGGCGGCCGCCGAAGACGCCGTCGCCGGCCAGCGCGGCCAGCGCCTCCCAGTGTTCGAGCACGAAGGCATAGGCCATCGCCGCATGCACGGGCTGGGCGCCGACCTCACCGGGCAAACGCACCGCCACGTCGGCCGGCACGCGGCCGGCGAGCGACTCGTCGAGCAGGCGCCGCGCCAGCGCCGGGTCGCGCACCTCCGCGAGCGCGTCGACCAGGGCATGGCGCTCCTCCTCGCTGTCGGCCGCACGCAGCGCCGCGAGCAGGGCGTCGTACTCCGCCGGTCGCGCCTGTGCGCCGACCGCGCGCAGCACCGGCGCACGCAGCGAAGGGACGATGCCTCGGTGTTGCAGCGCCGCGCCGAAGCGCTGCCTGGCCTCGGCCAGCACCGCCTCGTCGCCCCAGCGCGCGAGCGCGGCGACGAGCCGGCCGCGCAGCGTCTGCACCTCGTTCGATTCGCCCGCCGCGGGCTGCCAGCCTAGCCGTGCCAGCTCCGGCGCGAACAGCGCCTTCGCCGCCTCGCGCAGCGCCGGCTGCGATGGCGTGCCGTCGAGCGCCTCGTCGAGCAGCGCGAACTGGCCGAGCGCCTGCGCATACAGCGGCGCACGGCCGGCATCGGCGATCGACGGCAACGCGGCCAGCAGCGCGAAGTGCTCGGCCATCGTCAGACGGCCGGCGCGCGCGAGCGCATAGCTGTCGGACAGCAGCGCCGCCCGGTCGGCCGGCACCAGCCGCGGCAGGGCCTGCGCCAGCCGGCGCCGCAGGTCGGGGGCGTACTCGACGCGGTAGTAGCCGCGGCCGCCGGCATTGGCCTGGATCGGCTTCGCGTCGCATCCGGGCCAGCGCAGATCGAGCTCGGGGCCGTCGAGCAGCACGGTGCGCCGCTCGGCGCCGCGCGCCAGGCGCACCGGGATGCGCCATTGCAGCGGCGGCAGCGCGTCGCCCAGGCTGAAGCGGCTCTGCGTCAGCGTGACGACCGTGGCGCCGGCCTCGCAGCGCGTGCGCACGCCGACCAGCGGTACACCGGGCTGGTCGGTCCAGCTCGCGGCGACCGCGGTCGCGCCCGGCTGGCCGGCGGCGCGGCCCAGGTGGTGCCAGAGGTCGCCGGCGGTGGCCGGCTGCATGCGGCGCTCGGCCATGTAGCCCCGCAGGCCGCGGCGGAAGGCGTCGGCGCCGAGCCATTGCTCCAGCATGCTCAGCACCGCCCCGCCCTTGTTGTAGGTGATGTTGTCGAACACCGAGAACACGGCGGCCTCGCTGACCGGCCCCGAGCGGATCGCGCGGGTGGTCGCGGTGGCGTCGCGGTCCATCGTCGCGTCGAGCGAGCGGCGCGTCTGCAGCTCGTTCTGCCATTCGGGATGGAAACGCTCGGTGGCCTTGTCCTGCATCCAGGTCGCGAAGGCCTCGTTGAGCCAGATCTCGTTCCAGGACGCGACCGACACCAGGTTGCCGAACCACTGGTGGGCGAGTTCGTGGGCCACGATCTCGAAGACGAGCTGGCGCCGCCACGGCGGGCTCGTGCGGGGATCGACGAGCAGCAGGTCCTCGACGTAGCTGATCAGCCCCCAGTCCTCCATCGCCCCCTGGCGGGTGCCGGGCACGGCGAGCTGGTCGAGCTTGGGCAGCGCGTAGGGCTGGCCGAAGTAGTCCTCGAAGTAGGGCAGCAGCCGCTTCGTCGAGGCCATCGCGAAGCGCGCCTGCTCGCGCTTGCCGGGCGGGAAGACGATCGCCAGCGGCACCTTGCCGTGCCGCCCCTCGAGCCGCTCGAAGCGCCCGACCGCCACCGCCAGCAGGTAGCTCGGCATGGACGGCGTGCGCGCGAAGCGGTGCTCGACGGCATCGACGAAGCGGCGCTGTGCCGTGCGCGGCATGTTGGACAGCACCTCGTCGCCGGCCGGCGCGCGCACCGTCAGCGTGAAGGCGGTGCGGAACACCGGCTCGTCGAACAGCGGCAGCACGCGCCGCGCCGAGATCGCCTCGAGCTGCGTCGCGAGCATGCGCGCCGGCTGGCCGGCGATGCGGTGGTCGACGCGGAACAGCCCCTCGCCACTGGTCGCGACGCGGCCGCGGTAGTCGATCACGAGGCGGTGCTCGCCGGCGGCGACCGGCCGGCCGTCCTCGGGCGCCAGCGTCCAGGTCTTGCGCTCGGCGTCGGCCTGCACCGACAGGGCGCGGCCATCGAGCTGCGCCCGGCGGGGCTCCAGGTGCTCGGCGTGGAGCACGATCGCGGGCTGGGCCTCGTCGACGCGCAGCGTGATCGCGGCACGGCCGCCGAAGTCGTCCTTCGCCGGGTCGAGATCGAGCGCCAGGTCGATGTGCAACGGCCGCACGGACTTGGGCAACAGCGTCGGCGTGCCGGCGTAGTTGTAGCGGGCCTGCGCGACGGCGGCCAGCGGCAGCGCGAGGGCCAGCAGGAGCAGCCGGCGCGGCATCGAGAGCAGGTTCATGGCGGCCTCCCGGGCGACGATTGTGCAGTGCCGCTCCGGGATAATCGACGGCGATGAATCCCCTGCTTTCCCGCCTGCAGCCCTACCCCTTCGAGCGGCTGCGCGAACTGACCCGCGGCGTCACGCCGAATCCCGCCTTCGCGCCGATCAGCCTCGGCATCGGCGAGCCGAAGCACCCGACGCCCGCCTTCATCAAGGAGGCGCTGGCCGCCGGCCTCGATGGGCTGGCGAACTACCCCGCCACCGCCGGCGAGCCGGCGCTGCGTGAGGCCTGCGCGGCCTGGGTGCGGCGGCGCTACGGGCTGACGATCGACCCGTCGACCCAGGTGCTGCCGGTCAACGGCTCGCGGGAGGCGCTGTTCGCGATCGCACAGACCGTGATCGATGCCTCGCGGCCCGGCGCGGCCGTGGCCTGCCCGAATCCCTTTTATCAGATCTACGAGGGCGCGGCGCTGCTGGCCGGCGCCGAGGCGCTCTACGCCAACAGCGACGCGGCGCGCAACTTCGCGATCGACTGGTCGATGCTGTCCGACGCCGACTGGGCGCGCGTGCAGCTGCTCTACGTCTGCTCGCCCGGCAACCCGACCGGCGCGGTGATGGATCTCGCGGAATGGCGGCGGCTCTTCGAGCTGTCGGACCGCCACGGCTTCGTGATCGCCTCGGACGAGTGCTATTCCGAGATCTGGTTCGGGCAGGAGCCGCCGCTCGGCGCCCTGCAGGCCGCGAAGGCGCTGGGACGCGACGACTTCCGCCGGCTCATCGCCTTCACCAGCCTGTCCAAGCGCAGCAACGTGCCGGGGCTGCGCTCGGGCTTCGTGGCCGGCGACGCCGCGCTGCTGAAGGCCTTCCTGCTCTATCGCACCTACCACGGCGCCGCGCTCGGCCCGGCGGTGCAGCGTGCCAGCATCGCGGCCTGGGGCGACGAGGCGCATGTCGAGGCCAACCGGGCGCTGTACCGCGAGAAGTTCGCGCGTGTCACGCCGATCCTGGCGGAGGTGATGGACGTCGCCCTGCCCGACGCCGGCTTCTACCTCTGGGCGCGGGTGCCGGCGGCCGTCTGCGGCGGCGCCGACACGGCCTTCGCCCGCGAACTGCTCGCTCAATACAATGTGACCGTGCTGCCGGGCAGCTACCTCGCACGCGACGCGCACGGCACCAATCCCGGTGCCGGTCGGGTGCGCATGGCCCTGGTGGCCGGCGTCGACGAATGCGTCGACGCCGCACGCCGCATCGCCTCCTTCATCACCTCCGCTTGAACCCCATGTCCTACGAATCGCTCCAGCAGACCATCGACGCCGCGTGGGAGGCCCGCGCCAGCCTCACGCCGACCAACGCCCCCGAGCTGCGCCAGTCGGTCGAGGAGGTGATCTCGCTGCTGAACAAGGGCCAGCTGCGCGTCGCGGAGCGCCACGGCGTCGGCCAGTGGACCGTGAACCAGTGGGTCAAGAAGGCGGTGCTGCTGAGCTTCCGCCTCAACGAGAACCGCATCACGCGCGCCGGCGACCTGGGCTTCTACGACAAGGTCGGCACCAAGTTCGCCCACCTCGACGAGGACGCGATGCGCGCCACCGGCGTGCGCGTCGTGCCGCCGGCCGTGGCGCGGCGCGGCAGCTACATCGCCAAGGGCGCGGTGCTGATGCCCAGCTACGTGAACATCGGCGCCTATGTCGACGAGAACACCATGGTCGACACCTGGGCGACGGTGGGCTCCTGCGCGCAGATCGGCAAGAACGTGCACCTGTCGGGCGGCGTCGGCATCGGCGGCGTGCTCGAGCCGCTGCAGGCCAACCCGACCATCATCGAGGACAACTGCTTCATCGGCGCCCGTTCCGAGGTGGTGGAAGGCGTGATCGTCGAGGAGAACTCGGTCATCAGCATGGGCGTCTACATCGGCCAGAGCACCAAGATCTACGACCGCGCCACCGGCGAGGTCAGCTACGGCCGCATCCCGGCCGGCTCGGTCGTCGTTTCCGGGAATTTGCCCTCGGCGGACGGCAAGTACTCGTTGTACTGTGCGGTGATCGTCAAGAAGGTCGACGCCCAGACGCGCGCCAAGACGAGCATCAACGAGCTGCTGCGCGCCTGAGCGGCGCGATCGAGAGGAGGACGGCGATGAGCGGGAACATGGAGCGGGTGTTGCGCCTGATGGCCGACAAGAAGGCCTCGGACGTCTATCTGACCTCCCACTCGCCGATCCAGATCAAGATCAACGGCCAGATGCTGCAACTGTCGGACCAGTCGCTGACGCCCGAGCAGCCGCGCCAGCTGCTCGCGGAGCTGCTGACGCCGGCCCAGATGGAGGAGCTCGACGAGATCGGCGAGCTCAACATGGGCATCGGCATGCCGGGCGTCGGCAGCTTCCGCCTGAGCGCCTTCCGCCAGCGCGGCTCGCTGGCCGCGGTGTTCCGCTGCATCCCGGTCGAGATCCCGTCGCTCGACTCGCTGAAGCTGCCGCCGATCCTCAACACGCTGATCCTCGAGAAGCGCGGCCTGATCATCCTGGCCGGCGCGACCGGCACCGGCAAGAGCACCACGCTGGCGGCGATGCTGGAGCACCGCAACAAGCAGATGGCTGGGCACATCCTCACGATCGAGGACCCGATCGAGTTCCTGTTCAGCAATAAGAAGTCGATCGTCAACCAGCGCGAGGTCGGCCGCGACGTGCAAAGCCTGCAGATCGGCCTGAAGAACGCGCTGCGCCAGGCGCCGGACGTGATCCTGATCGGCGAGATCCGCGACCGCGAGACGATGACGATGGCGATCTCCTACGCGCTGTCGGGCCATCTGGTCGTCTCGACGCTGCACGCCAACAACTCCTACCACGCGCTCGGTCGCATCCTCAGCTTCTATACGCCCGAGTCACGCCCGGCGCTGCTCAATGACCTGTCGTCGGCGCTGAAGGCCGTCGTCTCGCAGCGCCTGGTGCGCACCACCGCCGGCAGCCGCGTGCCGGCCGTCGAGGTGCTGCTGAACACCAAGCTGATCGCCGACCTGATCGCCCAGGGCGAGTTCGCCCAGGTCAAGGAGGCCATGGAGCAGTCGCTGGCCGAGGGCTCGCAGACCTTCGAGGCCGAGCTGGCCCGCCTGATCAACGATGGCACGATCACCCGCGACGAGGGCCTGGCCTTCGCCGACTCGCCGACCAACCTGATGTGGCGCCTGCAGAACGACGCCGCCGGCCAGTCCAAGCTGCAGCCGAAGAAGGAGGAGAAGGACGAGGGTCCCTCCTTCACCGAGATCACGCTCGAGGTGCGCAGCGACGACCGCCGCACGAACTTCGGGCGCCTCTGAGAGGCTGTGAGCCCTTCGCCCATGCCCGCTCTGCACGCCAAATTGCCCGCGCTCGTCGTTGCAAATGCTCGCCATCGCCCGAGCTATGGCTGCGCTTCGCGCCTAGATCGCGGGCATTTTGACGCGCCCCTCGGGCACGGCCGAAAGGCTCTCAGCCTCTGACCCGATGACCCACCCCGCCCTCGCGCTGACCGAGCAGCTGGTCGCCCGCCGCTCGGTCACGCCGGAGGACGGCGGCTGCCAGGAGCTGATCGCCGCGCGGCTCACTGCGATCGGCTTCGAGTGCCGGCGCATCGACAGCGGGCCGGATGACTTCCGTGTCAGCAACCTCTGGGCCGTCAGGCGTGGCGCGGCCGGGCGCGACGGTCGGCTGCTGGCCTTTGCTGGCCACACCGACGTCGTGCCGACCGGCCCCGTCGAGCGCTGGTCCAGCGACCCCTTCGTGCCGACCCACCGCGACGGCCAGCTCTACGGCCGCGGCACGGCCGACATGAAGACCTCGATCGCCTGCATGGTGGTGGCCGCCGAGCGCTATGTCGCCGCGCGGCCGGACCACGCCGGCTCGATCGCCTTCCTGCTGACCAGCGACGAGGAAGGCCCCGCGGTGGACGGCACGACCCAGGTCGTGCGCTGGCTGCGCGAGCAGGGCGAGCGGCTCGACGCCTGCATCGTCGGCGAGCCGACCTCGGTGCACGCGGTCGGCGACATGGTCAAGAACGGCCGGCGCGGCTCGCTGTCGGGCCGGCTGACGGTGATCGGCCGCCAGGGCCACGTGGCCTATCCGCAGCTCGCCCGCAATCCGCTGCACCTGTTCGCGCCGGCGCTGGCCGAGCTCGCGGCGACGGTCTGGGACGAGGGCAATGCCCACTTCCCGCCGACCACCTGGCAGGTCTCCAACCTCCATGCCGGCACCGGCGCCACCAACGTGATCCCCGGCGAAGCGGTGGTCGACTTCAATTTCCGCTTCTCGACCGCGTCGACGCCCGAGTCGCTGCAGCAGCGGCTCGAGGCGGTGCTGCAGCGCCACGGTGTCGAATACCGCCTCGACTGGACGCTCGGCGGCCGCCCCTTCCTGACCGAGCCCGGCGACCTGACCGCCGCGCTGTCGGACGCGATCGAAGCCGCGACCGGCCGTCGCCCCGAGCTGTCGACGACCGGCGGCACCTCGGACGGCCGCTTCATCGCGACGATCTGCCCGCAGGTCGTCGAATGCGGTCCGGTCAACGCGACGATCCACCAGATCGACGAACACGTGGCGGTCGCCGACATCGCGCCGCTGGCGGACATCTACCAGGGCGTGCTCGAACGATGGCTGGGCTGACCCTGCGAGCGCTCATCGAACGCGAAGCCGCCCGCTTGGACCAAGCGGGCGTTTCGTTTGGGCAGGGCACGACCAACGCCTTCGACGAGGCCGCGTGGCTGGTGCAATGGGCGCTCGGGTTGCCGCTGGACGCGCTCGATGGCGAGGCCGAGCGCGCGGTCTCGGCCGACGAGGCCGCGCAGGCCGCCGCGCTGATCGACCGCCGCATCACCACCCGCCGGCCGGCCGCCTACCTGACCGGCGAGGCCTGGCTGCAGGGGGTGCCCTTCACCGTCGACGAGCGCGTGATCGTCCCGCGCTCGCTGATCGCCGAGCCGCTGGCCGACGGCACGATCGACGCCTGGCTGTCCGACCGCACCCGGCGCGTGCTGGATCTCTGCACCGGCAATGGCAGCCTCGCGGTGCTGGCGGCGCTGGCCTGGCCCGAGGTCGAGGTCGATGCGGCCGACCTGTCGGACGACGCGCTCGCGGTCGCGCGGATCAACGTCGACCGCCACGGCCTGCAGGAGCGCATCACGCTGCTGCAGTCCGACGGCCTCGCCAACGTGCGCGGGCCCTACGACCTGATCCTTTGCAACCCGCCCTATGTCAACGCCGACTCGATGGCCGCGCTGCCGGCCGAGTTCCGCGCCGAGCCGGCACTGGCGCTGGCCGGCGGCGCGGACGGCATGGACTTTGTCCGCTCGCTGCTGCGCGACGCCCCGGCCTGCATGAGCGAGGACGCCGTGCTGGTGCTCGAGATCGGCCACGAGCGCGCGCACTTCGAAGCCGCCTTCCCCACCCTCGAAACGGTCTGGCTCGAGACCAGCGCCGGCGAGGACCAGGTCTTGCTGCTGACGCGCGAGGCCCTGCTGAAGCTCCCATGATCGTCCTGAAGAACCTCACGCTGCGCCGCGGTCCGAAGATCGTGCTGCAGTCCTGCGACCTGACGCTGAACCCCGGCGAGAAGGCCAGCCTGGTCGGCCGCAACGGCGCCGGCAAGTCCTCCCTGTTCGCGCTGCTGACCGGCCGGCTGCACGCCGACGCCGGCGACTTCTCGATGCCGCCGCGCTGGCGCCTCGCCGAGGTCGCCCAGCACATGCCCGAGACCGACCAGGGCGCGACCGACTTCGTGCTCGAAGGCGACACCCGGCTGATGGCGGCCCAGGCCGCCGTCGCCGAGGCCGAAGCCGGCGGCGACGGCCACGCGATCGGCGACGCGCACGCCGAGCTCGCCGAGGCCGGCGCCTACGACGCCCGCCCGCGCGCCCAGGCGCTGATGCTCGGCCTGGGCTTCAAGGTCAGCCAGCTCGATGCGCCCGTGAACAGCTTCTCCGGCGGCTGGCGCATGCGCCTGCAGCTGGCGCGCGCGCTGATGTGCCCGAGCGACCTGCTGCTGCTCGACGAGCCGACCAACCACCTCGACCTCGACGCGCTGGTCTGGCTCGAAGCCTGGCTGCAGCGCTACGAGGGCACGATGCTGGTGATCAGCCACGACCGCGAGTTCCTCGACGCGATCACCAAGGTCACGGTGCACCTCGACGAGGGCACGCTGGTGCGCTACGGCGGCAACTACAGCGCCTTCGAGACGATGCGCGCCGAACGCATCAGCCAGCAGCAGGCCGCCTTCTCGCGCCAGCAGGACAAGGTGGCGCAGCTGCAGCGCTTCATCGACCGCTTCAAGGCCAAGGCCAGCAAGGCCAAGCAGGCGCAGAGCCGCGTCAAGGCGCTGGAGCGCATGGAGAGGATCGCGCCGGTGCTGACCTCGGCCGCCTTCGCCTTCGAGTTCAAGGAGCCGGGCAACCTGCCGAACCCGATGCTGGTGATGCGCGATGTCGTCGCCGGCTACGGCGACACCGCGATCCTGCGCGGCATCACCCGCTCGGTGCAGCCCGGCCAGCGCATCGGCATCCTCGGCGCGAACGGCCAGGGCAAGTCGACGCTGGTCAAGACGCTGGCGCGCACGCTGCCGGCGCTCGGCGGCAGCGTCACCGAAGGCAAGGGCCTGGCGATCGGCTACTTCGCGCAGCAGGAGATGGACCTGCTGACGCCCGAGTCGAGCCCGCTCGAGCACATGGTGCGGCTCGCCAAGGAGGTGAGCCCGCAGGCGCGCGAGCAGGAGCTGCGCAACTTCCTCGGCCAGTTCCGCTTCGCCGGCGACATGGTCCACCAGGCGGTCGGCACGCTGTCGGGCGGCGAGAAGGCGCGGCTGGTGCTCGCGACCATCGTCTGGCAGCGCCCCAACCTACTGCTGCTCGACGAGCCGACCAACCACCTGGACCTCACGACGCGGGAGGCGCTGTCGCTCGCGCTCAACGAGTTCGAGGGCACGGTCATGCTGGTCAGCCACGACCGCGCGCTGCTGCGCGAGGTCTGCGACGAGTTCTGGCTGGTCGCCAGCGGTGGCGTGAGCGAGTTCGACGGCGACCTCGACGACTACCAGCGCTGGCTGCTCGACAACGCCCGCGAGCAGGCGCGCGAGCTGGCCCAGGCGCAGCGCGCGGCGGCCGCCCCGCCGGTGGCCCGCGAGTACAGGCGCGACTCGGCCCAGAGCCGGCAGAAGACCGCGGACCCGCTCAAGCCGATGCGCCAGGAGCTCGCGCGCACCGAGCAGCGCCTGAACGAGGCCACCGCCGAACGCGACGCGCTGAGCGAGCAGCTGGTCCGCGCCGACCTGCCGGCCGCCGAGCGCGCCGAACTCGGCCGTCGCCTGAAGCTGCGCAGCGACGAGGTCGAAGCGCTCGAGGAACGCTGGCTCGAGCTGAGCGAGGCGCTCACCGGCGGCTGATCGCCGCGGTCAGAACGTGCTGTAGCTGAGGTCCGGCGGGCCGATCGCCAGCAGCAGGTCGAGCTCGACGGCGGCGTGCTTCGGCAGCTGGAACACGCCGACGGTGGTGCGCGTGTGGCCGCCGTCGGGCTTGAAGACCGCGTCGAGGATCTCCGAGGCCGCGTCGGCCACCTCGCTGAGCGCGGCGAAGTCGGGCGCCGCCCGCACGTAGACGTTCATCCGCAGCACGCGCCGCACCCGCTCCAGCGTGCCGGCCTGCTGGCGCGCCGCCATCAGCGCGCGCACGACGCACAGCCGGGCGGCGAGCTGCCCGCCGGCGAGATCGACCTCGACGCCGACCCGGCCGACCACCGCCACCTCCGGGCCCCGCAGCCGCGGGATCTGGCCGCTGACGAAGAGCTGGCCCTCGTGCTCGACGGCCGGCACGTACCTGGGGATCGCGACGATCTCCTCGGCGGGATCGAGGCCGAGATCGGCGGCGAGCTTGCGCAGTAGCGTGTCGCGGGGGGAGCTCATCGCACCAGTCTACGTGTCAGGGCGCACGGAACATCTCCCGATGTTCGATGCCGGCCTCCTGGAACGGCGCGCCGCGCACCGCGAAGCCGTGGCGGGCGTAGAAGCCGACCGCCGAGGCCTGGGCGTGCAGCATCAGCTCGCGGTCGCCGCGTGCGCGCGCCGCGGCCAGCAGGGCCTCCAGCACCGCGCGGCCGGCGCCGGCGCCGCGCAGCTGCGGGCTCGCCGCCATGCGGCCGAGCTTCGCGACGCCGGGCGCCACGGTGACGAGCCGGGCCGCCGCCACCGGCAGCCCCAGCCGGTTGCGCGCCACCGCATGCAGCGCGCCGGCGTCGGCCTCGTCCCAGACCAGCGCGGCCGGGATGCCCTGCTCCTGCACGAACACCGCCTCGCGCAGCGCGCTCGCGTCGGCGCCGAGCGCGGCCCAGTCGCCGCAGCGCAGCTCGAAGACCGGCGCGCCGGCCTCGTAGCCTTCGATCAGCGCGCGCAGCGCGTCGGGCAGCGGCATCGAGGTCTGCGTCGCCGGGTCGGCGAAGACATAGAGCAGCTCGCCCTCGACGAGCAGCGCCTCGCCGCGCCGGACCGCGCCGCGCAGCACCATCGAGCTGCGGCCGATGCGCTCGCAACGGATGCCGACGTCCAGCGGCTCGTCGTAGCGCGCCGAGGCGTGGTATTCGAGCGTCGCCTTCTTCACGTAGAGGTCTCCGCCGAAATGCGCCAGCGTCGCTTCGTAGGGCAGCGCCATCGCACGCCACCAGCCGGCGACCGCGGTGTCGAGGTACATCAGGTAGTGGCCGTTGAAGACGATGCGCTGCGCGTCGACCTCGGCCCAGCGCACGCGCAGCCGTTCGACGTGCCGAAAGGCAGAGTTGGCCGCGCTCATCGGAACAGCGCCTCCTTCAGCGCCGCCGCGGCCGCAGCCTGGGCTGCGCGGGCTTCGGGCACGGCGCGACCCATCTTGACGAAGTCGTGCACCACGCCGCGCCAGATCTCGAGCTGCACCGGCACGCCGGCGGCGCGCAGCCGGTCGCCGTAGGCGATGCCCTCGTCGACCAGCGGGTCGCACTCGGCCAGGCCGATCCAGGCCGGCGCGACGCCCTCATGGTCCGGCGCCTCGAGCGGCGCGAAGCGCCAGTCGGCGCGCTGCTCGTGCGGGATGTAGTGGCCGAAGAACCAGTCGATCGTTGCCTTGTCGAGCAAGGGGCCGTGGCGGAAGCGTACGTGCGAGCCGCTGTCGGCGCGCGCCGCGGTGCCGGGGTAGATCAGCAGCTGCAGCGCCAGCGGCAGGCCGGCGTCGCGCGCGTGCAGTGCGCTGACCGCCGCCAGCGTGCCGCCGGCGCTGTCGCCCCCGACCGCCAGCCGGCCCGTGTCCAGGCCCAGCGTGGTGTCGGCCGCCAGCCACTGCAGCGCGTCCCAGGCGTCGTGCACGGCGGTCGGGAAGCGGTGCTCGGGGGCGAGGCGGTAGTCGAGCGACAGCACCGCGGCGCCGCTTCGCAGCGCGAGCTGGCGGCACAGGCTGTCGTGCGTCTCCAGCCCGCCGATCGTGAAGCCGCCGCCATGGCAGTACAGCAGCACCGGCAGGCGGCCGGCGTCGGGCGCGTACAGCCGCGCCGGCAGCGTGTGGCCGTCGCGCGCCGGGACGCCCACGTCCTCGACGCGCGCCAGCGGCGCACGCGGCAGGTCCAGGACCTCGGCGCCCAGCAGGTAGGCGCCGCGCGCCGCCCGCGGGCTCAGCGTGTGGAAGGGGGGGTGGTTGGCGCGGCGGATGCGCTCCATCACGCCGCGCATCGCCGGCGTCAGCAGGTGCAGCGGCAGCTCCGCGGTCTCCATCGGGCGCGAGGATACTGGCTGCCCGCGCACCGGAGCCGGCCATGGCCTTGATCCAGTACCTGACCCAGATCCAGTTCGACTTCGGCGCCGTGCGCGAGCTGGCGGCCGAGTGCACCCGCGCCGGCATCGCGCGGCCGCTGGTCGTCACCGACGCCGGCGTGCGCGCGGCCGGCGTGCTGCAGCCGGCGCTCGAGGCCCTGCGCGACCTGCCGGTGGCGGTGTTCGACGGCACGCCGTCCAACCCGACCGAAGCCGCGGTGCGCGCCGCCCGCGCAGCCTGGGACGCGCACCGCGCCGACGGGCTGGTCGCGGTCGGCGGCGGCTCCAGCATCGACCTCGCCAAGGCCCTGGCGATCCACGCCACCCACCCCGGCGCGCTGGCGACCTACGCCACCATCGACGGCGGTTCGCCGAAGATCACCGCCGCCGTCGCGCCGCTGATCGCGGTGCCGACCACCGCCGGCACCGGCAGCGAGGTCGCGCGCGGCGCGATCGTCATCGTCGACGACGGCCGCAAGCTCGGCTTCCATTCCTGGCACCTGATGTCCAAGGCGGCGATCTGCGACCCCGAGCTGACGCTCGGCCTGCCGCCGATGCTGACCGCGGCGACCGGCATGGACGCCGTGGCGCACTGCATCGAGACCTTCCTGTCGGCCGCCTTCAACCCGCCGGCCGACGGCATCGCGCTCGACGGGCTGGCGCGGGCCTGGGCGCACATCGAGCGCGCCACCCGCGACGGCGGCGACCGCGAGGCGCGGCGCCAGATGATGAGCGCGTCGATGCAGGGCGCGCTGGCCTTCCAGAAGGGCCTGGGCTGCGTGCACAGCCTGAGCCACAGCCTCGGCGGTCTCGACCCGCGGCTGCACCACGGCACGCTGAACGCGGTGTTCCTGCCGGCGGTGATCCGCTTCAACGCGCAGGCCGACAGCGTGCGCGCCGAGCGGCGGCTGGAACGGATGGCGCAGGCGATGGGGCTCGCAGCGGGCGACGACGTGGCCGCGGCGATCACCGCGATGAACGCGCGTCTCGGCCTGCCGGCGGGGCTGGGCGCGCTGGGCGTCGCGCCGGCGCAGTTCGATCGGATCGTGGCCGGCGCGCTCGCCGACCACTGCCACAAGACCAACCCGCGCGTCGCCAGCGCGGACGACTACCGCTCGATGCTCGTCGAGGCGCTCTGAGCCTCGAAGCTGGAGGCGGCTTCGGTGTCCGGCGCGTCGGTGGCCGCCGCGAAGGTCTGCTCGGCAGGCGCCTCGCCATAGGGGCCGCGGTAGCGCGGCGCCGGGCGGTACTGACGGTCTTGGTAGTAGTAGGGCGGCGCCGGCTGGTACTGCCGGTACACCGGATACGGCCGCGGCGCGACCGGCACCACGTAGCAGGCGGCGAGCAGCGCCGGGCTCAGGATCAGCGCCAGCTTCGCGGCGCGCCAGGCATGCGGGGTAACGGTCATCGTCGGTCTCCGGTGCAGGGCATGGCGCCCTGCCCTGCCAACGCCGGCCGCGGCGGCGGCGTTGATTGCCGGCAGGTAAAGACGGTGTGACCGGGCGCTACAGCGGCTCGGCCTGCAGCCCTGGCCCGTGGCCGGCCAGCGCCTCCAGCGCGTCGGCCAGCCGCTCGCTCTCGGCGACCGCACGGCTCCAGGCCGCGACGCGGCCGGCAAGGTCGTGACCGTAGCGCTTGAAGTCGCCGCGGTCGGGCAGCTTGCCGTTCGGCAGCGTCGCGACCCAGGCCGGGTCGGGCGCGAGCACGACCACGTTGTCGAGGAAGGGCGTCGCGCGGTGACGGTGCTTCCAGGCCTTGTCCAGCCACCCCGGCACGACGGCTTTCTGGAAATGTGGATACAGCACCAGCCCGTCGCCGGCCATCGATGCGTAGTTCCAGTGCAGGTGGTAGTCGGTGATGCCGCCGTCCCAGTAGGCGCCGGGTGGCGCGCCGGGGATGTCGTGCACCGCGCGCAGCACGAAGGGGATCGAGCAGGACGCCAGCAGCGCCGGGCGGAAGTTCTCCGCCGTCAGCGCGACGCGGCGATGGCGCAGGTCGCCGAGGTCCAGCGGCAGCGGCTCGCCGGGCGACGAGAACACGACGCGCTCGAGCCAGGCGCCGAGGTGGCGGCGGCCGAGCGCGTTGCTCGCCAGTGCACCCAGGTAGCCCAGCGGCGTGCGCAGCGGCCCTTCGCGCGCCAGCACATGGCGGCCGCGCGAGGTGACCAGGTGCAGCCGCCAGCGCGGATGCGCCAGCAGTGTCTCCACCTGGTCAGAGAAGAAGTCCTGCAGCGTGCGCTCGAACACGCCGCTCACCGCCGCGGCGCTGGGCAGGCGCCGACCGGGCTCGGGCTCGTAGTGCTGGTGGATGTAGTCGTGCTGCAGGCGCAGGAAGCCGGCCAGCGGGTCGGTCATCGCCGCGGTGGCCATGCGCCAGGCGCCGATCGAGGCACCGACCAGGTGCACGGTCTGGGGTGCCGGCACCAGCCAGTGGCCGAACACATAGCGGTCGATCGGGCCGAGCACCAGCCCCTTCGGCCCGCCGGCCGCCGCGGCGACGACCCGCACGTCGGCGGCGCGCAGACCGCGCTCGGCCAGTACCGCGCGGGCGCGGCGGCCGGCGTAGAGGCGCAGGGCGGGCTCCGACATGGCCGGGATGCTAGGGCCTGTCAACGCGATCGGAGGGCCCGCGCCCGGGCCGCGCAGGCCCCAGGGCGTCCGGTCACCGTTGTTTCAGCCCTGGGTGGAACTGCCTAGGGTTCACCCGCACTCTGACTTGAAGTTTCGGCAACAATCTTGCCGCACCGCAACAACGGCTCACCAGCCCCCGTCGATGCCCCTGCGCCTGACCGCCTGCCTGACCCTCGCGCTGCTGCTCGCGCCGCCACTGGCCCGCGCCGCTTTCGGTCTCGACACGCTGGCCGAGCAGGCCCGCCGCCTCGCCGCCCAGCCCTACGAGGCGCCGCCCGTCAGCCGCCACCCGCGCCTCGCCGCGCTGAGCTACGACGACTACCGCGACCTGCGCTTCCGCCCCGAGGCAGCGGTCTGGCGCGCCGAGGGTCTGCCCTTCGAGCTGCAGTTCTTCCATGCCGGCCGCGGCTTCATGCAGCCCTTGCGCCTGTACGAGATCGTCGACGGGGTCGAGAAGCCGCTGACGCTGCCGTACGGCGCCTTCGACTACGGCCGCGCGGCGCCCGCGGTCGCCGGTGCCGAGGCCGCTGAGGTCGTGGGCTTCCGGGTCCACACCGCGCTCAACGACCCGGCCTACAAGGACGAGCTGGTCGCCTTCCTGGGCGCGAGCTACTTCCGCGCCCTCGGCGCCGGCCAGCAGTACGGCCTGTCGGCGCGGGCGCTGGCGGTCGACACCACCGGGGGCCGCGGCGAGGAGTTCCCGGCCTTCGAGGCCTTCTGGCTCGAGCGCCCGGCGCCGGGCGCGAGCGCGCTGACGGTCTATGCGCTACTGAACGGGCCGCGCGTCGCCGGTGCCTACCGTTTCGTCTTCAAGCCGGGCACGCAGACCGAGGTGGAGGTCGCCGCTCGGCTCTACCTGCGTGGGCCGGTCGCGACGTTGGGGCTCGCGCCGCTGACCAGCATGTACCTCGGCGGCGAGAACGACCCGGCATCGCTTCACGCTCTCGGCGACTTCCGCCCCGAGGTGCACGACTCCGATGGCCTGCAGGTCCACAGCGCCGACGGCGAATGGCTCTGGCGCCCGCTGCAGAACCCGCCGGGGACTTTCGTCACCAGCCTGGTGCTGCGCGGCGTGCGCGGCTTCGGGCTGATGCAGCGCGACCGCCGCTTCGCGAGCTACGAGGACCCCGAGGCCCACTACCACCGCCGCCCCAGCGTCTGGATCGAGCCCCAGGGCGACTGGGGGCCGGGCCGCGTCGAGCTGCTGCAGTTCGCGACGCCCGACGAGACGCACGACAACGTCGCCGCCTACTGGGTCCCCGAGCGTCTGCCGGCCCCCGGCGAGCCGCTGGCCTACGCCTACACGATGCGCTGGCAGGGTGACGCCTGGCAGCGCCCGCCCGTCGGCTGGGTCGAGCAGACGCGGCTCGGCCGCAGCCACGCCGAGCCGCTGGCCGGCGAGCTGCAGTTCACGCTCGACCATGCCGGCGCGGCGCTCGATGCCCTGCCGGACGACGCCGCGCCGCAGGCCGATGTCAACGCCGGCGACAACGCACGCGTCTTGCTAGCCAATGTCCAGCGCCTGCCGCACAGCCGTGGCTGGCGGCTGACGCTGAAGATCCAGAGGCTCGATCCGAGCCGGCCCGTGGAGCTGCGCGCCTATCTGCGGCGCGGCGACGACGTACTGACCGAAACATGGACCTACGCCCTGCCCCCGAGCTGAACCCTGCGGACGCCGACCGGCCGCCCACGCTGCTGCCGCTCCCAGCCATGGCCCCGCCGCTGCGCCGCGGCAGCATGGCGCCGCGCCCCTGGACGGGCTGGTGGCGCGGGCTCGCCGCCGCGCTCAACGGCGCGCGCCCGGCCCCGGCCATCGCCGCCTCCTGGGGGGCGGCCGCGGCACGCCGCCGCCGCCGGCTGCTCGGCCTCGTGTTCGCCAGTGCCGCCCTCGCGACCGCGGTGCTGGAGTTCTCGGCGCCGGCCGGCGAGCGCAGCGCCTGGGCGCTGGCGCAGACGGCCCTGTTCGCCCTGCTGTTCGCCTGGGTGGCGGCCGGCTGCGTGACGGCGGTGATGGGCTACCGCAGCCTGCTGCGCGGCGACCGCCATGCGCTCAGCGCCGCGGACGTGGCCGGCCAGACCATCGCGCCCGACGCCCGCACCGCGATCGTGATGCCGATCTGCAACGAGGACATCGGCACCGTCGCGGCCGGCCTGCGCGCCACCTGCGAGTCGCTGCGCACCGCGATGCGGCGCGACGGCGCACCGGAAGTGTTCGACGTGTTCCTGCTCTCCGACAGCGCCGACGCCGCGCTGCGCGAGGTCGAGCAGGCCGCCTGGCAGGCGCTCTCCGCCACCTTCTCGGCGGCGGCCGGCGGCCCGGAGATCCGCGTCTTCTACCGCTGGCGCCAGCGCCGCACCAAGAAGAAGGCCGGCAACGTGGCCGACTTCTGCCGCCGCTGGGGCCGCGACTACCGCTACATGGTGGTGCTCGACGCCGACAGCGTGATGAGCGGCGACGCGATCCTCTCGATGGTGCGGCTGATGGAGGCCCGGCCGCGCGTCGGCATCCTGCAGACCGCGCCGCGGTCCTGCGGCCACGACTCGCTGCATGCCCGCGTCCAGCAGTTCGCCGGCCGCGTGACCGGAGCCCTGTTCAGCGCCGGGTTGCGCTACTGGCAGCTCGGCGAGTCGCACTACTGGGGCCACAACGCGATCCTGCGCGTCGAGCCCTTCATGCGGCACTGCGGCCTGGCCACGCTGCCGGGCCGCGGCGGGCTGTCGGGTGCGATCCTGTCGCACGACTTTGTCGAGGCCGCGCTGATGCGCCGCGCCGGCTACGAGGTCTGGCTGGTGCCCGACATCGACGGCAGCTTCGAGCAGCCGCCGCCGCACCTGATCGACGAGCTGCAGCGCGACCGCCGCTGGTGCCAGGGCAACCTGCAGAACGCGCGGCTGATCGCCGAGCCGGGGCTGGCGCCGGTGCACCGGGCGATGTTCGTGACCGGCGCGATGTCCTACCTCGCCTCGCCGCTGTGGCTGGCCTTCGCGCTGATCGGCCTGCTGCCCTGGCTGGCCGGCGGCGCGATGGCGGCCGATGCCGAGGGGCCGTCGGTGGCGGCCCTGGTGCTCTGGGGCGCGACGCTGGCGCTGCTCTTCGTGCCGCGCGTGCTGGCGGTGCGGCTGGTGCTGGCCCGCGGCGAGCAGGAGGCCTATGGCGGCCGCGGCAAGCTGGTCGCCAGCGCGGCGCTCGAGGCGCTGCTGTCGGCGCTGCTGGCCCCCGTGCGCATGCTGGCGCACTCCATCTTCGTGCTGGGCGCGCTGACCGGGCTGAAGCTGCAATGGAAGTCGCCGTCTCGAGAGGCCAACGACGTCGGCTGGCGCGAAGCCTTGTCGCGCTTCGGGGTCAGCGGCACGCTGGCGGTCGGCGTCTGCGCCTGGTGGCTCGCCGGACAGCCGGAAGAAGCCTGGCGCGTGCTGCCCTTGGCCCTGCCACTGGCGCTCGCCGTGCCGCTGGCGGTGTTCACCAGCCGCCGCGCGCTCGGCCTGGCCTGGCGGCAGCGCGGCTGGCTGCTGACGCCGGAGGAATCGCGCACCCCCGCGGTGCTGCGCGAGGCCTGGGGAGCGTCACGTCCCGAGCCGGCCCGGCCGGCGCCGCCCGCCACGAGCCCGGCCGGCGCCACCGTGCTGGCCTGGAGCGGTCGCGGCCTGGCGGTCGCCAGCCTGGCGATGGCCGGCGCCGTCGCGATGGTGATGCCGCGCCCGGTGGCGACCGGTGGACTGTCGGCCGCCGACCTGGCGGCGATCCGCATCGTCCAGGCCGCGCAGAGCCCGAGCGCCGCGCCGCGTGTCGTCGCCCAGCGGCCGGCGCGGATGACCCGCGTGTCGGCCACCGCCCCGGACACGCGCCGCTCACGGCGCGCCCTCACCGAGATCTGAACCGCGGTCAGTGCCGGCCGTGATGGCCGGCGGCGACCACCGCGCAGGCGAGCGCCCGGCCATCGGGGCCGGAGAGCCACAGCGCGCGACCGGTCACACCGACGAGTCCGGTGCCCTCGAGCACCCGCTTCGCGTCGAGCGCGCCTTGCGCGTCGGCGACCAGGCGCGGCAGGGCCGGCGCCGGCGCCGACGGCGCGCTGCCATGACCCGCATGGCCGGCATGGCCCGCGGTCCCGGTGCCGCAGTCCCCGTCGCGCAGGCTCGGCGAGACGGCCGCGCCCGGCGGCAGGCCGGTCAGCTTGGCATGCAGGTAGAGCCGAGGGCCGTCGAGTTCGTGGAACATCACCCGGCCGGCCGTTCCCTGGCCGGTGGCGGGCTGGTAGTGCGCATGCGCCATCGGGCGCTTCATCATCTGTTCGTGGCTCATGCCCTCGCCGGGCGGGCCATGTTCGTGGCGGCGGTGCGGACCGGCACAGGCGGCCAGCGCGAGCGCGGTCGCGACGAGCAGCCCGGCGCGGGCGAGGCGCTTGCAGTCGGCATCCATCGTCGTCTCCTTGTGACACGTGCGAGGGCGCCAGCGTAGCCGCGGCGCCGTGCCCCGCGTCTGCGCTGGGTCAAGCCGGGCTCAGCGCCCGCCGCGCAGCTTGGCGAAGGCCGCGGCCATCGCGCCGGCCGGGGCCGGCTCGGCGCGGCCGCCGCGCTGGCGC
>CAYLKR010000003.1:0-37404 GCA_964384225.1 uncultured Methylibium sp.
CTTCTGCAGTGCATTCCACGCCTCGCACAGGTGGGCCCAGACCTCGGACGGGCGGGTGACCGGCGGCATCGTCGTCGCCTCGATCCGCGTCGTGCTGCGCAGCCGGCCGACCTCGTCGTGCAGCGCGACGCCGGGGCCGAGCGGCAGGAAGAGCATGCGCCGGCAGGGCCAGGCGGCGCGCAGCGCGGCCTCCTTCCACGGCTCGAAGGCCGTCGCGAGGGCGTGCGCCGGCAGGTTGCCGACGATCACCACGCCGATGCTGCTGCGTGCCAGCAGCACGCGCGCCATGGCCTGGCGCACGGTGGTGTCGGCCTCGACGGCGGTGCTGTACAGCCGCACGGTACGCTGGTTGGCGGCCACGCAGTCGACGAACTCGATCGTCGCCAGCGTCATGCCCCCGCCGGCGCGGCGGAACACCAGGCGCTGGACCGGGCGCTGGCTGGCCGTCGCCAGGCCACCGACGAGCTTGCGTGACGCGCTGGTGCCGAGGTCGTGCACCGCCACGTACTCGGGCTTGAGGTGGTCGAACTGCTGGACCAGCGCCTCGGCCGGGTCGACGGCGACGAACAGCTCGCGCGTGCTCTCGTCCACCGGGTAGCCGATGTCGCGCTCCTCCGCCACCCCCCCTGCGGCGCCGAAGCGTGTGGCGATCTGGGTCTGCACCCGAGTCGCTTCCCAGCCGCTCGAGGGCAGCGAGGTGAAGCCGGAGCGCGGGCGGCTGTCGGGCGGCTGGGTCATCGGCGGGCGGCGGCTGGCGTGACGCTGGGCAGTGTAGTTCGCGCAGCGCGGCTTCCGGGGCCGGTCCAGGGGCCGTCGATAGAATCGCCGAGCCGCATGCCCGAGCCGATGCCCCCCGCCACCGCCTCCTCCCCAATGCCGCCCGTCGTCATCGTCGGGGCCGGGCTGGCGGGGCTGACGGTCGCGCTGCAGCTGGCCGAGCGCCACCCGGTCGTCGTGCTCGCCAAGCGCCGCCTCGACGAGGGCGCCACCGCCTGGGCGCAGGGCGGCATCGTCGGCGTGCTCGGCAGCGACGACAGCATCGAGAGCCATGTGCGCGACACCCAGGACGCCGGCGCCGGGCTGGTCGACGAGCACACCGCGCGCTTCATCGCGAAGCACAGCGCGCAGGCCGTCGGCTGGCTGGTCGAGCGCGGCGTGCCGTTCTCGGCCGACCCCGAGGGACCGCTGGGCCTGCACCTGACGCGCGAGGGCGGCCACGCGGTGCGCCGCATCGCGCATGCGGCCGATGCCACCGGCAAGGCGATCCACGACGTGCTGCTCGACGAGGTCAAGCGCCACCCCAACATCACGCTGCGCGAGCGCTGGATGGCCGTGGACCTGATCACCGAGCGCCACCTCGGCGGCACCGGCGCGCCGCGCTGCCACGGCGTCTATGCGCTGGACATCGAGCGCCAGCGCGTCGAGACGCTGCCCGCCGCGGCGGTGGTGCTGGCCACCGGCGGCGTCGGCAAGGTCTACCGCTACACGTCCAACCCCGACACCGCCACCGGCGACGGCATCGCGATGGCCTGGCGTGCCGGCTGCCGCGTGGGCAACATGGAGTTCATCCAGTTCCACCCGACCTGCCTCTACCACCCGCAGGAGCGCAGCTTCCTGATCACCGAGGCGCTACGCGGCGAGGGTGCGAAGCTCAGGCTGCCCGGCTTCGAGGGCGAGGCGGCGCGCTTCATGCCGGCGCACGACGAGCGCGGCGAACTCGCGCCGCGCGACATCGTCGCCCGCGCGATCGACTTCGAGATGAAGAAGCACGGCCTGGACTTCGTGTGGCTCGACGCCACGCACCTGGGCGAGGCCTTCCTGAAGGGCCACTTCCCGACCATCCACGCGCGCTGCCTGGCCCTCGGGATCGACATCGCGAAGCAGCCCATCCCGGTCGTGCCGGCGGCGCACTACACCTGCGGCGGCGTCGTCACCGACCTCGACGGCCGCACCGACCTGCCGGGGCTGTACGCCGTCGGCGAGACCACCTACACCGGCCTGCACGGCGCCAACCGGCTCGCGAGCAACTCGCTGCTCGAATGCGTGGTGCTGGGCCAGACCTGCGCGGCGCACATCCTCGCGCACCGTGCCGCGGCGACGCCCGCACTGCCGCCCTGGGACGAGAGCCAGGTCGAGAACGCCGACGAGCAGGTCGTCATCTCGCACAACTGGGACGAGCTGCGTCTGCTGATGTGGAACTACGTCGGCATCGTGCGCACGACCAAGCGGCTGGAGCGCGCGCTGCACCGCATCGAGCTCCTCAAGCGCGAGATCGACGACTACTACGCCAACTTCCGCGTCAGCCGTGACCTGCTCGAGCTGCGCAACCTCGTCGACTGCGCCGAGCTGATCGTGCGCTCGGCACTCAGCCGCCACGAGAGCCGGGGGCTGCACTACAGCCGCGACTACCCGGCCGCGCTGCCGGTCAGCTTCCCGACCATCCTCGCGCGCCAGGGCCGGCGCAAGGCCGCGCCCTGGGCCTGAGCCGCGGCGCGGCCGGCCGCCGCCGGCTGCAAGACTACCCGACGGGGTAGGGGCCGGCGTCGCCGGCCGTGGCGATCATCCGCCGCATCCCAGCCCACGACGAGGAGCCCCCATGAATGCAACCGCCACGGCCCCGGCGCCGTTCGACTACGCCCGCGCCAGCCGCGTCGACGGCAAGGTCGCCCTGATCACCGGCGCCGCACGCGGCCTCGGCGCCGAGATGGCGCGCGCCCTCGCGGCAGCCGGCGCGCGGGTGGTCGTGAGCGACGTGCTCGAGCCGGCGGGCCGCGAGACCGTGGCCGAGATCGCCGCCGCCGGCGGTGAGGCCGATTTCCTGCGGCTCGACACCACGCAGGAGGCGCAATGGGAGGCGGCGGTGGCGGCCACGATCGCGCGCTTCGGCGGCCTCGACGTGCTGGTCAACAACGCCGGCATCGAGCGCCTGCAGTTCATCACCGAGACCACGGTCGAGGATTTCCGCCAGGTCATGGACGTCAACGTGACCGGCGTCTTCCTCGGCTGCAAGCACGCCGTGCGCGCGATGCGCCCGGGCGGCCCCGCCGGCCGTGGCGGCTCGATCGTCAACCTGTCGTCGGTGGCCGGCCTGGTGGGCTGCATCGGCCTGAACTCCTACTGCGCGTCCAAGGGGGCGGTGCGCCTGCTGACCAAGTCGGTGGCGGTCGAGTGCGGCCAGCTCAAGCTCGGCGTGCGCTGCAATTCGGTGCATCCCGGCCTCGTCTGGACGGCGATGGGCCGCGACCTGCTGCAGCACTTCGTCGACCTGAAGCTCGCGCCCGACACCGCCGCGGCGCAGAAGGCCTTCGAGGCGGCGATCCCGGCCGGCCATCTCGGTGCGCCGTCGGACATCGCCGCCGCGGTGGTCTACCTCGCCTCCGACGCGGCGCGCTGGGTGACGGGCGCGGAGTTCACGATCGACGGCGGCTACACCGCGGTCTGACGCGGTGCGCTGCGGCATGCGGGTTCCGCCTAGGTTCCCCGGCCCCCAAAACTACCCTCTCGGGTGGGGCCGGTGCCTGCCCCAGCCCCTCCAATGAAGCCCATGCTGCGGGGGTGTGGGTCGCAGCTGCCGACCGATGACGGCGGCGGCGGGCGGCCCCGGCCCGCGTGACGGAGACAAGCGCCGGACGGCTCGGGCCGCGGCGCACGAACGACAACAGCGCAAGCACACGCGGGATCTGGATGGAAAAGACCGACCTTCGCCGGCGCATCGCCGCCTTCACGCTCGGCCACCGCTGGCTGATCCTCGCCGTGATGGCCCTGATCACCGCGTTCTTCGCCGTCGGCCTGACGAAGGTCCAGGTGCGCACGATCTTCTCGGACCTGTTCCCGAAGGACCATCCCTTCGTGCAGGTCTTCAAGGACCACCCGAACTTCGGCAGCCCGCTGACCGTCACGCTGATGGTCAAGCGCACCGACGGCAAGAGCATCTACGAGGTCGACACGCTCAACAAGGTCTGGCGCCTGTCGCGCGACATCGACCTCGCGCCCGGCGTCGACCACGACCAGATCCTGTCGATCGCCACGCCGAAGGCGCGCTACACGGTCGTCACGCCGGACGGGATCTTCTCCAACCCGATCATGGACGACGAGCCGCCGTCCACGCCGGAACACCTGGCCGAGATCCGCCGCCGCGTCAGCGAGTCGGCCGCCGCGGCGACCTTCCTCGTCTCCGGCGACAGCACTGCGACGCTGGTCAACGCCACCTTCATCGAGAGCAAGCTCGACTACGGCGAGGCCTTCAAGTTCGTCCAGGAGATCGTCGCGAAGGAGCAGGACGCCAACCACGAGATCCACATCGCCGGCTTCCCGACGATGACCGGCTGGATCTACGAGTTCGGCACCAACACCGCCGAGATCGCGGCGCTGACGCTGGTGCTGATGTTCCTGGCGCTGGCCTTCCACATGCGCAACCTGTCGGGCATCGTCGCGCCGGTGATCGTCAGCGTGGTGTCGGCGATCTGGGGCTTCGGCCTGGTCGGCTGGATGGGGCTGCCGGTCGAGCCGCTGCTGATGGTCGTGCCGCTGATGCTGGTCGCGCGCTGCTTCAGCCACTGCGTACAGGCCACCGAGCGCTACTACGAGCTGCTGCACGAGGGCCACGAGAAGGAGAAGGCCTCCGAGCTGTCGCTCGTCTCGCTGGTGTGGCCGGGCACGCTGGGCATCTTCACCGACGTCGCCGGCCTGCTGCTGGTCGCGCTGGCGCCGATCCCGGCGATGGAGCGCTTCGCCCTCTTCACCGGCTTGTGGGCAGCCAACCTCGTGCCCTGCAGCGTCTTCCTGACGCCCATCCTGCTCAGCCTGCTGCCCAAGCCCAAGAACCTCGAGCATGTGCTCGGCAGCGAGGGGCAGAGCGGCCCGCTGCAGCGCGGCATGCAGCACATCCTCGACGGCTTCGCCACGCTGGCTCAGGGCCGGGCGGCGCGCTACACCGCGGCGAGCTTCGTCGTGCTGGCGGTCGCGTCGGTCTACTTCATGCTGCGCATCCCGGTCGGCAACCCGGTCGAAGGCACCAACCTGCTGCGCGAGGACTCGGCCTTCAACACCGCGGTGCGGCAGATCAACCGCCACTTCCCCGGCTCGATGACGATGGAGGTGGTCTTCGAGGGCAAGGAAGGCGCGCGCATCCTGCGCCAATCCGAGACGCTGACGACGATGCGCGACCTCCAGCACTGCCTGGAGAGCAGCCCGCACCCGCCGACCGCGACGCTGTCCTTCGCCGACATGGCGCCCGAGGCCAACCGCGTGTTCAACGGCGGCAACCCGAAGTGGGCGCCGATCGACGACGACGACGCCTCGGCCGGCGCCGCCGTCACCGGGCTGATGGCCGGCACCAACGCCAAGGCGTTCGCCCACGTGTCGGACTTCGAGTTGCGCAACGCGACGGTCTCGCTCTGGTACTCGAACAACAAGCAGGAGACGGTCGACAACGCCCTCGCCGAGGCGCGCGCCTGCGTCGCCAAGGTCGGCGCGGAGCACGAGCATTTCCGCATCCGGCTGGCGTCGGGGACGATCGCGCTGCAGCAGTCGATCAACGACACCGTCGTGTTCTACGAGGGCCGCATCGTGCTGGCGCTCAACCTGGTGATCCTGATCGGCTGCTCGCTGGCCTACCGCTCGGTGGTGGCCGGCCTGCTGCTGCTGATCCCGGTGAACCTCGCCAACGCGATGCTGACCGGCGCGATGTCGATCTTCGGCCTCGGCCTGGACGTCAACACGCTGCCGATCCTGGCGATCGGCATCGGCGTGGGCATCGACTACGGCATCTACCTGCTGACGCGCATCTGCGAGGAGTACCAGGGCATCGCGAAGAAGGACCTCGGCCTCGCGATCCGCATCTCGCTGAAGACCTGCGGCAAGGCGATCTTCTTCACCGCGGCGCTGATGACCATCGGCCTCGCGCCCTGGTACTTCCTGTCCGAGCTCAAGTTCCTGTCCGACATGGGCCTGCTGCTCGTGATCGTGATGCTGATCAACATGGTGCTGGCGCTGATCCTGCTGCCCCTGCTGATCTACCTGATCAAGCCGCGCTTCCTCGACAGCGACATCTCGGCGCTGTCCGAGGGCCTGGGCGAGCCGCAGCGCGCATGAAGACCACCCCAACGACGCTGCGGACCCACGCGGCGCACCCCGGGCACTTGCTCACACCTTGACGTAGGAGACGACCATGCATATTCGCAAGTACGACCATGACTACAGCCGCCGCTTCTTCATGGAGCAGGCCGCCAAGGGGGTCGCGACCGCCGGGGTGCTCGGGCCGCTGTGGCCGCTGATCGCCAAGTCGGCGGACATCAGCAAGGCCTACCCCGACGAGCTGATGTCCATCGAGGCCTGGTCCAAGGGCAAGATCAAGACGGGCGACTTCATCACGGCCGACAACGTCGATATCGTCAAGTCGCTGATCGACCCGGTGGCCTACCAGGAGATCAAGACCCAGGGCCGCAAGATCCGCATCGTGCCGACGACGCGCGACGTCACGCGCCTGTTCCCGCACGAGTACCTCGAGGCGACGCTGCGCAACGCCGGCAAGGCCAAGTTCGACGAGAACGGCAACATCGTCACCCTCGACGGCAAGCCCTGGATCGGCGGCAACCCCTTCCCGGACGCCAAGACCGGCGCCGAGCTTGCCGCCAACCTGACGCTCTCCTGGGGCCGCCACGACAACTCGACCTACGCGGTGCGCGACTGGGAGATCGGCCCGGACGGCTCGCAGAGCTACCAGTACGACTTCGCCTGGGTCGAGGAGAACACCGTCGCGCGCAACACGCCGAAGGTCTTCCCCGGCGGCGAGGACAAGCTGCGCTACCAGTCGGTGTTCTTCACCGCGCCGTCCGACGTCAAGGGCACCGGCTACCTGAGCACCTGGTACTACGACCAGCGCAAGTTCCCGGACCTGGTCGGCTACCTGCCGGCCTTCAAGCGGGTGCGCAAGTTCCCGACCAACCAGCGCTTCGAGCCGCTGGTGCCGGGCAGCAACCTCTACCTGTCGGACGCCTGGGCCGCCGGCGACCCGATGCTGACCTGGGGCAACTACAAGATCGTCTCGCGCGGTCCCTTCCTCGGCGCGGTGTCGCAGGAGTGGTACGGCGACCACCCGAACTGGGAGCGTCCGGTGCACGGTGGCCCCAAGGGCATCACCTTCTTCGACAGCAACTTCGAGCTGTGCCCCGACGTCGCGGTGTTCGAGGCCGAGCCGACCGGCTACCCGCGCGCGCCGGTGGGCAAGAAGCGGGTCTGGATCGACATGCGCAACATGATGTACGTCGCCTACATCACCTTCGACCGCCGCGGCGAGATCTTCAAGTCCTTCGAGCCGCACTACAGCCTGTACGAGAAGGGCGACAAGAAGTACATGGACGGCAAGCACACCGCCTGGTCCTGGACCGCGGTGATGTGCCACAACATCCAGGACGGCCGGATGACGCGTTTCGTCCAGGCGCGCAGCATCGCCGGCGGCATGACCTCGGGCTATCACAACAGCGACGGCCTGTACGAGAAGTACCTGACCGAGCAGGCGCTGCAGCGCCTCGGAACCTGACCATGTCGGAGCAGGCGATGCGAGCCGGGCGCCCGCAGCCGGCGCGCGGGCGTGCCCCGCGCTGGGCCCGCGCGGCGGTGTGGCTGTCCGCGCTGACGGCGGCCATGGCGATGGCCGGCGCCTACGCGCCGGGCGCCAGCGCGGCGGGCGCGTCGACGCAGGAGTCGGTGCGCCTGCTGCACCGCGGCACGCCCCACGACGCCCTGTACGACGTCGCCTTCGACGGCGCGCGCGGCGTCGCGGTGGGGGCGCTCGGCACCGTGCTGGCGAGCAACGACGGCGGGACGACCTGGGAGCGCCAGCTGTTCCCGATCGGCCACCTGGCACTGCTCTCGGTGGCGGTGAGCGGCGGCAAGTGCCTCGCGGTCGGCCAGACCGGCATCGTGTTCACCGCCGACGACTGCAAGACCTGGAAGGCGTCGGCGCCGGTGACCAAGTCGCGGCTGCTGGCGGTCGGGGTCAACAAGCAAGGCGTGGCGTATGCGGTGGGGGCCTTCGGCACGCTGCTGCGCTCGGCCGACTGGGGCCGGACCTGGACCGCGCTGACGGTCGACTGGACGGGCTACACGGAGGACGGCGCCGAGCCCCACCTCTACGACGTCCACGTGGCCGACGACGGCAGCGCGACGGTGGTCGGCGAGTTCGAGCTGATCCTGCGCTCGGACGCCGCCGGGGCGCAGTGGAAGGCCCTGCACAAGGGCGAGCGGTCGCTGTTCGGCCTGACCGTCGTCGACGCCAAGCGCGCCTACGCCGTCGGCCAGAGCGGCGCCGTGCTGACCAGCGAGGACGGTGGCGCCACCTGGCGCACGTTGCCGACCGGCACGCAGGCGATCCTGACCGGCGTGCATGCCAGCACGCCGGGCCGCCTGACGGTGAGCGGCATCAACACGGTCCTGACGAGCAAGGACGACGGCGCGAGCTGGCAGCGCGTGACGTCGAAGTTCATCGGCAATGGCTGGCTGCAGGCGCTCGCGCCGGCGGCCGCCGCCGGAGGGAAGCCGCGGCTCGTCGCCGTCGGCTCGGGTGGGTCGATTCTCGAACTTGAACCCTGAACCACAACGAGGAGAGCTGAGCGTGAACCACATCCAAGCGAAAGCCGCTCGGCGGCATGCCATCGCGGCCGCTGCCCTCGCCGCGCTGGCCGCTCCGGCGACCGCCGCCGACTGGGAGATCTCGGGGCTGGTGCGCCAGGAGCTGGCCTACAAGACCACCGACGACCAGAACATCAACAACCAGGGCACGGCGTTCCGCAACGCCGGCCGGCCGATCGCCTTCGGCGGCATCGACCTCGGCGCGCCGTCGCCCTACATCAACCGCAACGGCGCCGCGCCCGGCACCTGCGGCGTGTTCGGCACCGCGAGCGGCTGCACGCTGGTGCACCCGACGGCACCGGTGCGCGACATCGATGTCAACTGGTTCGCGACCCGTCTCGACCTCAACATCGACGGCCGCATCAGCGACAAGCTCAAGGCCACGATCAAGCTGCGCGGCATCTTCGACGAGACCAAGGACGTGGAGGGCGATTCGCACGGCTTCTCGATCCGCAACTCGGGCGCCCCCTACAACCCCGACTACCACAGCACCGACGGCATGATCGAAGGCGGCAGCAGCTTCCGCCAGAAGTTCGGCGGCACCGCCGGCGGCCCGCTGGCCTATGCCACCGACCGCATGCTGCTCGACCTGCCGTCGGCCTACATCGACTACAACGACGGCCCGCTGTGGATCCGCGCCGGCAACCAGCAGATCGCGTGGGGCGAGGCGCTGTTCTTCCGCGTCGCCGACCAGGTCAACGGCCTGGACCTGCGGGGCCACCTGTTCGGCGTGGCGGCGGAGGAGTACTCCGACACGCGGCGCTCGTCGCTCGGCGTGCGGATGAACTACCGCGTCGACGCGACGACCGACGTCGACAGCTACGTGCAGCGCTTCGCGCCGTCGCTGCTGCCGCAGGGCGAGACGCCCTACAACCTGATCCCCGACGCCTTCACCGTCGACGAGAAGCCCGGCTACGAGGACGCCAAGAACAAGTGGAACGTCGGCTTCCGCGTCAAGGGCGAGGTCGGCGGCTTCGGCTACCAGGCCTTCGCGATGAGCCGCGTCAACCCCGACGGCGTCTACAAGTGGTCGATCGCCAAGGACACCGGCAACGACAACGCCGCCTACCCCGGCTCGGCGGCCACCAACACCAACACCGGCGTGTGGAGCTTCAACGACTGGGGCCGCGGCGCGGTGTTCTCGCGCCTGAATGCGATCCAGGGCGTCGGCACCTTCGCCAGCGCGGTGTTCCCGACGCTGGGGCAGAGCGCCGAATACTGGTCCTCGACGCTGGGCATCGACGCGGTCGTCGGCGGCTGCGGCGCGGCCGGCGGCGGCGCGAGCGGCACGCCGCTGAACTACCAGGTCACAAACACGGCGACCGCCAAGTGCATCGTCGACACCTTCGCCGGCCTGGGCCCGGTGCGCGGCTGGCTGCAGCGCGAGTACATGCGCGAGACGGTGATCGGCGGCGGCATCAACCGCGTCTTCGAGGGCGAGCCCGACTCGCTGCTCGACCAGCTCATCGGTCGCTTCGAGTTCTCGTACACGCCGAACAAGAAGTTCACCAACCCGACGCTCGGCGACTACCTCGAGCAGAACGAGTACCAGTTCGCCCTCATCTTCGAGAAGTACCACAAGTTCGTCAGCAGCTTCCCGGCGACCTATTTCGTGGCGCAGTGGCTGCACAAGCAGCGCAGCGACATCTTCGGGCGCCACCTCGACGGCTACGACCAGAGCGCGCTCGGCGACTACCTGGCCGGCAAGGACGTGGGCACCCGCAGCCTCGCGCCCAAGGGCAAGAGCGGCGGCTTCAACGCCTACGCGCTGGCGCTGCAGCAGCCGTCGCCGACGCTCGAGTACCGCTTCGACTTCGCCGTGCTGACCGACTTCGAGGGCGGCTGGTACATGCAGCCGGGCATGAAGTGGAAGCCGTCCAAGAACATCCAGGCCGACATCTACCTCAACATGTTCTATTCGCAGCACAAGGGCAAGTCGAAGGACTTCGCCGACGGTCTGCAGAACAGCAACGAGATCTTCGCCCGCATCGCCTACCTGTTCTGAGTGCTCCTCGCGGCCGAGGCATGGCCGGTCGCCGCGGCGGCCGGTCCTCGATGCCCGATTGCACCGGCCGCGCAAGCAGCCGGTGCATTTTTTTCCCCTGCCACGACGCCCTCCCTCCGCAGTTCCCGCCATGGCGCACCTCAGACGCTACGACCCCGGCTACGGCCGCCGCGCCTTCCTCGAGGCGACGGGGCGGGGGCTGCTGCGGGCCGGCGTGTTCGGCTCGGCCTGGGCGGCCTTCTGGCGCAGCGGCTCGGTGGCGGCGGCCTACCCGGACGAGCTGCTGTCGATCGAGATGTACACCAAGGGGCGGCTGAAGCCGGGCGACACCATCGACGCCGGCAACGTCGAACTCGTCAGGGACCTGCTCGATCCGGTGCGCCTGGCGCAGATCGCCCACATGGGCCGCAGGCTCGTGCTGGCGCCGACCACCACCGACCTGACGCGGCTCAATCCGCTGGCCTACCTCGAGGCCAGCGAGCGCCACCGCGGCCTGGCGCGCTTCGACGCCAGCGGCAACATCGTCACCGCCGACGGCCGGCCGTGGATCGGCGGCAATCCGTTTCCCGAGCCGCGCTCGCCGCTCGAGGTGTTCGCCGCCCACACGCTGAGCTGGGGGCGCCACGACGTGTCGGTGTACGCCAGCAAGGAGGTCGACCTCGACGCCAGCGGCACGCCGCAGTACCAGTACGCGTCGGTCTGGGCCGAGATGGCGACGGTGGGGCGCACCGTGCTCGAGCCGCGCCCGTACTGGAACGGGGAGACCGACAAGCTGCGCTACCAGTCGGTGCTGTTCACCGAGCCGGCCGACGTGCGCGGCACCGTCTACCTCAACGTCTGGCCCTACGACCAGAACCAGTTCCCCCAGCTCTACGGCTACCTGCCGGCCTTCAAGCGCGTGCGCAGCTTCCCGACCAACCAGCGCTTCGAGCCGCTGGTGCCGGGGGCCGAGCTCTACCTGTCGGACGCCTGGGCGGCCGGCGACCCCTTCCTGACCTGGGGCAACTACCGCGTCGTGCAGCGCGGCCCGCACCTCGCGGCGGTGGCCGGCGGCTGGTCGTCCGAGCATCCGAACTGGGAGCACAAGACCCACGGCGGGCCGCGCGGCAACCTGTTCTGGGACCATGTGGTCGAGCTGGTGCCGGAGGCCATCGTCATCGAGGCCGAGCCGGTGCGCTACCCGCGCGCGCCGGTCGGCCGCAAGCGGGTGTGGTTCGACGCGCGCACGCTGACGCCGTTCCAGATGGTGTCCTACGACCGCCGCGGCGAGCTGTTCCGCCACTTCGACGCCGCCTTCGCGAGCTACGACGACGGCAAGGGCCGCGTGATGGACGGCAAGCAGCCGTACTGGTCCTGGGCCACGGTGCATGCCTTCAACATCCAGACCCGCCGCATGACGCGCCTCGAGCAGGTGCGCGAGGTGGCCGGCGGCCACACGATTCGGGTCAACGACCCGACGGTCTACGAGAAGTACCTGACGCAGTCCGCGATGCAGAGACTGGGCGGCTGACGGCCGCCTCCCGTTCCCCCACCCTCACCAGGAGATGACCATGCCGCTCGACCCGCAAGTGCAAGGATTGCTCGACGCCTTCAAGGCCCAGGGGCTGAAGGGCTTCGAGGAGATGACGGTGCCCGAGTCGCGCGAAACCGCGATGGCCTTCGTCGGCCTCGAAGGCGATGCGGAGCCGGTCGCATCCGTCACCGACCATCAGGTGCCGGTGGCCGGCGGCAGCGTGCCGGCGCGGGTCTACCTCCCCGAGGGCGCAGGGCCGCATCCGGTGCTCGTGTACTACCACGGCGGGGGCTTCGTGTTCGGCAACCTCGAGCTGATCGACAAGGTCGCGCGCTCGCTGAGCAGCGCCGCGAAGGCGGCGGTGGTGACCGTCGAGTACCGCAAGGCGCCGGAGCACCGCTACCCGGTCGCCCCCGAGGATGCCTACGCGGCGCTGGTGTGGGTGCGCGAGAACGCCGCCCAGCTGGGGCTGGACGCGAACCGCATCGCGGTCGGCGGCGACAGCGCCGGCGGCAACCTCGCGGCCGTGGTCAGCCAGATGACGCGCGACCGCCAGGGCCCGAAGCTCGTGCACCAGCTGCTGGTCTATCCGGTCACCGACGCCGGCGGCAGCTATCCCTCGCGCGTCGAGAACGCCGAAGGCTACCTGCTGACGCAGAAGGCGATGGACTGGTTCTTCGGCCACTACCTCGCCGACCCGGCGCAGGTGCACGAGCCCTATTGCTCGCCGATCCGGGGCAAGCTCGAAGGCCTGCCGCCGGCGACGATCATCACCGCCGGCTACGACCCGCTGCGCGACGAGGGCGAGGCCTATGGCGAGGCGCTGGCGAAGGCCGGCGTCGCGGTCACGCCGCTGCGCAACCCGACGATGATCCACGGCTTCTTCTGGATGAAGGGCGTGCTGAGCCACACCGGCGAGGTCTACAGGCAGATCGGCACGCAGCTGCGGCGCGCCTTCGGCACCGCCTGACGCACGGCGAACGCGGCGGCCGGAGTCCTTCCCTCAGGACACCAGCCGCAGCGTGCGCGCCGCGTTGATGGCCTGCAGCCGGCTGCCGACGCCGAGCTTGGAGTAGATGTTCTTGAGGTGGAACTTGACGGTGTTCTCGGAGACGAAGAGCCGCGTCGCGATCTCCTTGTTGGACACGCCGTCGGCGAGCAGCTGCAGCATCTCCTTCTCGCGCTCCGACAGCGGATCGACCAGGTGGCAGCGCGCGGGCGGGCGGCCGAGGTCGGTGCCCGAGGCGGCCAGCAGCAGCTCGAGGTAGTCGCGGTCGGCGTCGCCCTGCGCGCCGTCGCGGGCCTGCAGCAGCTGCTGGTACTCCTCGCGCAGCAGCTGCACGACGACGTCGCCCTCGTCGAGGATGCAGCGCACGAAGCGGCCGTCGCGCGCGAGCTGCAGCGCCTTCCTCAGGCAGCGGTGCGCGCCGCTCGGCGAGCCGCGGTGGTGCAGCAGCAGCGCCTCGAGCACGCCGAGCTTGATGTCGCGGTAGACGCGGCCGGTCTGGCGCAACCGCTCCTGCGCGATGCGGCGCGCCGCGTGGGCGTGGTCGCCCTCGGCGATTGCGAGCCGGATGCGCCCATAGGCCTCGCCCTCCACGTCCTCGGCGAGGTGGATCCAGTGCGGGTCGGCCGGCGGCGGATCGGGCGGGATGCGCGCGGCCAGCGCGATTGCGCGCTCGAGTTCGCCCGCGAGCAGCGCGCGGCGCACGCGCTCCCAGTCGGCCAGCGAGACGAGGCGCTTCCACTGGCTGTCGTGGCCGATGCGCTCGAGCTCCTCGAGCACCTCCAGCGCCTCGGCCGTGCGGCCGCGCGCCTGGTGCATGCGCGAGATCGACACCAGCGCGACGGCGATGAAGTCCAGCGTCACCGAGTCGGCGATCTCGCGCTGGAAGCGCGTCACCAGCGGCTCCAGCGTGGCTAGGTCGTTGGTCTCGTAGACCGCCCAGATGTGGCAGGCGGCGCGCGCCGCCGCCGCGACCGAGGTGTCGAGGGGCTCCTGCAGCGCGCTCTCGGCGCGGAAGCGCTCCAGCGCTTCCTGCAGCCGGCCCTGCACCAGCAGGTGGGTGCCGCTGATCGCGCTGGTGTAGCCGCGCACGAAGGAGCCGGCACCACGCTCGTGGTGCGCGCGCGCCAGCATCAGCGACTTGCGTGCGCCCTCGAAGTCGCCGCCCGCGACCCGGCCGAAGGACAGCACGTTGGCGGCCGCGCCGAACTCGAAGGACGGAAAGCCCTCGGACTCGTGCTCCAGCAGGCCGGGCGCCGAGATGATGCGCAGCGCCGCGTCGAAGTCGTCGTCGATCAGCACGAAGGCCATCGCGCGGCACAGGTCGGGATTGGTGGTCGAGCCGATGTCGCCCGAGCCGGCGTTCTGCGCCAGCAGGCCGACCAGCGGGCGCAGCTTGGCGCGGCGGCGCAGGAACATCAGCGCATAGGCGGCGTGGATCACCAGCGCCGGCCGGCTGGCGATGTGCTCGAAGGGCAGGCGGTCGTACCAGCGCTCCAGCGTGATCAGCTCGGCGCTCGCGATCAGGTGCGACGACCAGTCGGTCAGCGTCGCGGCCGCCAGCGGGAAATCCTCGCAGGCAAGCGCATGGTGCATCGCCTCCTCGGGCAGGCCGTTGTCGAGATACCAGCGCGCCGCGTCGGCATGCACGCGCCGCACGTCCTGCGGCGCGCTGCGGCGCAGGCCGTCGGCCAGGAAGGTCGAGAACAGGCCGTGGTACTTGAACCAGGTGTTGCCGGAGTCCAGCGCGCGCAGGAACAGGCCCGAGCGCTCGAGCTGCGCGAGCACCGCCTGCGCGTCGTCGAAGCCGGTCACCGCGGCGCACAGCGGCGCCGACAGGCGACGCAGCAGCGAGGTCCTGAACAGGAACTCCTGGATGCGCGGCGACTGCAGCGTGACGACGTTGTCGGTCAGGTACTCGGCCAGCTCGCGCGGGCCGGCATCGTCGAGCTTGCCCAGCGAGGTGCGCACCTCGGGGCTCGCGAGCGCCAGGCGGAACAGCTGCAGCCCGGCCGGCCAGCCTTCGGTGCGGCGGTAGATCGTGCCGAGCTCCTCGGTGCTGACCTGCAGGTCCTTCGACTCGGCGAAGAACTGCGTCGCCTCGCCGGGCGTGAAGCGCAGGTCGTCGGCGCGCAGCACGCAGGCCTGGCGGTTGACCAGCAGCGTGGCCAGGCCGATCTCGGGCAGGGCCCGCGAGCCGATGTAGAAGTGCACATGCGCCGGCAGCCGCGGCAGCAGCGTGCGGAAGAAGCGCAGCAGCGCCTCGTTGCGCAGGGCCTGGAACTCGTCGAGGAAGATCGACGCATGGGTGTCGATCGCCGCCAGCCGGTCGAGCAGCCAGTCGATCAGGGCGCGGGGCGCATCGCCCTGCGCCGTGCGACCCGGCTGCGGGCCCGCGCCGCCGGCCTGCAGCAGCTGCACCAGCGCACGCAGGTGGGACTCGAAGCGCGTCGGGTCGTTGTCGGCGTCGTCGAGGGTCAGCCAGGCGGTGCGCCAGCCGCGCGCCTCGTGCGCGGTCTTGATCTGCTGCAGCGTGGTCGACTTGCCGTGGCCGGCCGGGCCCTGCAGCACCGTGACGCGCGGGCTGTGGTCCTGCAGCACGCGGTCGAGGATCACGTGCCGGCGCACCGCGCCCGGATAGACCGGCGGCGCGAACAGCTTGTGGCCGCTGACCTCGATCGTGGCGGCAGCGCCGGACGGCGGCGCAGGGGGAGTGTCGGTGGGGGATCGGGGGCTGAGGGCCTGCATGCGGAGATCGACCACGATCGGGGAGGGCAGGGGCCGCGAGACCGCCGAAGCGGCAGCGCCCGCACGCCCGGACGGCGCAGCTGCGCGATGGGGAGATTCTTCGCCGCGGCGCGCGGTGCCCGTTGCGGACTTTCACCCATTGCAAGGGTAAACACGGCGGTCGGCCGCCCGCGCCGGACGGCATGCCGCGCAGGACTACCCGTCCGGGTGGGAGGGCGCAGGCGCTGCTCGGCGTTCAATCCCGCTGCGGGTGCCGGAGGCCGGCACCGAACGGTTTCCGCCATGCACCACACCCATGCTTCCCGTCAGACGCTCGGCGACCTGCTGCGCCGCACGCGCCTGCGTTACCCGGGGCGCCTCGCGATCCGTTGCGGCGACGTCGCCTGGACCTACGCCGAGTTCGACGACGTCTGCAATCGCCTCGCCGCCGGCCTCGCCGCGCGCGGCATCGGCACCGGCGACCGCGTCGCCGTGCTGGCGCGCAACTCGCACGCCTTCGCGGCGCTGCGCTTCGCGGTCGCGCGGCTCGGCGCCGTGCTGGTGCCGATCAACTTCATGCTCAGCGCCGACGAGGCGCGCTACATCCTCGAGCATTCCGGCGCGCGCATGCTGTGCACCGACAGCGGCCTGGCCGACCTGGCGCGCGCGGCGAGCGTCGGCACCGCGGTGCGCGAATGGGTCTGGATGCCGGGCGAGGAGGGCGGCACGCCTGCCGCGGGGATGACCGACTTCGGCGCGCTGTGCGACGCCGACGCCCCGCAGCCGGCCGCCGAACTGCACGGCGGCATGCTCGCGCAGATCATCTACACCAGCGGCACCGAGTCGCGACCCAAGGGCGCGATGCTGACGCACGATGCGGTGATCGCCCAGTACGTGAGCTGCCTCGTCGACGCCGAGATCACCGAGCGCGACCTGATGCTGCACGCGCTGCCGCTCTACCACTGCGCGCAGCTCGACGTCTTCCTCGGGCCGGCGGTCTACGTGGGCGCGGTCAACGTCATCACCGGCAAGCCGGTCGCCGAGAACCTGCTGGCGCTGATGGCGCGCCACAAGATCACCTCGTTCTTCGCGCCGCCGACGGTGTGGATCGCGCTGCTGCGCTCGCCGGCCTTCGATGCGACCGACCTGTCGGCGCTGCGCAAGGGCTACTACGGCGCGTCGATCATGCCGGTGGCGGTGCTCGAGGAACTGCAGCAGCGGCTGCCGCAGGTGCGGCTGTGGAACCTCTACGGCCAGACCGAGATCGCGCCGCTGGCCACCGTGCTCAAGCCCGAGGACCAGCTGCGCAAGGCCGGCTCGGCCGGCCGGCCGACGCTCAACGTCGAGACCCGGGTCGTCGACGACCTGATGCAGGACGTGGCGCCGGGCCAGATCGGCGAGATCGTGCACCGCTCGCCGCAGCTGCTCAGCGGCTACTTCCACGACGAGGAGCGCACCGCGGCGGCCTTCGACGGCGGCTGGTTCCACAGCGGCGACCTGGCCACGCGCGACGAGGAGGGCTACATCACCGTCGTCGACCGCAAGAAGGACATGATCAAGACCGGCGGCGAGAACGTCGCCAGCCGCGAGGTGGAGGAGGCGATCTACGGCCTGGCGGGCGTGTCGGAGGTGGCCGTGATCGGCCTGCCGCACCCGGTGTGGATCGAGGCCGTGACCGCGGTGGTGGTGCCCAAGGCCGGCCACGAGCTCACCGAGCAGGCGGTCATCGCCTACTGCAGCGAGCGCCTGGCGCGCTTCAAGGTGCCCAAGACGGTGATCCTGACCGATGCACTGCCCAAGAACCCGAGCGGCAAGCTGCTCAAGCGCGAGCTGCGCCTGCGCTACCAGACGACGGGCTGAGGGCCCGGCACGACACTCGACGAGCGAAGGACGGCCCCGAGCGGGCCGGCGGCAACTGGAGATGGAGAAGCGATGAAGGTCTACAACGTGGCGATCCTGGGCACCGGCTTCGGCGGGCTCGGCATGGCACTGAGGCTGCGGGACGAGGGCGAGCACGATATCGTCCTGCTGGAGAAGGCCGCGAGCGTCGGCGGCACGTGGCGCGACAACACCTATCCGGGCGCGGCCTGCGACGTGCGCTCCCACCTCTACTGGTTCTCCTTCACCGAGCGCCCGGAGTGGAGCCGCACCTACTGCGCGCAGCCGGAGATCCTGCACAACATCGAGCTGCTGGCCGAGAAGAGCGGCCTGCTGCCGCTGATCCGCTTCAACACCGAGGTCATCGACGCGAGCTGGGACGACGCCGCGCTGCTGTGGCGCATCCGCACCGCCGGCAACGAGATCATCCTGGCGCGCGTCTTCGTCACCGCCTGGGGCCAGCTCAACCGGCCGAGCTTCGCGGGCATCGAGGGCCGCGCGGACTTCAAGGGCACGCTGTTCCACTCGGCGCGCTGGCAGCACGACACGGTCTTCGAGGGCAAGCGCGTCGCCTGCATCGGCGTCGGCCCGAGCGCGGTGCAGTTCATTCCCGAGCTGGCGCGCCGCTCCGGCCACCTGACGGTCTTTCAGCGCTCGCCGAACTACGTCGTGCCGCGCCTCGACCGGCCCTACACCGAAGACGAGCAGCGCATCTTCCACGCCGTGCCGGCGACGCGCGACGCCAGCCGCCAGGCGATCTACGCCGACCACGAGAGCTGGTACGAGGCGATGCGGCAGAACACGCCCAAGGCGGCCGAGTTCACCTTCATGGCGCGCGCCCAGCTCGAGTCGCAGATCGCCGACCCGGTGCTGCGCGAGAAGCTCTGGCCCGACTACCCGATCGGCTGCAAGCGCATTGTCATCGCCGACGACTTCTACCCGGTCTTCAACCGCCCGAACGTGACGCTGGAGACCACGCTCATCGATCGTATCGAGGCCGGCGGCATCCGCACCCGGGACGGCCGGCTGCACGAGTTCGACGTGATCGTGTTCGGCACCGGCTTCGAGACGCATTCCTTCCTCGGCGTGGCCGACATCAAGGGCCGCGGCGGGCGCTCGCTGCGCCAGGCGTGGAAGGATGCCGCCGAGGCCTACCTCGGCATCAACGTCGCCGGATTCCCCAACCTGTTCATGCTCTACGGGCCGAACACCAACCTCGGCCACAACTCGATCATCACCATGATCGAGTGCCAGATCGAGTACACGCTGAAGGCCCTGCGCGCGGCGCGCGAGCACGAGGCGGCCGCGCTCGACGTCAAGGCCGAGGTGATGGCGGCCTTCAACCGCCAGCTGCAGAAGGACCTGGAGGGCTCGTCCTGGGCCGGCTCCTGCTCGAGCTGGTACAAGACCGCCGATGGCCGCATCACCAACAACTGGTCGGGCAGCGTGGAGGACTACCGCGCCCGCACCGCGACCTTCGACCCGGCCGAGTACGACCTGATCCGCGAGGCCGAACCGGCCGGCGCCTGAGCCGCGCGCGGCTCAGGCGATCAGGCGCAGCGAGCGCGCCGCATCCAGTGCCTGGATGCGGTTGCTCACGCCGAGCTTGGCGTAGATGTTCTTCAGGTGGAACTTGACCGTGTTCTCCGAGACGAACAGCCGCTCGGCGATCTCGCGGTTGGTGCGGCCGTTGACGAGCAGCACCAGCATCTCCTTCTCCCGCTCGGACAGCGGCTCGCACGGTGCCGAGCGGGCGCCCTGGCGCGCGAGGTCGGTGCCCGAGGCCTCGAGCAGGGCCTCGAGGTAGTCGCGGTCGGGGTCGGGCGCGCCGCCGCGGGACTCGGTGCCCTGCAGGACCGCCTGGTAGGCCTCGCGCAGCAGCTCGACGACGCCGTCGCCCTCGTCGAGGAGGCATCGCACGTAGCGCCCGCGGCGCCCGAGCTGCAGCGCCTTGCGCAGGCTGCGGTGGGCCGCGCTGCGCGCGCCCATGCGCCGCTGCAACAGGGCCTCCAGCACGTGCAGCTTCATCTGGCGGTAGCTGCGGTCGGGCTGGCGGGTGCGCTCCTGCTCGATGCGCTGCGCCGCCTGGCCCCAGTCGCCCGAGGCGATCGCGAGGCGGATGCGGCCATAGCCCGAGCCCTCCATGTCCTCGGCCATGTGGATCCAGTGCGGGTCGCCGGGGCGCCGGTCCGCGGCGATGCGCTCGGCCCGCGCGGCCGAGCGCTCGACGTCGCCGGCGGCCAGTGAGCGCCGCACCCGCTCCCACTCGCTGATCGCGACGAGGCGCGGCCAGGGGCTCGTCAGGCCGATGCGCTCGAGCTCGTCGAGCACCGCCACCGCCTCGTCGGGGCGGCCGCGCGCGTCGTGCATGCGGGCGATCGCGAGCAGCGCCACGGCGATGAAGTCCAGGATCACGGAGTCCGCGATCTCGCGCTGGAAGCGGTGCGTCAGCGACTCCAGCGTCGCCAGGTCGTTGGCCTCGTAGAGGGCCCAGATGTGGCAGGCCGCCAGGGCCGCGCCGGCGATCGAGGTGTCGAGCGGCACCGCCTGCACGTTCTGCTCGCGCAGATGGGCCAGCGCGTCGTGCAGCCGCCCCTGGGCGATCAGGCTGCTGCCGTTGATCGCCGCCGTGTAGCCGCTGACGAAGGTGCCGCCGCCGCGCGCAATGTGGGCCCGCGCGAGCGACCGCGCGCGGCGTGCCGCGTCGAAGTCGCCGCGGGCGACATGGCCCAGCGCCAGCACGTTGGCGGCGGCGCCCAGCTCGAAGGCCGGGAAGCCGTCGAGCTCGCGCTCGACCGGGCCGGTGCGGCCGATGATGTCGACGGCGCCGGCCATGTCGTCGTCGACCAGCAGCGCGGCCATGGCCCGGCACAGGTCGGGCTGGGTCGTTTCGAGCAGGTCGCCGCGGCCGGCCATCGCATCCATGCGCTCCAGCAGCGGCCGCAGCTTGGTGCGCCGGCGCAGGAATATCAGCGCGTAGGCGGCGCGGATGATCAGCGCGGCACGCGGCGCCACCTCCGGCGACGGCAGCCGGTCGAGCCAGCGCTCCAGCGTGATCAGCTCGGCGCGGGCGACCAGCCGCGCCGACCAGTCCGTCAGCATCGAGGCCGCGAGCGCGTATTCCTCGCAGCACAGCGCGTGGTGGACCGCGTCGTCGGGCAGCCCCTGGGCATGGTGCCAGCGCGCGGCCTGCCGGTGCACGCGCAGGCATTCGTCCGGGGCGCTGCGGCGCAGGCTGTCGGCCAGGTGCGTGGAGAACAGGCCGTGGTACTTGAACCAGCGGTTGTCGGAGTCCAGCGCGCGCACGAAGAGGCCCGAGCGCTCGAGCTGCATCAGCAGCGCCTGCGCGTCCTCGACGCCGGTGATCGCCGTGCACAGCGGCGCGCTCAGCCGCTGCAGCAGCGCGGTCTTCAGCAGGAACTCCTGGATGCGCGGCGGCTGCAGCGAGACCACGTTGTCGGCCAGGTACTCGGCCAGTTCGCGCGGGCCGCAGTTCTCGACCTCGTCGAGCGAGAGGCGCACCTCCGGGCTCTCCAGCGCCAGCCGGAAGAGCTGCACACCGGCCGGCCAGCCCTCGGTGCGACGGTAGATCGCATCGACCTCGCCGGCGCTGAGCGTCGAGCGCTCGGCCCCCGCGAAGAACGCGTTCATCTCGTCGGGCGTGAAGCACAGGTCGCCCGCCCGCACCACCATCGCGATGCGGTTGACGAGCAGGGTCGCGAGGCCGATCTCCGGCAATGCCCGCGAGCCGATGTAGACATGGGCCTGGGCCGGCAGCCGCGCCAGCACCGAGCGGAAGACGCGCAGGATCGACTCGTTGGTGAGCGCCTGGAACTCGTCGAGGAACAACGCCGACGGGCCGTCCAGCCCGGCCAGCGCGTCGAGCACCCAGTCGGCCAGGTCGCGCGGCGCGTCGCCGGGGACTTGCGGGTCCGGCCCGTCGCCGCCCTGCAGCAGGGTCGTCACCGCGACGAGGTGGGCCTCGAAGCGGCGCGGGTCGTTGTCGGCGTCGTCCAGCGTCAGCCAGGCGGTGCGCCAGCCGCGTTGCTCCTGCGCCGCCTTGATCTGCTGCAGCGTGGTCGACTTGCCGTGCCCGGCCGGCGCCTGCAGCACCGTCACGCGCAGCCGGTCGTCCTGCAGCACGCGCTCAAGCAGCGCGCTGCGCCGCACCGCATCGGGATGGACCGGCGGCGTGAACAGCTTGTGGGTCCGCACCTCCGGCTGGAAGCCGCGGCCGGGCAGGCCGAGCCGCTGCGCGGCGCTCGCGGCGAGGGACAGTCCGGCGGGAGGCGATGGGGGCATGGTGGCCGGCTCGGGAGCATGCGGCGGACAGACCGCCCGGATTGTTGGCGGCCTTGCCGCCGCCCGATGCCGGGATTGCCCCTAGCGCCGCACTTGCTGCGACGCAGCAGGACGCAGAACTACCTGACCGGGTGGCTGCAATCGCGGCCGCGGCGACTTCAATGCGGGCTTCACGCCCGTCCGTCATCAGGAGCCCGCCATGTCAGAGAACGAGTCGGCCGCCGTGCCGCAAGTGGACGCCGTCGTCGTCGGCGCCGGCTTCGCCGGCATGTACATGATCCACAAGCTGCGCGAACTCGGCCTCGAGGTCCAGGCCTTCGAGGCCGGCAGCGGCGTCGGCGGCACCTGGTACTGGAACCGCTACCCCGGCGCGCGCGTCGACTCGCAGTCCTACATCTACCAGTACTGGTTCTCCGACGAGCTGCTGAAGGAATGGGACTGGAGCGAGCGCTTCCCGGCCCAGGCCGAGACCGAGCGCTATCTCAACCATGTCGCCGACCGCTTCGACCTGCGCCGTCACATCCGCTTCGGCACCCGCGTCGACGCCGCGACCTACGACGAGACCGCCCGGCGCTGGACCGTGCGCACCAGCGACGGCAAGTCGGTCAGCGCCCAGTACCTGCTGATGGGCACCGGCGGGCTGTCGGCGCCGGTGGTGCCGCCGTTCCCGGGCCACGAGCGCTTCAAGGGCCGCACCATCCACACCGCGCAGTGGCCGCGCGAGGGCGTGGACCTGAAGGGCAAGCGCGTCGGCATCATCGGCACCGGCGCGACCGGCATCCAGGTGATCCAGACCATCGCGCCGGAGGTCGGCCACCTCACGGTGTTCCAGCGCACCGCGAACTACACCATCCCGATGCGCAACCCGAAGTACGACGACGCCAAGCGCGCCGCGCTGCGGGCCGAGTACCCGATGCTCAAGGAGCGCGTGCAGGGCACCTTCGCCGGCTTCAACTACGACTTCGAGAACCGGCCCTTCTTCGACGTGCCGCCCGAGGAGCGCCAGCGCATCCTGCAGCGGCTGTGGGACGACGGCTCGCTGAACTTCTGGATCGGCGGCTTCGCCGAAGTGTTCTTCGACGAGCGCGTCAACGCCGAGTTCTCCGAGTTCGTGCGCCAGCGCATCCGCGCCCGCGTCAAGGACCCGAAGGTCGCCGAGATGCTGGTGCCGCACGACCACGGCTTCGGCACCCGCCGCGTGCCGCTGGAGACCGGCTACTACGAGGCCTTCAACCGCGACAACGTGACGCTGGTCGACACCAAGGCCACGCCGATCGAATGCATCACCGAGAACGGCATCCGCACCTCGGCCGGCGAGCATGCCTTCGACATCCTGATCTGCGCCACCGGCTTCGACGCCGGCACCGGCGCGCTGACGCGCATCGACATCCGCGGCCGCGACGGCCTGTCGCTGAAGGACGAGTGGGCGAAGAAGATCCGCACCACGATGGGCCTGCAGGTGCACGGCTATCCGAACATGTTCATGACGATGGCGCCGTTCTCGCCGGCGGCCGCCTTCTGCAACGTGCCGACCTGCCTGCAGCAGCAGGTCGACTGGATCGCCGACAGCATCGCCCACGTGCGCGCGCAGGGCCGCCGCTCGATCGAGCCCACCGCCGAGGCCGAGGCGCAATGGATGGCGCACCACAACGAGGTCGCGAGCGCCACGCTGGTCTTCAAGACCAACCACTCCTGGTACACCGGCGCCAACATCGAGGGCAAGGAGCGCCAGCTGCTGCCCTATGCCGGGGGCGTGGGCAACTACCGCAAGGCCTGCGACGCGGTGAAGGCGGGCGGCTACGCCGGCTTCGCGCTGGCCTGAGGCCGAGCCCGATCCGACGACCCGAGGGAGACCCGATGACGAACCCGTTCCCCACCGTCGCGCGCCGGCTCGCGGGCCTGTCCGTCCTGGCCGCCGCGCTGCTCACCGCGCTGCCGGCGGCGGCCGCCGGCCCGGCGTCCGACTGGCCCGAGTACCACCGCGACCACCGCGGCTGGCGCTACAGCCCGCTGGCGCTGATCGACACGAGCAACGTGCGCAAGCTCAAGATCGCCTGGATCCACCAGCCCGGCGACATCACCCAGGGCCTGCAGGCCACGCCGCTGGCGATCGACGGCGTCGTCTACTACATCGGCCCGAACAACCGCGTCTTCGCGCTCGACGGCAAGACCGGCAAGGAGCGCTGGCGCTACTTCGCCGAGATCGAGGAATCGGGCGCGCAGTCGGTCTTCGCCGGCTACAGCCGCGGCGTCAGCATCGGTCTCGGCAAGGTCTTCATCGGCAGCACCGACGGCCGCGCGATCGCGCTCGACCAGGCCACCGGCAAGCCGCTGTGGTCCACCCAGCTCACCGAGCCGCGCAAGTGCCACGGCTGCAACTTCACCTCGCCGCCGACGCTGGCCGGCGACGTGCTGATCCTCGGCCCGACCGGCGGCGACGTCGCCCAGGCCGGCAAGATCTACGCCGTCGACGCGAACACCGGCGCCAAGCTCTGGGAGTTCGAGACCATCCGCCGCGACCCGGCCAGCTGGCCCGGCGACAGCGCCCGCACCGGCGGCGGCGGCGCCTGGATGCCGGGGCAGTACGACCCGAAGCTGGGCCTGTACTTCGTCGGCACCTCCAACGCCGCGCCCGACTTCGACGGCAGCAAGCGCCGCGGCGACAACCTCTACACCGCCACCGTGCTGGCGATCGAGCCGCGCAGCGGCCAGCTGCGCTGGCACCACCAGGAAGTGCCGCACGATGTGTGGGACTACGACTCGGCCTACGAGGCCCTGCTGATCCCGCGCGCCGGCCGGCAGATGATGGTGCACCTGAACAAGGGCGGCCACGTCACCGTGCTCGACAGTGCCAGCGGCCAGGTCGACCATGTCTGGCGCTTCTCCGACCACGTGAACTGGGTGAGCGGCGTCGATCCGAAGAGCGGCGCGCTGATCGGCCGCAACGAGCCCGAGGTCGGCAAGAGCAAGCTGTTCTGCCCCAGCGCGCTGGGTGCGCGCAGCTGGAACCACGGCGCCTACAGCCCGCGCACGGGGCTCTGGTACACCAACGCGCAGGAGTTCTGCAACCGCATCACCGTCTCGCCCGACCACGACGTCGACAAGCTGGGCTATTCGCAGCCCTTCTTCGGCATCTCCGAGATCGGCTTCGAGCCGCCGCCCGGCGCCAAGGCCTCGGCGCGGCTGCAGGCGGTCGACCCCTTCACCGGCAAGCGCGTCTGGTCGATCGACCAGCCGCTGCCCGGGCTCGGCAGCGTGCTGGCGACCGCCGGCGACCTGGTCTTCAACGGCGACCCGCGCGGCATCGTGCGCGCCCACCATGCGCGCAACGGCAAGGTGCTGTGGGAGTTCAACACCGGCTCGGGCATCCGCTCCGGGCTGATGAGCTACGCGGTCGGCGGCAAGCAGTACATCGTCGTGCCGAGCGGCTTCGGCTCGCTGTTCCCGGGCTTCGCCGGCGGGCTCTACCCGGAGTTCAAGCAGCTCAACGGCGGCGCGGCGCTGATCGCGTTCACGCTCGAATGAGGCGGCTGCTGGCGGCACTGCTCTGCGGCAGCGCGGTCGCGGCCGCGCCGGCGGCCGACGCGCCAGCCGTGCAGGCCGAGCCGGCACCGGCCTTGCAGGCGCCGGCCGCCGGTGAAGCCGCCGCGGTGCCCACCGCAGAGCAGCTGGCCGACCCGGAATGGATCGCCGCGGGCCGCAAGCGTTTCATCAGCGCCTGCGCCTACTGCCACGGCCAGGAGGGCGAGGCGGGCAAGGTCAAGTCCTTCAAGGAGCGACCGGGCTGGGACCCGCAGCGCATCCACGAGGTCATCGCCAACGGCCGCCGCCGCGCCGGCAACGTGATGCCGTCGTGGAAGGGCTCGATCCCCGATGCCGAGATCTGGCAGATCGTGGCCTACATCAAGTCGCTGACGCCCGCCGAGCCGCCGCGCTGAGCGGCGCCGGCGGCGCGGTGGCCCCGTGCCGGTGATGCGGCCGGCGCGGTGCGCACAATGCCGCATGCGGGTCCTGATCTCCTGCGTCGGCAGCGCCGGCGACGTCCACCCCTTCCTCGCCATCGGCGCGGCGCTGCGCGCGCGCGGCCACGAGGTCGAGGTGCAGGCCTCCGCCCACTTCCGGGCGCGCATCGAGGCCGCCGGCCTGCGCTGCCTGCCGCTGGGCAGCGAGGACGACTACCGCCGCGTCGTCGCCGACGCCGACCTCTGGCACCCGCGCCGCAGTTTCGCGCTGATGTGGACGCACATGCGGGCGCACCTGCTCGAGGCCCACGAGGCGCTGCGCGCGCGCGTGCGGCCGGGCCGCACCGTGCTGGTCGGCAGCACGCTCGCCTGGCAGGCCCGGCTGCTGCAGGAGACCCACGGCCTGCCGGCCGCCACCGTGCACCTGTCGCCGGCCTGCCTGTTCTCCGGCGCGGCGCCGGCCCGGCTGCCGGGGCTGCCGCCGCTCGGGCCCCTGCCGGCGGGGCTGGTGCGCGCACTGCACCGCGCGGTGGAACGATTCTTCATCGACCCCGTGGCGGCGCCGGGCCTCGACGAGATCCGCCGCCGCCTCGGCCTGCCGCCGGTGCGGCGGGTGCTCGGCGCATGGGCCCACTCGCCGCAGCGCGTGATCGCCGCCTGGCCCGACTGGTTTGCACCGCCCCAGGCCGACTGGCCCGCACACACCGTGACCACCGGCTTCCCGCGCTGGCCCGCGGCACCCGGCGCCGCGCTGCCGGAGGCGCTGACGCGCTTCCTGGCCGAGGGGCCGGCGCCGGTGGGCTTCACGCCCGGCTCGGCGATGGCGCATGGACGCGACTTCTTCGCCGCCGCCCTGCGCGCCTGCGAGGCGCTCGGCCTGCGCGCCGTGCTCGTGACGCCCTTTGCTGACCAGCTCCCGGCACGCCTGCCGCCCTGGACCCACGCCGTGGACTACGTGCCCTTCGACCGTCTGATGCCGAGGCTGCGCGCGGTCGTGCACCACGGCGGCATCGGCACCGGCGTGGAGGCCGCGTCGGCCGGCGTGCCGCAGGGGCTGGCGCCGTTCGCGCACGACCAGTTCGACAACACCGATCGCTGGGTGCGCCGCGGCGTGGGCCTGCGCTTGCGTCCGCGGCGCTGGACCGCGACGCTCGACCGGTTGGTGCACGACCCCACGATCCGCTCGGCCTGCGCGCGGCAGGCCGAGGCCCTGACCGGCGCCGACGACGCGGCGCAGCGCGCCGCCGACGCGATCGAGGCGCTGGCGCTGCAGCAGCTGGGGCCGACGGCGACAGCGCGGCCCGAAGAGCCGGCGGCTGGTGTCGCGAACGAGGATCGCGTGGAACGCCTGTCGTTGTCACCCTAGCCGTCGACCGACGGTTGCACCCGACATCGACGCTCGGCCGATGGTCGGCGAGGGGAGGGCCTGATGGGGGCTCATTCGCCGTCCGATGGGCCGGAATCGACCCTTAGCGATCGGGCACGGCCATCAGAAGCAGTCGCTCAACATTGGCGTTCAGCCGCCGCAGGCGGTCGGCTGGAACAACTGGTTAGGCCCGGGACCGCTGTGGGCACAAGCGCTCTATTCATTTGTTGCTGTTGAGCGCAACGAGGCCTGAGCCTGGACCACCGCAAGCCAGGCCGCTACACCAATTGGCGCGAGCACATAGCCAAACCAATGCGGCAACCAGTCCGTGAGCCAGTAGACGCCTAAGGCAGCTAGACCAATGGAAGCCAAGCACCGCGCCACAAGCCGCCAACCGCGAGCGCGTGCCACTTGCTCCACCGTAGGCGCGGGCTGCCATGGCCCTGGACTTGCCAGTGCCTCGCGGACTTCGCGATAGAGGTGCTTGAAGTTCGCCACAGATCAGGCCTAACGCCCGGCTCACGCGCCGGTTTGGAGCCGCGAAGCGGCAGAAAATCGGTCGCTGTGCAGCCGATTGTTAAAAGCTCTTCTGCTTTGGTGCATTGATCCACTGCATTTACGAGTCTTCGGCACCAAGATTTCTTTTCTCTTTTGTCTCTCTGGTCCGGTACCACATCAGAAACTGGAACATCAGGAATGAGCCAATCAAGAAGCCTGATGGAATCGCAAACAATAGTGAAAAAAACCATCCATACTCATAATCCTCGCCGGGCCTGGGATGGCGATCCCATAGCTGTAATGCACCGCTGCGGAAGAGCCACGTTATACCTGAGATGCAAAGGCTAACAACGACTATGTATAAAAAATTTTAGAGTGGCGGCCTATTAGATCGAAGGCTCATTTTTGAATCTGACCTCAATTCGGGACGGCACTTTTAATTGTCGCGTTTTATCGACCTATCTCAGCATCGTTGAATTCCGACTTTTAACTATGTTTTAGGGCGCAAGTATTGCTGCATAACACCGCCCGAGTCGCCCCTAACAGGAAGGGGCAGCTAGCCTGGAACCCGCATTCTGCTTGGCTTTGAGGCGATCGGACTGGGGTTTCACCCAGTACTAACAAGATCGACAAAAGCGGACAGCAGTCGAAGGACCGCTTCAGGGCAGTGCTCGGGATGTCCACTCCTGGCCGTGTGCGCCCATTCCGCCGTCGCTACCAAGCAGCCGCAGACGGCAGCGCAGGACGGCGGACAAGCGGCGTCCTCTGCGAGTGGGAGTGAGCCGCACCGCCAGAATCCGCCCATGAAGACGATCCGCGACCTGCTGAAGCCTCCCCACATCACGGGCCGCGTCGAGGCCATCGTCGTGCGCGGGGACTCGCGGCAGCCGGCGCGGCGCGTCGACGCGACGCATGCACTGGCCGGCATCGGCCTGGCCGACGACCGCCTGGGGCGGCGCGGCGAGGCGGACCTTTCGACGCGCCAGGTCACGCTGATCCAGCACGAGCACCTGCCGGTGATCGCCGCGCTGGCGGGCGTGGCCGGCGTGGACGCCGTGGCGCTGCGGCGCAACCTGGTGGTCTCGGGCATCAACCTGGTGGCGCTGAAGAACGCCCGGGTCCGCGTCGGCGGTGCGCTGCTGGAGATCGTCGGGCCGTGCCAGCCCTGTTCGCGGATGGAAGAGGCGGTCGGCCCCGGCGGCTACGCGGCGATGCGCGGGCACGGCGGGATGACGGCGCGGGTCCTCGAGGCGGGGGAGGTGCGCGTGGGCGACGTGGTGCGGGCCGAACCGGCATGAGGCCCGGCCGGCCAGCCCTCCGATCGCGTCGACAGGCCCTAGTCGATCGCCAGGACGATGTTGCCGATCGCCCGCCCCTGTTCCACACGCTCGTGCGCGTCGGCGATGCGCGCCAGCGGCAGCCGCTCGGCGATGCGGTGGATCAGCCCGCCCTCGGCCAGGAAGCGGTGCAGGGTCGCGATCGCGGCGGCGCGGTCGTCGTCGCTCAGCGCGTAGACGATGAACACCGTGATGCGCGGGTGGCGCAGGCCCAGCGCGAAGAAGGGCAGCGTGATCTGCACCGCCCCCGAGCCGTAGACGATCCATTCGCCGCCCGGCCGCCCGGCCTCCATGTCGAGCGCGGCGTTGGCCACCACGTCGACCTCGATCACACGGTCCACGCCGCGCCCGCCGGTGGCCGCGAGCACGCGCTCGGCGGCGTTCTCGCGGCGGTAGTCGATCACCACGTCGGCACCGGCCTCGGCCGCCACCGCGGCCTTCTCGGGGCTGCTGACGGTCGTGATCACCTGTGCCGCGCCCAGCCGCCTGGCGAACTGGACGGCGTAGTGCCCGACGGCGCCGGCGCCGCCGGCCACCAGCACGGTCTTGCCCGCCACGCCGCCGTCCACCAGCAGCGCGTGCAGCGCCGTCAGCGCCGGGATGCCGAAGCAGGCCGCCGCCTCGCCGGGCACGCCGTCCGGCAGCGCCACGGCCTGCTGCTGCGGCAGCGCGATGCGCTGCGCCGCGGTGCCGAAGGGCCGCTGCCAGGCGCCGTTCCACAGCCAGACGCGCTCGCCGAGGCGCGCCGGGCTGACGCCCGCGCCGACCGCGTCGATCACGCCCATGCCGTCGCTGTGGGGCACGACGCGCGGGAAGGGCATCACGCTGCTGCGCAGCCCGCCGCGCGACTTCACGTCCGACGGGTTGACGCCCGACCACTGCAGCCGCACGCGCACCTCGCCGGGGCCGGGCTCGGGGTCGGGCAGGTCACCGAGCTGCAGCACCTCGCGGGCGCTGCCGGTGCGTTCGTACCAGGCGGCTTTCATCGGTAGGAGTCTCCGTGGTTGGTGCTGCGGCCGTCACACGAGCGCGAAGCCCTCGTAGCCGCTCGCGGCGATCTGCTCGCAGGTCTGGCGGTAGGCCGGGAAGCCGCCGAGGTAGAGCAGGATCTGGCGCGCCTTGCCGGGCACGTTGGCGCCCATGTACCAGGAGTTGGCGCGGGTGAAGAGGGTGGCGTTGCCGAGCGCGTTGACATGCTCGGACCAGTGATCCTCGGTGGCCTGGGTGGGCTCGATGCTGCGCCGGCCCTGGCGGCGCAGGTCGTCGATCGCGCGGACGATCCAGTTCACGTGGTACTCGTTGCCGAGGACCATGTTGAACAGCACCGACGGGCTGCCCGGGCCGGTGGTGACGAACAGGTTGGGGAACTGCGCGCTCATGATGCCGAGCGCGGTGCGCGGCCCGTGGCGCCACTTGTCGGCGAGCGTCACGCCGCCGCGGCCGCGGATGTCCATGCGCGTCAGCGTGCCGGTCAGCGCATCGAAGCCGGTGGCCGTGACCAGCACGTCCAGCGGGTGGTAGCGGCCGTCGGCGGTGTGCACGCCGTCGGCGTCGAAGCGCTCGAAGGGCGTCGCGCGCAGGTCGACCAGGGTCACGTTGTCGCGGTTGTAGGTCTCGTAGTAGCCGCTGTCGGCGCACAGGCGCTTGGTGCCGAAGGGGTAGTCCTTGGGGCACAGCATCTCGGCGACACGCGGGTCGCGGACGGTGGCGCGGATCTTGTTGCGCGCGAACTCGGCCACCGTCTCGTTGGCCGCGGGGTCGGTCAGCAGGTCGACGTAGGAGGTGTAGAAGCTCAGGCCGCCCATCGCCCAGCGCGCCTCGTACTCGCGCTCGCGCTCCTCGGGCGTGGCGTCGAGCGCGCGGCCGGTCTGCACCGGGAAGCGCGAGATGCCGAGCATGTTGTTCCACTCGCGCTCGCGCAGGGCCGCGTAGTCGCGCTTGTGCTCGCGTCGGTCGGCGTCGGTCAGCGGGTGGTTCCAGGCCGGGATGCTGAAGTTGGGCGTGCGCTGGAACACCGTCAGGTGACTGGCCTGCGCCGCGAGGTGGGGGATGGCCTGGATGCCCGAGGAGCCGGTGCCGATGATGCCGACGCGCATCCCGGTCAGGTCCACGCCCTCGCGCGGCCAGGCGGCGGTGTGCAGGCAGCGGCCGGCGTAGCGGTCGATGCCCTCCACGTCGACCTGCTTGGGCGTGGAGAGGCAGCCGGTGGCCATCACGCAGAACTGCGCCGACAGCGTCTCGCCGCGGCTGGTGGCGAGGGTCCAGCGGCCGGCGTCCTCGTCGAACACGGCCGACTCGACGCGCGTGCCGAGCTGGATGTCGCGGCGCAGGTCGAAGCGGTCCGCGACATGGTTGATGTACGCGAGGATGTCGGCCTGGTCGGCGTAGCGCGCCGGCCAGTCCCACTCCTGCTGCAGCGCCTCGTCGAAGGAGTAGGAGTACTCGACGCTCTCGATGTCGCAGCGCGCGCCGGGGTAGCGGTTCCAGTACCAGGTGCCGCCGATGCCGTCGCCGGCCTCGAAGACCCGCACCGAATAGCCCTTCCCGCGCAGCACGTGCAGGGCGTACAGGCCGGCGAAGCCCGCACCGACCACGACGACGTCGTAGCGGGTGGGGGCGGTGGGGGCGGTGGCGGCGTTCATCTCCGGCGTCTCCTGGGGTCGAGGTCCGGGGCGGCGCCCGGCATGGGTGCCCATGGTCGCGGCGCCGGGCGCGGCCGGCCCTACCCGTCTGGCTAGTTTTGAGGCCCGGCGCCCCGGGGATTCCCTAGGCGCCCGGCGCGACCGCGTGGCGTTGCGGAGGCCGGGGCGCAGAATGCGCGCCCGGTCGTCGTCCCTAGCCGCTGCCCTTGAACACCGCCGAGCCGGCGCGCGCCGCGCCGCCGCCGCCCAACCACAAGATCCTGCCGCCGCGGCCGCACCGCCATGCGGTGCAGCGCGACGCGCTGCTCGCGCGCCTGTTCGGTTCGGCTGCGGCGCGCGTGGTGGTGTTCCAGGGCCCGGCCGGCCACGGCAAGACCAGCCTGATGCTGCAGGCGCGCGCCGCCAGCGAGCGCCGCGGCGCGCTGACGGGCTGGCTGTCGCTGGACGACAGCGACAACGACGTGCACCGGCTGATCGGCCACCTGCAGGCGCTGGTGGCGGTGCTCGGCGCCGGCGCGCCGCCGGGGGCGGACGACGACGCCGCGACCATCACGCCGCGCGCCGACTGGCTGATCGGCCGGCTGCTCGAGCTCGGCCAGCCGGTCGCGCTCTTCATCGACGACCTGCATGCGGTCAAGGACCCGGCGGCGCTGCGCCTGCTGCGCGAACTGATCCACGAGGCGCCGGACCGCGTGCGCTGGTTCCTGGCCAGCCGGCTGGTGCCCGAGCTCGGCCTGCCGCGCCTCGTGGCCGGCGACGAGGCCCGCATCGTCAGTGCCGAGGACCTGCGCTTCTCGCGCGAGGAGATCCGCCGCGTGTTCGACGCCGGCGCCGGCCCGGCCGTCAGCGAGCCCGAGCTGGAGGCCATCTTCAGCGGCACCGAGGGCTGGCCGGCCGCGGTGCAGCTCTATCGCCTCGCGCTCGGCTCGCCGTCGGTGCGCGACTCGCTGCGCGAAGGGCGCGCCTGCGCACCGCGCGAGGTGGCCGACTACCTGGCCGAGAACGTGCTCGGCCAGCAGCCGCCGCGCGTGCAGTCCTTCCTGCTGCGGACCTCGGTGCTGGCGCGGCTGTCGGCGCCGCTGTGCAACGAGCTGCTCGACCGCGCCGACGGCCACGAGATGCTGGCGGTGCTGGAGCGCGACGGGCTGTTCGTGCGTCGCCTGGAGTCGGGCGAGGGCTGGTTCACCTACCACGCGCTGTTCGCCGCCTTCCTGCAGGACCAGCTGGCGCGCACCGAGCCCGAGGCGGTGGCCCCGGTCCACCGCAGGGCCGCCGCCTGGTTCCAGGCGCGGGGCCACTACGAGGAGGCGCTGCACCACCACCTGAGCGCCGGCGACGAGGACCGCGCCTGCGAGGTCTTCGACCTGTGGACCGACGCGCTGGTGCCCGACGGCCACCTGGCCACCGTCGACCGCTGGGCCGGCCGCCTGCCGATCGACGCGGCGCGGCGCCGCCCCGGGCTGGCGGTCAAGCTGGCCTGGGCCGGCAGCTTCCTGATCCGCCACGAGCAGATCGAGCCGCTGATGCCGGTGCTGCAGGACAGCCTGGCCCGAGGGCTGACCGAGGGCGACCCGCGGCTGGCGCTGGCGATGGTGGCGATCCTGCGCGACGACCCGGCGCGCGCGCTCGAGTACGCCGCATTGACCGACCACCGCGAGCCGGCGGCGACGCGCTTCGGCCGCTTCGAGTACGCCGCCAGCTACAACGTGCGCGGCTTCGTCGCCAACGCGCGCGGCCGCTTCGACGAGGCGCTGGCCTGCTTCGCGCGCGGCCGCGAGCTGAGCGAGGAGGCGCGCGCCACCTTCACGCTCGGCTACTCGGGCGTGCACGCCGGGCTGACGCTGCTGGCGCAGGGCCGGCTGCCGGAGGCCATCGGCCACCTGCGCGCGGTGATCTCGGACCGCCGCATGGTGCTGGAGACCTCGGTCTCCAAGGCGTGCCTGGCCTGCGTGCTGATCCAGGCGCTGTACGAGGCCGACGAGACCGCCGAGGCGCTGGCGCTGTTCGAGCAGTTCCACGAGATGATCGTCGAGGCCTGCCTGCACGACTACCTGGTGGTCTGCTACCGCGCGGTGGCGCGCCTGCACGACCAGCGCGGCGCGCCCGAGCGCGCGCTCGCGGTGCTCGAGGAGGCCGAGGGGCTGGCCTACGCCGGGCGCTGGCCGCGCGCGGTGCGGCTGATCCAGTGCGAGCGCATGCGCCGCGAGCTGGTGGCCGGGCGGCTGGACCGCGCGCAGGCCTTCGAGCCCCGCCTGGACGACGGCGGCGCCAGTGACACCGACGACTGGGTGCGCTTCTCCGAGGACACCGACGGCCCGCGCATCGCTCGCCTGCGGCTCGCGCTGCACGGCGACGGTGCCGCGGCGGCGCTGGCGCAGATCGAGCCGGCGCTGGAGGCCGCGCGGCGGCAGGGCCGGGTGCACCGGCAGATCCAGCTGCAGCTGCTCGCGGCGCTCGCGCAGCAGCGGCTCGGCCGTCCGGCGGCAGCGCACCGGGCGCTGGGCCACGCGATCGCGCTGGCGGCGCCCGGCGGCTATGTGCGGATGTTCCTCGACGAAGGGCCGTCGCTGCGGGCGCTGCTGGGGGCGCACCGGCGCGAGGCCGACGAGCGGCCGGCGCCGGGCAGCGAGGCGCAGGCCTTCGTCGAGCGCCTTCTGAGAGCGGCCGGGACCGCTGCGGTGGCACCGGCGCTGCCCGGGCCGCCGACGGCGATGCCACTCGAGCCGCTGACGCGGCGCGAGGCCAAGGTGCTGGAGATGCTCGCCGACTACCTGTCGAACGAGCAGATCGCGGAGCGGATGTTCGTCTCGGAGAACACCGTCAAGTACCACCTGAAGAACGTGTACTCCAAGCTCGGCGTGAAGACGCGGCTGGAGGCGATCCGCTTCGTCAAGACGGCTGGGCGCTGAGCCGGCCGCGCCGGCGCGCTCAGCGCGCGCGCATCGCGACGCGCGCCTGCACGAACTCGTAGGCGTACTTGACCGCGTCGACGATCGCGCGCTCGGTGTCGGCGCGCTCCTTCTCGCTCTGGTAGAAGGCCATGTCGACGGCGTGGCGGATGTAGCGCGGCGGCAGCCGGTTCAGCGCGACGCAGGCCACGTCGGGCAGCAGCTCCTCGCCCAGCAGGTAGTTCTCCTGCGCGGCGAGGACGGCCTCGAAGACCGGGCGCTCGTGGTGGTTCTGGATCGAGGTGAAGTCGGTGCTCATGCCGGCCAGTATCGAAGCCGGCCACGGCGTCCGAAACGCCGAAATGCGGCCGTGCCGGGCTGCAGTTCCGCGCTTGCCGGCTTCAGGCCGGACCGAGGACGCGCATCGAGAAATCGACCGCCTTCACGTCCTTGGTCAGCCGGCCGATCGAGATGCGGTCCACGCCGGTGGCGGCGATCTCGCGCACCTGGTCCAGGCCGACGCCGCCCGACACCTCCAGCAGCGCCCGCCCCGCGTTCACCGCGACCGCCTCGCGCATCTGCGCGAACGTGAAGTTGTCGAGCAGCACGCTGACCGCGCCGTGGTCCAGCGCCTCGCGCAGCTGGGCGATGGACTCGACCTCGATCTGGATGTCGACGCCGGCGTCCAGCGCCCGCGCCGCCGCCAGCACCTGCGGGATGCCGCCGGCCGCCGCGATGTGGTTCTCCTTGATCAGGATGCCGTGCCACAGCGCCAGCCGCTGGTTCTGGCCGCCGCCGGTGCGCACCGCGTACTTCTGCGCTTGGCGCAGGCCGGGCAGGGTCTTGCGGGTGTCGAGGATCGCGCAGCCGCGCGGGTTGGGCGAGGCGCCGGCGATCGCGTCGACGTAGCGGCGCGTCAGCGTCGCGGTGGCGGAGAGCAACTGCAGGAAGTTGAGCGCCGGTCGCTCGGCGGCGAGCAGCGCGCGGGCCTCGGCCTCGATCTCGCAGACCGGCGTGTCGGCGGCCATCGGCGCGCCTTCGCCATAGCGCCATTGCAGGTCGGCCTGCGGGTCGAGCGCGAGCAGGCAGTCGTGGAACCAGTGCCGGCCGCACAGCACCGCGGCCTCGCGCACGATCACGCGGGCCTTGACGCGCCGGCCCTCGGGGACGAGGCGGCCGGTCCAGTCGGCGCGGCCGATGTCCTCGAACAGCGCGTCGCGGACGTTGCGGGCGCGGGCCTCGTCCAGGGTTTCGTCGTGGTCGAACATCAGAACTGCAGCTTGAAGCCGAAGGTGAGGAGGGTTTCGCCGTTGCCTTGGCCCAGGCTGCCGTCGAGCTGCACGCCGTCGGCGACATCGCTGCGCGCACCGACCTGCACCGTGGGCCGCGCGCCGCGCTGGCCGAACCATTCGAGGTGCGGCGTCACGCCGCCGAACGGCAGCTCGTAGGCCAGGCCCCAGGTGCCGCCGCTGGAGGCGCCCGGGTCCTTGGCGGTCCCGAGGTTCAGGTGCGCGCTGCCGGGGCCGAAGGCGTGGCAGCTCAGCACGCCGTTGAGGAAGTGGCCGGTGCCGTCCACGCCGCGCGCGCGCGTCGCACCGAACACGACGGCAGCGTTGCAGCCTTCATCCCGGCTCGGCGACAGCTGCCACTTGGCCTGCAGCGCGCCGGAGGTCAGCGGCTCGCGCGTTTCGCGGCTCAGCGTGGCGGCGAGTTCCAGGCCGTCGATCGGCGCCCAGGCCGGCGCGAGGTTCCACTCGCGCGCGCCGCCGTTGCTGCGGGCGAACCAGGCTTCCAGGTGGCCGCGGCCGGCATCGTTGACGCCGGCATCCTCGACGGCGAGTGGGCGGCCGGCCCAGGCGGGCCAGGCCGCCGTTGCAGCCGCGAGCAGCGCCACAGCCCGTCCCAGGTCGCACCTCATGCCGCGCCGATGTTCGGCACGAAGCCGCGCGCCGGCTGGCTGATCGCGCCCGGATTCGCCTTCACGAAATCGAGCATCCGCTCGATGCAGCCCAGCGCCTGTGCGCGCGTCGGCTCCGGCACCAGGATCTCCCCGGTGCGCTGCTCCAGGCAGTCGACCAGGCCCTGCAGCCCGTTCATCGCCATCCACGGGCAATGCGCGCAGCTCTTGCACGTGGCGCTGTTGCCGGCGGTCGGCGCCTCCAGCAGCGTCTTGCCCGGCGCGAGCTGGCGGATGCGGTGCAGCAGGCCGTTGTCGGTGGCGATGATGAACTCCTTGCGGTCGCTCTTCACCACGGCGTTCAGGATCTGCGAGGTCGAGCCCACCACGTCGGCGAGGTCGACCACGCTGCGCGGCGACTCCGGGTGCACCAGCACCAGCGCGTCCGGGTGCTCGCGCTTCATCAGCTCGAGCTCCAGGCCCTTGAACTCGTCGTGGACGATGCACTCGCCCTGCCACATCAGCATGTCGGCGCCGCTGTGCTCGGCAATGAAGCGGCCGAGGTGGCGGTCGGGCGCCCACAGGATCTTCCGGCCTTGCTCGTGCAGGTGCTCGACGATCGCGACCGCGCAGGAGCTGGTCACCATCCAGTCGGCGCGCGCCTTCACCGCGGCGCTGGTGTTGGCGTAGACGACCACCGTGCGGTCCGGGTGGGCGTCGCAGAAGGCCGCGAAGTCGTCCGGCGGGCAGCC
>CAYLKR010000004.1:0-18463 GCA_964384225.1 uncultured Methylibium sp.
TGTGGCGCGGCCGCCGCTGTTCCGCGTCGACGCGCCGGCGCGCGGCAAGAAGCCGGCGGCCAAGCTCTACGCGCTCGACGAGGGCGAGCTGACCGCCATCCTCGACAAGCTGCGCAAGGAAGGCGCGCGCGAGGGCAGCTGGAGCATCAGCCGCTTCAAGGGCCTGGGCGAGATGAGCGCCGAGCAGTTGTGGGACACGACGCTGAACCCCGACACCCGCCGCCTGCTGCCGGTGGCCTGGGGCGCGCTGGACTTCGCGCAGACCGAGGGCTCGTTCAACAAGCTGATGGGCAAGGGCGAGGCCGCGGCGCGGCGCGAGCTGATGGAACTGCGCGGGGACGATGTCGAGGTGGATGTTTGAGCGATGACGAGCCGTCGATTGATGAGGCCGCGGTGAACACTGCCAAACGCATCATTGCGACTCGCGGCCCAAAATCGGGCCAGTGCAACGTGTGCGGTGAGGTTGGTCTGCTTACCGAGGACCACACGCCCCCCAAAGGCTGCTATCTGCCGAAGCAGGTTGAGATTCAGACGCTCCTTCGTCGCCTCTCTGACACGCATGAGGGGCACAAGTCGCGGTTCTCCCAGAATGGGGTCAAGTACCGAACGCTGTGCAGTCGCTGCAACAACACGCTTCTCGGTGCAACTTACGATGTTCCGTTTATCTCCTTCGTCAATGATGTTGCTCGCCTGCTAACGAGCACGTTGACGTTGCCTGATGTGCTTGTAGTGCCGGGGCAACCGCAGGCGATCATGCGAGCGCTTCTTGGTCACCTTTCAGCCCAGGGTGTGGGGCGTTATCCGAAGGGGCCGCTCACAGAGGCGCTGCGTGACTACTTCCTTGACACGTCGATGCCCCTGCCAGAACAGCTCCACGTTTACTACTGGGCTTACCCGTTTCGTTCGCATGTCATGGCGCGAGACGCGGTGTACGTTGACCTTGGGGTCGGAGGGCCATTTGCCATCTGGTTCATCAAGTTCTTCCCCATCGCTTTCATGGTCGCCTGGGACGAGCCGCGGAGGTTGCCGTTTCACGTGCAGAGCCTGGATCCGTGGCGAGCTGTACCGTATGCCACGCAGGCCGAACTTCCTGTACGGCTACGTCCGCTGCCGCCAGAGCATTGGCCAGAGGCGCCGACCGAACAGTCGATCCTCGCCTTTGGCGCTGAGGCCATCAACGTGAAGACTACGCCCTCTACCCTCTAATTAGCGGCCTGCCGCCGGTCCTGGCCGGCAGTACCAAACGCTACTGGAACGATGGATCAACTGGAACTAAATGCCGGCCCAAGCGGCGACCCCGGCGACGCGATCACGCTCGCCCACTACGCCGAGCGCGCCTACCTCGAATACGCGCTGTCGGTCGTCAAGGGCCGCGCGCTGCCCGATGTCTGCGACGGTCAGAAGCCGGTGCAGCGCCGCATCCTCTACGCGATGGAGCGCATGGGCCTGGCCTTCACGACGGCCGGCGGACCGAAGGCGGTCAAGAGCGCGCGCGTCGTCGGCGATGTGCTGGGCCGCTACCACCCGCATGGCGACCAGGCGGCCTACGACGCGATGGTGCGCATGGCGCAGGACTTCAGCCAGCGCTACCCGCTGATCGACGGCCAGGGCAACTTCGGCTCGCGCGACGGCGACGGCGCCGCGGCGATGCGCTACACCGAGGCGCGGCTCGCGCCGATCACGCGGCTGCTGCTCGACGAGATCGACGAGGGCACGGTCGACTTCGTGCCCAACTACGACGGTTCGACGCAGGAACCGAAGCAGCTGCCGGCACGACTGCCCTTCGTGCTGCTCAACGGCGCGAGCGGCATCGCGGTCGGCCTCGCGACCGAGATCCCCAGCCACAACCTGCGCGAGGTCGCGGCCGCGGCGGTCGCGCTGCTGAAGAACGACAAGCTCGCCGACGACGAACTGTTCGCGCTGCTGCCGGGGCCCGATTACCCCGGTGGCGGCCAGCTCATCAGCGCCGAGGCCGACCTCCGCGAGGCCTACCGCACGGGCCGCGGCTCGCTGAAGCTGCGCGCGCGCTGGAAGATCGAGGACCTGGCGCGCGGCCAGTGGCAGCTGGTCGTCACCGAGCTGCCGCCGGGCACCAGCGCGCAGAAGGTGCTCGAGGAGATCGAGGAACTCACCAACCCCAAGGTCAAGGCCGGCAAGAAGGCGCTGAGCGCCGAGCAGACCCAGCTCAAGACCACGGTGCTCGCGGTGCTCGACGCGGTGCGCGACGAGTCGGGCAAGGAGGCCGCGGTGCGCCTCGTGTTCGAGCCCAAGAGCCGCACCGTCGAGCAGCAGGAGCTGATCAACGTGCTGCTCGCGCACACCAGCCTGGAGACCTCGGCGCCGCTGAACCTGACGATGGTCGGTGCCGACGGCCGGCCGACGCAGAAGTCGCTGCGGCAGATGCTGAGCGAATGGCTCGGCTTCCGCCTGCAGACGGTGCAGCGCCGCACCCGCCACCGCCTCGACAAGGTGCTGGGCCGCATCCACATCCTCGAGGGCCGGCAGCTGGTGCTGCTGAACATCGACGAGGTGATCCGCATCATCCGCCAGGCCGACGAGCCGAAGCCGGCGCTGATCGAGCGCTTCCGGCTCAGCGACCGGCAGGCCGAGGACATCCTCGAGATCCGGCTGCGGCAGCTCGCGCGGCTGGAGGCGATCCGGATCGAGCAGGAGCTCAAGGGCCTGCGCGAGGAGCAGGCCAGGCTGGAAGACATCCTCGCCAGCCCGGCGGCGCTGAAGCGCACCGTGGTGAAGGAGATCGAGGCCGACGCCAGGACCTACGGAGACGAACGCCGCACGCTGATCCAGGCCGACAAGCGCGCCGTCGCCGAGATCAAGGTGATCGACGAGCCGGTCACGGTGGTCGTCAGCGCGAAGGGCTGGGTGCGCGCGCGCCAGGGCCATGGGCACGAGGCGGGGAGCTTCGCCTTCAAGGCCGGTGACGCGCTCTACGGCACCTTCGAATGCCGCACGGTGGACACGCTGCTGGTGTTCGGCAGCAACGGCCGCGTGTATTCGGTGGCGGTGAGCACGCTGCCCGGCGCGCGCGGCGACGGGCAGCCGATCACGTCGATGATCGAGCTCGAGGCCGGCAGCCAGCCGCTGCACTACTGGGCCGGCCCGGCCGACGCGACGCTGCTGCTCGCCGGCACCGGCGGCTACGGCCTGCTCGCGAAGGCCGGCGACCTGCTCGCCAAACAGCGCGGCGGCAAGGCCTTCCTGAGCCTGGCCGAAGGCGAGAAGCCGCTGCCGCCGGCGCGCGCCGACGGGGCCACGCAGGTCGCCTGCCTGAGCCTCGGCGGCCGGCTGCTGACCTTCGCGCTCGACGAACTGAAGCTGCAGCCCAAGGGCGGTCGCGGGCTGACGCTGATCGGCCTCGAAGGCCCGAAGGACGCACTGGTCAGCGTGGCCGCCTTCGACAAGACGCTGCGCGTGCTCGGCACCGCCCTGCGCGGCGGCAAGCCGAAGGACGAAAGCTTCGGCGCGACGGCCCTCTCGCCCTACAAGGTCGCGCGGGCGCGCAAGGGCAAGCCCGCGGACCTCGGGCTGAAGCCGACGCTACTGCTTCGCGGCTGAGCCGCTGCGGCCGCGCCGGCGCGGCGCCGGCGGGCACAGCGTCGGTGCCGCGGCCGTCGGCTGCGCCGGCAGCGCTGCCCAGGTGTCGCTCCAGTAGCGCCACCAGTTCTCGGTGGCCTGGGCGGCGGCCTGCCACATCGCCTGTTGCGCGTCGGAGATCGCCTGCGGCGACCACAGCGCCGCGTCACGCGTCAGTGCGGGCTCTTCGTCGAGGTGGGGGAACCAGAAGCGGTGCCAGGGCGTCATCGCGGTCTCCAGGGCGGGCCATTCGAACAGCTTAATCCTCGCGCATGTCGCGGTCTTGACGCCGCTCAGTGCCGGGACTTGCGGTGCCACAGCAGCAGCGCCGCGGTCACGGCGATCGCCGTGAACATCATGCCGCTCCAGACCTCGAAGGGCAGGCCGAGCAGGCGGTAGGTGGCGGCCTCGATGCAGCTGGCGGTGACCGCGAACAGGGTCGGGAAGCCCATCTCGAGCCCGGTCGCGCTGAGGAAGCGGTCGGCGAAGGTGAAGGCGCAGCTCGCGTCCTTGGCCGCCACGAGGTGCTGGAAGACCGCCGACGCGATGCCGCCGAGCGCGAGCGCGAGCACCGCCAGCGCCGCCGGCAGCACCCCCTTGCAGTGCGGCACCAGCCAGCCGAGCAGCGCGACGAGCGCGATCGCCAGGTAGAGCACGCGCTGGAAGATGCACCACGGGCAGGGCTGCATGCCGAACACATGCTGCGCCATCAGCGCGCCGCCGACGGCGGCCAGCGCCGCGAGGCCGATCAGCGCGAGGATGCCGCGCGGCAGGCGATGGAACAGGCTCGTCGGCATCAACGCACTTCGGCAATCATCTCGATCTCGACGCAGGCCCCCAGAGGGATCTGCGCCACGCCGAAGGCCGCGCGGGCGTGCGCACCGCGCTCGCCGAACACCTGGCCGATCAGCTCCGACGCGCCGTTGGTCACGAGGTGGTGCTCGGTGAACGTGCCGGTGCTGTTGACCAGGCTGGTCAGCTTGACGATGCGCACGACGCGCTCCAGGTCGCCGTCGAGCGCTGCGTTCAGCGTGCCCATCAGGTCGATCGCGACGGCGCGCGCGGCGGCCTTGCCCTGCTCGGTCGTCATGTCGGCGCCGAGCTGCCCGACCCAGGGCTTGCCGCCCTGCTTGGCGATGTGGCCGGACAGGTAGACGAGGTTGCCGCTGCGCACGAAGGGCAGGTAGGCGGCGGCGGGGATGGCCACCGGCGGCAGCTCGATGCCGAGCTCCTTCAGTTTCTGGGCGACGCTCATGGAGGGCTCCGGTTTCACGGGGAGCGCATGCTACCGCGCGGGCGCAAGGCCCCGCCCATGGGAGGCCACGGGCCCCGGGGCGCTCCTAGACTGGCCCGATGGCCGCCCGCGCACCCGATGCCGCCGTCACGCTCGCCGCGGCCGGGCTCGCCTGGCTGGCCGGCACCGGGCTGCAGCTGCAGCAGCCGGCGCTGTGGGCCGCAGGGGCTTACGTGGCACTGGCGGTGGCTGGTGGCGTCGCGGCGCTGCTGTCGCGCGCGCTGCCGGCCGGCCGACGCGTGGCGCTGGCGGTCGGGCTGGCCGGCCTCGCCTTCGCGGTCACCGGCCTGCGCGCCGGCGTGCGGCTCGCCGATGCGCTGCCGGCCGCGCTGGAAGGCCGCGACCTCGCCGTCGTCGGCATCGTCGCCGGCCTGCCGCAGCGCGCGCCCGAGGCCTGGCGCTTCCGCTTCGAGGTCGAAGCAGCGCGGCTCGACGGCGCGCCGGTCGAGATCCCGCGCCGGCTCGCGCTCGGCTGGTATGCGCAGGGCGCAGGCGCCGCGCTGCCGGACCTGCGTGCCGGCCAGCGCTGGCAGCTGACGCTGCGCCTGAAGCGCCCGCACGGCGCACGCAACCCGCATGGCTTCGACTACGAGCTGCACTTGTTCGAGCAGGGCCTGCGCGCCACCGGCTACGTGCGCCCGGGCGGCCAGCGCCTGCTCGCCGAGCGCGTGGCGCAGCCGGTCGACCGCGCCCGCCAGGCGGTGCGCGACGCGATCGACGCGCGCGTGCCCGACGCCTCGGCCGCCGGCGTGCTGGCGGCCCTGGCGGTCGGCGACCAGTCGGCCATCGAGCGCGAGGACTGGGCGCTGTACCGCGACACCGGCATCGCCCACCTGATGTCGATCAGCGGCCTGCACGTGACGATGTTCGCGTGGCTTGCCGGGTTGGTGATCGGCCGGCTGTGGCGCCGCAGCGTGCGGGCGATCGGCTGGTGCCCGGCGCCGCTCGCGGCGCGCTGGGGCGGGCTGGCGGCGGCGCTGGCCTATGCGGTGTTCGCCGGCTGGGGCGTGCCGGCGCAGCGCACCGTGTGGATGCTCGCGACGACGACGCTGCTGGCCGCCGCCGGGCTGCGCTGGGGCTGGCCGCTGGTGTGGGGCGCGGCGGCGGTGGTCGTCGCGGTGGCCGATCCCTGGGCGCTGCTGCAGCCGGGTTTCTGGCTGTCCTTCGTCGCCGTCGGTCTGCTGATGGGCTCGGGCGCGGCGCGGCCGCTGGTCGAGGCGTCGAGCGGCCTGGCGGCGCCGCTGGCCGTGGGGTTGCCGCGGCGGCTCGGCGCCTGGGTCGCCGGCGGGCTGCGCACCCAGGTGGTCGCGACGCTGGGCCTGGCGCCGCTGACGCTGGTGTTCTTCCAGCAGCTTTCGCTGGTCGGCTTCGCGGCCAACCTGGTCGCGATCCCGCTCGTCACGCTGCTCGTCACGCCACTGGCGCTGCTGGGCGTGCTGTGGGCGCCGCTGTGGTCGGCCGCGGCGGCGGCCGTCGAGGCGCTGAACGGCCTGCTGCACCTGCTGGCGGCGCCGTCGTGGGCCGTGTGGCAGGTGCCGGCGGCGCCGGCCTGGGCCGTGCCCTGCGCGCTGATGGGTGCCGCGCTCGCGCTGCTGCCGCTGCCCTGGGCCGTGCGCGCGCTCGCGCTGCCGCTGGTGCTGCCGCTGCTGGCGCCGGCGGTGCAGCGGCCGGCCGAAGGCGCCTGGGAGATGACCGCGGTCGACGTCGGCCAGGGCACCGCGGTGCTGCTGCGCACCGCGACGCACACACTGCTCTACGACGCCGGCCCGCAGTACTCGCGCGAGGCCGATGCCGGCGAGCGCGTGCTGCTGCCGCTGCTGCGCGCGCTCGGCGAGCGACGGCTCGACACGCTGGTGCTGAGCCACCGCGACACCGACCATGTCGGCGGCGCCGCAGCACTCCTGCGTGGGGTGGCGGTCGGTCGGCTCGCCAGCTCGCTGGAGCCCGCGCACCCGCTGCTGGCGCTGGCCCGCGAGCGCGGCGCCGCCGTCGCGCCCTGCGAGGCCGGTGGCCGCTGGAGCTGGGACGGCGTTGCCTTCGAATGGCTGCATCCCGGCCCCGGCCTGCTGGCCCGCTCGGGCTGGGAGAAGACCAAGGCCAACACACTGAGCTGCGTCCTGCGCGTCGAGGGCCGCTGGGGCGGCCGCGCCCAGCGTGCGCTGCTCGTCGGCGACATCGAGCGCGAGCAGGAGCTTGCGCTGGTCGCCGCGCGGCCCGAGGCGCTGGCGGCCGAGGTGCTGCTGGTGCCCCACCATGGCAGCAAGACGTCGTCGAGCGAGGCCTTCCTCGACGCCGTCGCGCCGCGCGTCGCCCTGGTGCAGGCCGGCTACCGCAACCGCTTCGGCCATCCGGCGCCGGCGGTGGCGGCGCGCTACGCGGCCCGCGGCATCGCGCTGGTCGAGTCGCCGCGCTGCGGCGCCTGGCGTTTCGGCCCCGCGGGCGCGCAGTGCTGGCGCGGCGTGTCACGGCGCTACTGGCACCATCCGGACGGCGCAGAGCCCTCGAGTGGCTTGGAAGTTGCTAATTCGCCCTCGACGGCCGACGATGCGGTCGCCGAAGACTGAACGAGCGCCCCGTCCCGCCCCGAGGAGAGCCCCTTGTCGATCCATGTCGCGCTGAACCATGTCACCCACTACCGCTACGACCGGCGCGTCGCCCTCGGGCCCCAGGTGGTGCGGCTGCGCCCGGCGCCGCACTGCCGCACGCCGATCCTGAGCTACTCGCTGCGCATCGAGCCGGCGCAGCACTTCATCAACTGGCAGCAGGACCCGTTCGCGAACTACCTCGCGCGCCTGGTCGTGCCGGACAAGACCACCGAGTTCAAGATCACCGTCGATCTGGTCGCCCAGATGGCGGTCTACAACCCCTTCGACTTCTTCCTGGAGCCCTCGGCCGAGCACTTTCCCTTCGCCTACGAGGCTGGGCTGAAGCAGGAGCTCGCGCCCTATCTGGTGGTGGCGCCGCTGACGCCGCGGCTGAAGACGCTGGTCGACAGCCTGCCGAAGGAGGAGCAGCGCACGATCGACTTCCTGGTCGGACTGAACCAGCGCCTGCAGCGCGACATCCGCTACGTGATCCGCATGGAGCCCGGCGTGCAGACGCCCGAGCAGACGCTGACGCTGGGCTCGGGCTCCTGCCGCGACAGCGGCTGGCTGATGGTGCAGGCGCTTCGGCATGTCGGGCTGGCGGCGCGCTTCGTCTCGGGCTACCTGATCCAGCTGAAGGCCGACGTCAAGGCGCTCGACGGCCCGTCGGGCACCGAGGTCGACTTCACCGACCTGCACGCCTGGTGCGAGGTCTACCTGCCGGGCGCCGGCTGGATCGGCCTCGACCCCACCTCGGGCCTGCTGGCCGGCGAAGGCCACATCCCGGTGGCCTGCACGCCAGAGCCGTCGAGCGCGGCGCCGGTCAGCGGCGCGGTCGACGAGAGCGAGGTCGAGTTCGAGCACACGATGGCCGTGACGCGGATCTGGGAATCGCCGCGCGTCACCAAGCCCTACAGCGAAGAACAATGGGCCGAGGTGCTGGCGCTCGGCGCGCGCGTCGACGGGCAGCTGAAGGCGCTGGACGTGCGCCTGACCCAGGGCGGCGAGCCGACCTTCGTCTCGGTCGACGACCGCGACGGCGCCGAATGGAACACCACCGCGCTCGGCCCTACGAAGCGCGGCTATGCCAACGAGCTGGTGCAGCGCCTGCGGGCGCGCTATGGCGCCGGCGGCTTCCTGCATTTCGGCCAGGGCAAGTGGTACCCGGGCGAGCAGCTGCCGCGCTGGGCGCTCAGCGTGTTCTGGCGCGCCGACGGCGAAGCCTGCTGGGGCGACCCGACCCTGTTCGCCGACGAGCGCGTGCCAACGCGCTACGACGAGCGGCATGCCAAGGCCTTCATCGAAGGGCTGACGGTGAAGCTGGGGTTGAGCAGCAGCTACATCCAGCCCGGCTACGAGGACACCTGGTACTACCTGTGGCGCGAGCGGCGCCTGCCGGTCAACGTCGACCCCTTCGACGCGCGGCTCGACGACGAGATGGAGCGCGCCCGCCTGCGCAAGGTGTTCGACCAGGGGCTCACCAAGGTCGTCGGCTACATGCTGCCGATCAAGCGCGAGCAGGGCCCGGCGCTCGCCGGCCCGCGCTGGGTCACCGGCCCCTGGTTCTTCCGCGACGAGCGCATGTACCTTTTCCCCGGCGATTCGCCGATGGGCTACCGGCTGCCGCTCGATTCGCTGCCCTGGGTGGCGAAGGCCGACGTCCCGTGGCTCTACGAGGCCGACCCCTTCGCGCCCGCCGAGCGCCTGCGCCCGGCGGCGGCGCTGCGCGCGCAGTACGCGGCGCATGCGATGCGCGGGGCGGCGGCGGGCGAGGGCGCCGGCGGCGAGGCGGCTGCCGGAGTCGGCGGCGGTGCGGCGGCCTGCAGCGGCGCCGCGAAGGCGTCCGGGCCGCGCACGCTGGTGCACCCGCCCGACCGCTTCGAGTCGGCCCACTGGCTGACGCGCACGGCGATGTGCGTCGAGGCGCGCGGCGGGATCCTCTACGTCTTCATGCCGCCGCTGGCGGCGCTCGACGAGTACCTGGACCTGCTGGCCGCCGTCGAGGCGACCGCGGCCGAGCAGGGCGTGCAGATCGTCCTCGAAGGCTATCCGCCGCCGCGCGACGCGCGGCTGAAGATGCTGCAGGTCACGCCCGACCCCGGCGTGATCGAGGTCAACATCCACCCGGCGCAGGACTGGCGCGAGCTGGTCGACCACACCGAGTTCCTCTACGAGGCGGCGCACGAGTCGCGGCTGTCGACCGAGAAGTTCATGCTCGACGGCCGCCACACCGGCACCGGCGGCGGCAACCACTTCGTGCTCGGCGGCGCGACGCCGCCCGACAGCCCCTTCCTGCGCCGCCCCGACCTGCTGGCCAGCCTGCTCGCCTACTGGCACAACCACCCGAGCCTTTCGTATCTCTTCAGCGGCATGTTCATCGGGCCGACGAGCCAGGCGCCGCGCGTCGACGAAGCACGCAACGACCAGGTCTACGAGCTGGAGGTCGCGCTGGCCGAGATCGAGCGCCAGACCGCCGTCCACGGCCACCCGTCGCGCATCCCGCCTTGGCTGATCGACCGGGCGCTGCGCAACGTGCTGATCGACGTCACCGGCAACACCCACCGCAGCGAGTTCTGCATCGACAAGCTCTACTCGCCCGACGGCCCGACCGGCCGGCTCGGCCTGCTGGAGCTGCGCGCCTTCGAGATGCCGCCGCATGCGCGCATGAGCCTCGCGCAGCAGCTGTTGCTGCGCGCGCTGATCGCGTGGTTCTGGCTGACGCCCTACACGGGTCGCGGTGCCACGCGCCTGACGCGCTGGGGCACCGAGCTGCACGACCGCTTCCTGCTGCCGAGCTTCGTGCAGATGGACTTCGCCGACGTGCTGGCCGAGCTGGCCGAGGCCGGCTTCGCCTTCGACCCGGCGTGGTTCGCGCCGCACTTCGAGTTCCGCTTCCCGAAGATCGGCCGCGTCGAGGTGGCCGGGATCGAGCTGACGCTGCGCGCCGCGCTCGAGCCCTGGCACGTGATGGGCGAGGAGGGCGCGCCGGGCGGCACGGTGCGCTATGTCGATTCGTCGCTGGAGCGCCTCGAGGTGCGCACCCGCGGGCTCAACGGCAACCGCCATGTCGTCACGGTCAACGGCCGCGCGCTGCCGCTGCAGCCGCTGGGCGTGCCGGGCCAGCACGGCGGCGAGCATGTGGCGGGGGTGCGCTACAAGGCCTGGGCGCCGCCGTCGGCGCTGCACCCGACGATCGGCGTCCATGCGCCGCTGACGGTGGACGTGATCGACACCTGGACGGGCCGCTCGCTCGGGGGCTGTCGCTATCATGTGGCCCACCCCGGCGGTCGCAACCACGACAGCTTCCCGGTCAATGCCTATGAGGCGGAGAGCCGGCGCCTCGCGCGCTTCTTCGCCTTCGGCCATACGCCGGGTCGCGTCGACGTGCAGCCCCCGGTGGCGAGCCGCGAGTTCCCCTTCACCCTCGACCTGCGACGCCAGTGACATGACCGCCCCCACGCACCTGCGGTGCGTCCCCCAAGGGCCACGAGGGGGCCCGTCCCGGGCCCAGGGGCGCTCAGCCCCCTCGGGGCGGCCCGGCGCTGTCTGAGGCGTCGCCCTGCGCGACGTGCTGCAGTCCCAACTCCAGTTCGATCCCTCGCACGGCGCCGCCGAAGCGGCGCTGCTCGAGGTGCTGCACGCCGCACGCGGTGCCGAACCGGGGCACCGTGACGAGCTGTTCGACGGCACGCAGCTGCGCGACCCCTGGCGGCGCTTCTTCGCGCTGCTCGCCGCCGATGGCGGCCTGGCCGACCTGGACCGCCGCCAGGCGGCGCTGGCCCAGCAGATCCGCCGCAACGGCGTCACCTACAACGTCTACGGCGACGCCGCCGGCGGCCAGCGCCCCTGGCCGCTGGGCCTGCTGCCGCTGCTGATCGGCGCCGACGAATGGCCGGCCATCGAGGCCGGCATCGCGCAGCGCGCCCGGCTGCTGGAGGCGGTGCTGGCCGACTGCTACGGCGAGCAGGCGCTGCTGCGCGAGGGCCTGCTGCCGCCCGCGCTGCTGCTCGGCCACCCCGGCTACCTGCGCGCGCTGCACGGGGTCGACCCGGCCGGCGGCGTGCGGCTGCACGTCTGCGCCTTCGACATCGCGCGCGGGCCCGACGACAGCGGCTGGTGGGTCGTCTCGCAGCGCACGCAGGCGCCGTCGGGGCTGGGCTACGTGCTCGAGAACCGCATGGCCGTCTCGCGCCAGTTCCCCGAGGCCTTCCGCGAGATGCGCGTGCAGCACATCGCCTCGGCCTACCGGCGGCTGCTCGACACGCTGCTCACGCTGGCGGCGCCCGTCGCCCAGGCCGACGGCCATGGCACGCCGCGCCTCGCGCTGCTGACGCCCGGCCCCTACAACGAAACCTATTTCGAGCAGACCTTCCTGGCGCGCTACCTCGGCCTGCCACTCGTCGAGGGCGGTGACCTCACCGTGCGCGACGAGCGCCTCTACCTCAAGACCGTGCAGGGCCTGGAGCCGGTGCACGGCCTGCTGCGCCGGCTCGACGACGACTGGTGCGATCCGCTCGAGCTGCGCCCCGATTCCGCCCTCGGCGTGCCCGGCCTGCTGCAGGTGCTGCGCGCCGGCCGCGTCGTGATGGCCAACGCGCTGGGCACCGGCTTCCTCGAGTCGCCGGGCATCCAGGGCTTCCTGCCGGGGCTGGCGCAGCGGCTGCTCGGCGAGACGCTGAGCCTGCCCTCGCTGCCGACCTGGTGGTGCGGCGAGGCGGCCGCCTGGGAGGCCGCGCGCGAGGGCCTGGCCGAGCGCGTGGTCCGCCCGACCTATCCGGGCGTGCCGGGTCGCGGCTTCGAGCCGGCGATCGCCGCGGCGCTGGCGCCCTCGCAGCTGGCCGGCTGGCAGGCGCGCATCGAGGCGGCAGCCGACGATCACACGATCCAGCGCTACCTGCCGTTCGCGCAGACGCCGTGGTGGGAGGGTGGCCTGCTGCAGCCGCGCACCGCGATGCTGCGCGTCTACGCGATCGCCGACGGCCGCGGCGGCCACCGCGTGCTGCCCGGCGGCATGACGCGCGTCGCGGCGCAGGGCCGCCATGCGGTGTCGATGCAGCACGGCGGATCGAGCATCGACACCTGGGTGCTGACCGACGGCGCGATCGACACCTACTCGATGCTGCCGCAGCGCCTGCGCCCCGAGGAGATCGCGTTGCACCTCCGGCCGGTGCCCAGCCGCACCGCCGAGAACCTGTTCTGGATGGGCCGCTACACCGAGCGCACCGAGCATCTCGTGCGGCTCGCGCAGGCCGCCGCCGCGCTGGTCGAGGACGACGACGAGACGCCGCCGGCGGTGCTCGACGCCGTCTCCGAGCTGGCCGAAGCGGCCGGCCTCGCGCCGCCCGGCGTGCCCTCGCTGGCGCAGTCGCCGCGGGTCTTCGAGCGCGCGGTGGTCGCCGCGCTCGGCGATGCGCACGAGTCCCGCAGCATCGCCTACAACCTGGCGGCGCTGGACCGCGCGGCCGGCGCGCTGCGCGACCGGCTGTCGCCCGAGCACGGCCGGCTGGTCCGCGCGATGGCGGAGGACTTCGCGGCGCGCCTCGCCTGGTGCCGGCTCGAAGCGGCCGACGGTGAAGCCGCGGCGGCTTTCGGCGCCGGCGAGCTGGAGGCGGCGCTCGACCACCTCGCGACCCAGCTCGCCGCGGTGACCGGCGCCCAGAGCGACCGCATGACCCGCGACGACGGCTGGCGCCTGCTGACCGTCGGCCGCCTGACCGAGCGGCTGATCGTCATGAGCGCGACGCTGCGTGCCTTCTTCGCCGGCGGCGCGGTGCACACCACGCATGGCTTCGACCTGCTGCTCGGCCTGTTCGACAGCACCATCACCTACCGCTCGCGCCATCCGGGCCGGCAGGAGGCGCTGGCGCTGCTCGACCTGCTGGTGATCGATGCGGCCAACCCGCGCGCGCTCGGTTGCGTGCTTCGGCGGCTGCGCACCGAACTGGCCAAGCTGCCCGCCGCCGGCGGCGCGGGCGATGGCCTGCTCGCGCTGCTGCCGGCCTTCGGCGCCGGCGCGACGCTCGCCGAGCTGTGCCGCGACGACGGCGCCGAGGTCGCGTCCGACGACGAGCGCGTCGTCGCGCTCGCCGACGAGCTGGCCGCCGCGGGCTACCGGCTGTCGGACGAGGTCGGGCGCCGCTACTTCGCACTCGCGGATGCCGAGGAGCAGCACCTTGCGACATGACGACCACCCTCGTTGCGGCTGCGGCGGCTGCTGGGCAGGCCGCGGTCGGGCGGAGCTGCCGCGATGAGCGTCGAGCTGTCGATCCGCCACGAGACCGCCTACACCTATGGCGCGCCGGTCGAGCTGGCGCACCACATCGCCTTCCTGCGCCCGCGCGACGACGGGCCGCAGCGCCTGCTGGACTTCGCGCTGGAGGTCGATCCGCCGCCGGCGCGGCTGGTGCACGAGTCCGATGCCTTCGGCAACACGCGCACGCTGTTCTCGCTGCACGCGCCGCACCAGGCGCTGCGCGTCACGGCGACGAGCCGCGTGCGCCTCACGGCCCCGCCGCCGCCCGTTCCCGGCGTCGATGCGCCGACCGCCCGCGAGCACTGGCGCTACCACGCCGGCCGCGCGCCGGACGGCGCCGCCGGTTTCGTCTTCGCGTCGCCGCTGGTGCCGCTGAGCGACGAGCTGCGCGACTGGGCGCTGCCCGACTTCCCGCCCGGCCGCCCGCTCGCCGAGGCCGCCACCGTGCTGATGCAGCGCCTGCACGCCGAGTTCGAGTACGACCCGCAGAGCACCCATGTCGGCACGCCGCTGCTCGATGCCTTCCGCCAGCGCCGCGGCGTCTGCCAGGACTACGCCCACGTGATGATCGGCGCGCTGCGCGCGTTGGGGCTGGCGGCGCGCTACGTCAGCGGCTACCTGCTGACCGAGCCGTCGCCCGGCCAGCCGCGGCTGCAGGGCGCGGACGCCTCGCACGCCTGGGTGGCGGTGGCGCTGCCGCGCGAGGACGGCGACCCCGATTGGCTGGAACTGGACCCGACCAATGCCTGCGCCGCCGGCACGAGCCATGTGCGCGTCGCCTTCGGGCGCGACTATGGCGACGTGACGCCGCTGCGCGGCGTGATCCGCGGCGGCGGCGTGCACCGGCTCGCCGTCGCGGTCGAGACGAGGATGGTGGAGGCCGGTCCGGAGGGATGACTGGCACGGTCCGTGCTAACTTGTCCTGTGTGGGAGAAGCGATGAGCGCGTACGACGAAATGCATGCAGGCGGCGGCAAGGTCCGGCCGCACTACGAGGCCTATGCGCGCTGGCTGGCCGAGCAGCCGAACGACGTCATGCGCGACCGGCGCGACGAGGCGGAGATGATCTTCCGCCGCGTCGGCATCACCTTCGCCGTCTACGGCGCGAAGGACGAGGACGGCTCGGGCACCGAGCGCCTGATCCCCTTCGACCTGATCCCGCGCGTGATCCCGGCCCACGAGTGGCGCGAGATGGAGCGCGGCCTGCGCCAGCGCGTGACCGCGCTGAACCGATTCATCGACGACGTCTACCACGGCCAGGAGATCCTGAAGGCCGGCGTCGTGCCGGCCGAGCAGGTGCTGAGGAACGCCCAGTTCCGCCCGGAGATGATGGGCGTCACGGTCCCCGGCGGCGTCTGGTCGCACATCGCCGGCATCGACATCGTGCGCGCCGCCAACGCCGACGGCTCGGGCACCTACTACGTGCTCGAGGACAACCTGCGCGTGCCCAGCGGCGTGAGCTACATGCTCGAGAACCGCAAGATGATGATGCGGCTCTTCCCCGAGCTGTTCGCGACCCACCGCGTCGCGCCGGTGGCGCACTACCCCGACCTGCTGCTCGAGACGCTGCGCGCGGTGTCGCCCAGCGGCGTCAACGAGCCCACCGTCGTCGTGCTGACGCCGGGCATGTACAACAGCGCCTACTTCGAGCACGCCTTCCTGGCGCAGCAGATGGGCGTCGAGCTGGTCGAGGGCAAGGACTTGTTCGTCAAGGACGGCTTCTGCTTCATGCGCACCACGCAGGGGCCGAAGCGCGTGGACGTGATCTACCGCCGCATCGACGACGACTTCCTCGACCCGCTGGCCTTCCGGCCCGATTCCTCGCTCGGCTGCGCCGGGCTGCTGGACGTCTACCGCGCCGGCAACGTGACCCTGAGCAACGCCATCGGCGCCGGCGTGGCCGACGACAAGTCGATCTACCCCTACGTGCCGAAGATGATCGAGTTCTACCTCGGCGAGAAGGCCATCCTGCAGAACGTGCCGACCTGGCTGTGCCGCGAGCCCGAGGACCTGAAGCATGTGCTCGCGCACCTGCCGGAGCTGGTCGTCAAGGAAGTCCACGGCGCCGGCGGCTACGGCATGCTGGTCGGCCCGGCGGCCAGCCAGGCCGAGATCGAGGCCTTCCGCGCCCAGCTCGTCGCCAACCCCGGCAACTACATCGCCCAGCCGACGCTGGCGCTGTCCACCTGCCCGACCTTCGTCGAGCGTGGCGTCGCGCCGCGCCACATCGACCTGCGGCCCTTCGTGCTCAGCGGCACCAGCGTGCAGATGGTGCCCGGCGGGCTGACGCGCGTGGCACTCAAGGAAGGTTCGCTGGTCGTCAACTCGTCGCAGGGCGGGGGCACCAAGGACACCTGGGTGCTGGAAGGCTAGGGGGAGACAAGGACCATGCTGTCGCGCACTGCCGACCATCTGTACTGGATGGCCCGATACACCGAGCGCGCGGAGAACACCGCCCGCATGCTCGACATCAACTACCAGATGTCGCTGCTGCCGCAATCGAGCGAGCAGGCCGAGCAGGGCTGGCGCGGCATGCTCAGCATCAGCGAGCTGACCGGCGACTACATGCGCCGCCACGCGGACATCAAGCCGCGCGAGATCATGGACTTCATGGTGCGCGACGAGTCCAACCCGTCGAGCATCCACTCCTGCCTGCGCGCCGCGCGCGAGAACGCCCGCGCCGTGCGCGGCACCCTGACGACCGAGGTCTGGGAAACCGCCAACGCCACCTGGCTGGACTTCAAGCGCCTGATCGCCGGCGGCGATTTCCACAAGGACCCGAGCGAATTCTTCGAGTGGGTCAAGTTCCGCTCGCACCTGTCGCGCGGCGTCACGCTCGGCACCATGCTGCAGGACGAGAGCTTCCACTTCCTGCGCATCGGCACCTTCCTCGAACGCGCCGACAACACCGCGCGGCTGCTCGACGTGAAGTTCCACGCCGCGCCGAGCGAGTACTTCGGCGCCGTCGGGGCCCATGAGCCGCTGGAGGTCGACTTCTATCACTGGAGCGCGATCCTGCGCTCGGTCTCCGGCTTCGAGGTCTACCGCAAGGTCTACCGCAACGTCATCCGGCCCGAGAAGGTGGCCGAGCTCCTGATCCTGCGCCCCGACATGCCGCGCTCGCTGGCGGCCTGCATGAACGAGGTGATGGCCAACCTGCAGTTCGTCGCCAACGAGCAGAGCGTCGAGACCCTGCGCCGCGCCGGCCGGCTGCGCGCGGACCTGCAGTTCGGTCGCATCGACGAGATCCTCGCGACCGGCCTGCACGCCTTCCTCACGCAGTTCCTCGATCGCGTCGGCGACCTGGGCGTCGGCATCAGCCGGGACTTCCTCGTCCCGGTCTAGCGTCCCTGCGCGCACCCCCTCCAGTCAGGGGGTGGCGCGCGTTGGGGCGTGGTGCAGTTCACGCTCCAGCCTGAGACGCGGTGAGGGGCGCCCCCCGTGACTCGGGGCCGGCCACACCCAGTAAACCTCCTGGGGTTCTAACAATCTGTCACATGTCGGCGACCTGTGCGCGGTCGCCGTGAACGGACGGATTCAGGAGCCCCTCGATGACCACGATCACCGGCACCAGCGGCAACGACAACCTCAACGGTGGCAGCGGCGACGACTCGCTGTACGGCGGGGACGGCAGCGACAAGCTCAGCGGCGGCAGCGGCAGCGACACGCTCGAAGGCGGCAGCGGCAACGACAGCCTGAACGGCGGCAGCGGCAACGACGTCCTCGACGGCGGCAGCGGCAGCGACAACCTGAACGGCGACTCCGGCAACGACACGCTGGTCTACAACCTCAGCGAGAACATCAACGGGTCGAAGGACATCTACACCGGCGGCTCGGGCATCGACACGGTGCTGCTGGAGCTGAGCGGCAGCCAGTGGACCGATCCCGCGGTGCGTGCCCAGATCGAGGCCTATGTCCAGCACCTGGCGGCGGTCAAGATGAACGCGCAGGGCGAGGTGTCCAACGGTGCCGCGAGCGACTTCACCTTCAAGTTCGCCAACGGCACCACGCTGACCGTCCAGATGATGGAGAAGCTGGCGGTCTCGGTGCTGGCTGCCGACGGCAGCTATGTGCCGGTCGACTATCTCAAGTCGCTGATCTCCGGAACGGCGACGGGTAGCGTCGTCGAGGCCGGTGGGGTGGCCAATGGCGCGCCGGGCACGCCGACGGCAACCGGCGATCTCTATGCGGACGACCTCAACGGGCCCGACGACGCCTTCCAGCCGGTGGCCGCTGGTGCGGCCACGGCGAACGGCTACGGCAGCTACGGCGTCAGTGCATCGGGCGTGTGGACCTACACGCTGAACAACAACCATCCGCTGGTCAATGCGCTGCCCCAGGGCGGCGTGCTGACGGATTCGTTCACCGTCCAGTCGGCGGACGGGTCTACCAAGACCGTCAGCATCACGATCACCGGCACGAACGACGTGCCGGTGGCGAGCGCGGCGGTGGATGCGGTGGCCGAAGACGCGGTGGTCAACGGCAGCGTGAGCGCGACGGACGACGATGCGGGAGAAACCGCCACGCTCAGCTACGCGCTGGTCGACCCGGCTGGAGCGCCAGCCGGGCTGACCTTCAACGCCGACGGCACGTACAGCTTCGACGCGTCGAGCTACGACTACCTCAAGGCTGGCGAAGAGCTGGAGCTGACGATCGCCTTCACGGCCAGCGATGCGACGAGCACCTCGGCGCCGGCCAACCTGGTGATCACGATCACCGGCACGAACGACGTGCCGGT
>CAYLKR010000004.1:18563-32428 GCA_964384225.1 uncultured Methylibium sp.
CCTCGGCGCCGGCCAACCTGGTGATCACGATCACCGGCACGAACGACGTGCCGGTGGCGAGCGCGGCGGTGGATGCGGTGGCCGAAGACGCGGTGGTCAACGGCAGCGTGAGCGCGACGGACGACGATGCGGGAGAAACCGCCACGCTCAGCTACGCGCTGGTCGACCCGGCTGGAGCGCCAGCCGGGCTGACCTTCAACGCCGACGGCACGTACAGCTTCGACGCGTCGAGCTACGACTACCTCAAGGCTGGCGAAGAGCTGGAGCTGACGATCGCCTTCACGGCCAGCGATGCGACGAGCACCTCGGCGCCGGCCAACCTGGTGATCACGATCACCGGCACGAACGACGTGCCGGTCCTGACCACCCCCACCGCCATCGCCCTGGTCGACACGGCGGCGTACGACACCTTCGGCAACACGATGGGCACGCTGGGCGCGGTCGACGTCGATTCGGCGACGCTGACGTACAGCGTTGCCGGGCAGGTGGCCGATGCGTCGGTGGCCGGCTACGACGTGTCGGTGACCCATGCCTACGGCAAGCTCTCGCTGAACACGGCCACCGGGGCCTATCTGTTCAACCCGAACGAGAACACCATCAACGCGCTTCCCGTCGGCGCGGCGCCGGTGGCGAGCTTCGCGATGACGGTGTCGGACGGCACGGCGAGCGACACCGAGAACCTGGTCGTCAACGTGACCGGCGCGAACGACGCGCCGCAGGCGGCCGCGGATGTGCTGTGGGTGACCAACACCACCACGGTCACGCTGTCGCTGCAGGCGCTGCTGGGCAATGACGGCGACGTCGACGGGTTGGCGCTGTCGATGCAGTCGCTGACCGCCGGCGCCGGGATCAGCAACCTGGTCAACAACGGCAACGGGACCTTCTCGTTCACGACCGACGGCAGCGGCGGCACGGTCGCGTCGCCGACGGTCCGCAGCTTCACGTACACCGTCAACGACGGAAACGGCGGGGTCTCAACCGCCACTGTCACGGTGAACGTGGTGACCGCTTTGACTGGCGGCGGAGTCGCAGCTGGAAGTGGTGACACCATCGACATCTCCGGCGCCGGTGCTTACCAGGCGGCCTACCTGGACGGTCGCGGCGGTGGTGACAATCTGACCGACGGCAACGGCTGGTCGGTGCTGGTCGGGGGGGCCGGCGCCGACAGTCTTTCCGGCACAGGCGGCAACGACATCCTGCGCGGCGGTGCGAACAGCGACACGATGGACGGCGGCGCCGGGATCGACCTGCTCGATTTCTCGGACGCATCGGGCGGCATCACGCTCACGCTGGTGCAGAGCAGCGGGAACACCTCGGTCAACTTGAGCTCGGGCGGCCTTGGTCTCGGCAGCGACGACTACCGCAACATGGAGGGTGTCATCGGCTCGGCCACCGGCGACGACAGCCTGACCGGCTCGGTCCTGAACGACGTGCTCGTCGGCCTCGGCGGCGCCGATACGCTGCGTGGTGGCAATGGCAACGACACGCTGCGCGGCGGCGCCGGCAACGACTCGATCGACGGCGGCGCCGACACCGACCTGATCGACTTCTCGGATGTGGGCAGCGGCTTCAGCTTCACGCTGGGCGCGGGCGGCAGCGGGACGGCGTCGGTCCTCGGCACCGACACCTACGCCGGCATCGAGGGTGTGATCGGCGGCGTCGGCAACGACAGCCTGACCGGCAACGCCGCCGACAACGTGCTGGTCGGCGGCTTCGGGGCCGACACGCTCACCGGCGGCGGCGGCGCGGACCGCTTCGTGTTCAACACCGCGCCCAACGCGGTCGACACGATCACCGACTTCGCCGCGGGCGCGACCGACACCATCGAACTGTCGAACGCGGTCTTCGGCCTCGGCGCGTCCGGCACGCTGGCGGACACGGCCTTCGCCAGCAACTCGGGCGGCGTGGCGACGACGGGGGCGCAGCGCATCCTGTTCGACAGCGACACCGGCAACCTCTACTTCGACGCCGACGGCAGCGGCGCGGGCGCCAAGGTGCTGTTCGCGCAACTCGCGATCGGCGGCTTGAGCGGCACGGTGGACCACACCGACTTCGTGTTCGGTACCTGAGGCGGGCGCGGGGCCTTCGGGCCGGCGCCGCGGGCGCCGCGCCTAGAAGAACCCCGCCCTCGTCGCCGCCTCCGCCACCGCCTTCCCCAGCGCCGACACCTGCGCATTGACGTCGCTCGACGACGGCGTGCTGGCGCGCACCGTCCACATCGTCCGGCCGCTGGCCACGTTGGTCAGCGTGCCGGTCGCGCCCAGCGCCTGCTCGACGCTGCCGCCGCCCACGGGGACCGACACGCCCACGCCGCCGCCGATGCGCCGGCCGAAGCCGCCCAGGCTGATGCCCACGCTCGGGCCGGGCTTGACGACGGTGGCGTCGGGCGCGATCGCGGCGCTCAGGATGCTGCGCGCGCCGGCAGTGCGCGCCGCGCCCTGGTAGGCCTCGGCGATCGGGCGCTCGCCGGTCGCCAGGCCGTCGGGGCCGATCACGGGCGTGGCGCCGCGCGCCGTCACCTCGGCGGCCAGCACGTCTTGGCAGAGCTTGCGCACCGGCAGGTCGGCGGCCTCGCAGACGACCATCACGCGGCTGCCGCGCAGGCTGATGTTCTGGAACTGCGGGTCGATCCACTCGGCCCCGGTCTGGGTCGAGGCGCAGCCGGTGGCCAGCAGGGCGGCGGCGAGGGCGGGGCAGAGGCGTCGTGCGCGCATGGCGGGTTCTCCCTTCGTGGCGCACAGCTTACTGCGCACCGCGCGGCGCCGCCTCACACGTTGCTGGTCGAGCGCACCTCGTCGATGGTGGTGATGCCCTGCAGCACCTTCTCGATGCCGTCCTGGCGCAGCGTCCGCATGCCTTCGGCCAGCGCGGTCTGCTGCAGCAGCTCGGCGCGGGTGCCGGTCTGGATCAGGTGGCGCAGCTCGCGGCTGATCGGCATCAGCTCGTGGATGCCGTGCCGGCCGCGGAAGCCGGTCTGCGCGCAGGCCGGGCAGCCGCGCGCGCTGTAGTGCTGCAGCCGCCCCTCGCGGCCGAAGCGGCCGAGCCATTCGGTCTGCAGCGCCGCGCGGGCGGCCGCCGGGTCAGCGGGGCGCAGCGCGAAGAGGTGGTCGTCGAGCAGTTCCTCGAGTTCGGCCTCGCTCATCGGGCGGTGCTCGCGGCATTCGGTGCAGAGCTTGCGCACCAGGCGCTGGGCCATCACCAGCAGCAGCGAGTCGGCGAAGTTGAACGGATCCATGCCCATGTCGAGCAGCCGCGTCACGGTCTCGGGTGCGCTGTTGGTGTGCAGCGTGGTGAGCACGAGGTGGCCGGTGAGCGAAGCCTCGATCGCGGTGCGGGCGGTCTCGGCGTCGCGCACCTCGCCGACCATGATGACGTCCGGGTCGGCGCGCAGGAAGGCGCGCAGCGCCTTCGCGAAGGTCCAGTCGATCTTGGCGTTGACCTGCACCTGGCGCAGTCCGGGCTGGGTGATCTCGATCGGGTCCTCGGCGGTCCAGATCTTGCGCTCCGGCACGTTGATGTGGCTGAGCGCCGAGTGCAGGCTGGTCGTCTTGCCGGAGCCGGTGGGGCCCACGCAGAGGATCAGGCCGTAGGGCCGCTCCATCGCCGTCTTGAGCTGGCCGAGGTGGCGCGGGCTCAGCCCCAGGCCGTCCAGCGGCACCGGCCGCGCCGACGTGAGCAGGCGCATCACCACGTCCTCGAGGCCGTTGTTGGTGGGCACCGTGGCCACGCGCAGCTCGAGCTTGTGGCCCGGCGAGAACTTCGAGAAGTTGATCTTGCCGTCCTGCGGCTTGCGACGCTCGGAGATGTCGAGGTCGCACATGATCTTGATGCGCCCGATCACCGCCGCGCGGTAGGTGTGGGGCAGCTCGAGGTAGGGGTGCAGCTGGCCGTCCTTGCGGAAGCGGATCTTGAGCTTCTCGCGGCCGGGGTGGGTCTCGACGTGGATGTCGCTCACGCCCTGGGCATGCGCCTCGATGATCATGGTGTGGATCAGCCGCACGAGCGAGTTGTCGCTCTGCTCGATGGGCTTGTCCTGGTCGCGCGACTCGGCGCCTTCGCGCTCGAGGTTCTCGAGCAGCTTGCCGGCGGCGTCGGCATCGGGCTCGTGGCCGGGCAGGCCGCCGGTCTCCACGCCGATGCGGGCATAGCCGGTCTGCAGCGCCGCCGAGAGGTCGCCGTGGCGCGCCAGCACCGGCGCGACCTTGCACTGGCTGGCGAACTCCAGCTCCTCGAGCACCGAGCGCTTGGAGGGGTCGTCGACGGCGACGACGAGCGTGCCGTCGCGCAGCAGCAGCGGCAGCGCGCGCAGGCGCTCGGCCACCGGGTGGGGCAGGCGGCGCAGCGCCTCGGCCTCGATCGGGAAGGCGTTCACGTCGACCAGCGGATAGCCCATCTTGCGGGCCAGCGCGGTCTGCAGGTCCTGGCGGGTGATGCGGCCCAGGCGGACCAGCAGCTCGCCGATCGGCACGCCACGGTCGCTCTTCTGCTGCTCGAGCGCCTCGTCGAGCTGGCGCGCCTCGATCAGGCCGAGCGCGACCAGCGCCTCGCCGATGCGCACCATCGGCATGCGGCTCTGCTGCTCGATCGCCGCGAGCAGCTGGTCGGGCGTCACGCTGTGCTGGGCGACGAGGATGTCGCCGAGCTTGCGCTGGCGCAGCTCGCGCTGCACGCGGGCGGCCTCCTGGATCTGCTCGGGCGTCGCGGCGCCGCTCTCGACCAGCAGCTCGCCCAGGCGGCTGCCGAACTCGAACGCGACGATCGCCTCCTGCGGCACGAACAGGCGCTTCACCGCGGGGCCGTCGCGCTCCGGCAGGAACAGGAACACGCCCAGGTCGTTGTGCAGGTGGCCGAGCGTCTCGCCGTCGATCGTGCCGCGGCCGGTGAGGCTGATCTTGAACGGCGTGGCCCCCGGCGGCGCGAGCTGCGGGTCGGCCGCGTCGTTCAGCGGCTCGAGGGCGTCGGTCAGCTCGAGGCTGCGGAACTGGTTGAAGTGCAGCGACAGCGTGGTGCGCGCGTGGGCCACCTGCACGGTGACCACGCGCTGCTCCGGCACGAACAGCACCAGCCGGCCGTCGAGCGCCTTGCCGTTGGTGCCGACGACGCGGCAGGCCTCGGGCTGGGTCTGCTCGGCCTCGGGCGGGTAGCCGGCGAAGGGCGGCGTCGGCCAGGCGAAGCCGGGCGCGCGGGCCTTGCGAGACGAGCCCGGCTCGGCGGCGTGCAGGGTCGCGGCGGATGGGGTGGACAGGTCGGTCATGACAGCCGTGGTGGTTCCCGCTCCGATGCTAGGAGGACCCGGCGGCGGGCTGGGCCCGGAACAGGGCGGTGTTTGCCGGCCAGTTCGCAGGCTGGCGACGCACAATGCGCCGGCATGCCCCGGGGCGCGGCCGCCGCGGGGAACGAGCGCAGGAGAGCGAGGTGGCGATGCGACGCTGGCAGTTCTGGATCGACCGGGGCGGCACCTTCACCGACGTGATCGGCCGCGCGCCCGACGGCGCGCTGCACACCGTCAAGATGCTCAGCGAGAACCCGGAGCAGTACCGCGACGCCGCGGTGGCCGGGATCCGCACGCTGCTCGGTGCGGCGCCGAGCGCGGCCAACGTCGAGTGCGTGAAGATGGGCACGACGGTGGCGACCAACGCGCTGCTCGAGCGCAAGGGCGAGCCGACCGTGCTGGTCACGACGCGCGGTTTCCGCGACGCGCTGCGCATCGCCTACCAGGCGCGGCCGAAGCTGTTCGACCGCCGCATCCTGCTGCCCGAGCTGCTCTACTCGCGGGTCATCGAGGCGAGCGAGCGCGTCGGCGCGCAGGGCGAGATCATCGAGCCGCTCGACGAAGCCGCGCTGCGCGAGCGCCTGTGGGCGGCGCAGGATGCCGGCATCAAGGCCTGCGCGATCGTCTTCCTGCACGGCTACCGCTACACCGCCCACGAGCAGGCCGCGGCGCGCATCGCGCGCGAGCTCGGCTTCGCGCAGGTCAGCGTCTCGCACGAGGTCAGCCCGCTGATGAAGCTGGTGTCGCGCGGCGACACGACGGTGGTGGACGCCTACCTGTCGCCGATCCTGCGCCGCTACGTCGAGCGCGTGGCCTCCGAGCTGCCGGGCGTGCCGCTGTACTTCATGCGCAGCTCGGGCGGGCTGACGCAGGCGGCGCGCTTCCAGGGCAAGGACGCGATCCTGTCGGGCCCGGCCGGCGGCATCGTCGGCATGGTGCGCACCGCGCTGGAGGCGGGCCACCGCCGGGTGATCGGCTTCGACATGGGCGGCACCTCGACCGACGTGTCGCATTTCGCGGGCAGCCACGCGGGCGACTACGAGCGCGCCTTCGAGACCACCGTGGCCGGCGTGCGGCTGCGCGCGCCGATGATGAGCATCCACACCGTCGCCGCGGGCGGCGGCTCGATCGTGCGCTACGACGGCACGCGGCTGCGCGTCGGGCCCGAGTCGGCCGGTGCCCACCCCGGCCCGGCCTGCTACCGCCGCGGCGGCCCGCTGACGGTGACCGATGCCAACGTGATGCTCGGCCGCATCCGTCCCGAGCGCTTCCCGGCCGTGTTCGGGCCGGGCGCCGACCAGCCGCTGGATGCCGCCGTGGTCGCCGAGCGCTTCGCGGCGCTGGCGCGCGAGATGGGCGCGGCCAGCCCCGAGGCGGTGGCGGCCGGCGCGCTGCAGATCGCGGTGGCGAACATGGCCAATGCGATCAAGCGCATCTCGGTCGCGCGCGGCTACGACGTGTCGGGCTACACGCTGCAGTGCTTCGGCGGCGCCGGCGGCCAGCATGCCTGCGCGGTGGCCGACGCGCTCGGGATGCAGCGGGTCTTCATCCACCCGCTGGCGGGGCTGCTGTCGGCCTACGGCATGGGACTGGCGGACCAGACCGCGACGCGCGAGGCCACCATCGAGCGCCGCCTCGATGCCGATGGCCTGGCCGCCGCGCGCGAGCGGCTCGACGCGCTCGGTGCGGCGGCGCGCGCCGAGGTCGAGGCCCAGGGCGTGGAGCCCGGCCGCATCGCGCTGCTGCGGCGCGTGCACCTGCGCTACGAGGGCACCGACACCGCGCTGGTGCTCGCCGAGGCCGACGACGCCGGGCTGCGCGCCGCCTTCGAGGCCGCCTACCGCCAGCGCTACGCCTTCCTGATGCCCGAGCGCGCGCTGGTGATCGAGGCGGTGTCGGTCGAAGCGGTCGGCGCCGGCGAGCCGCTGCCCGCCGCCACCGCCGGTGACGCCGCCGCGCACCGCCCGGCGCCGGACGAGACGCTGCGCCTGCATGCCGACGGCGCCTGGCACGACGCCGCGCTGCACCAGCGCGAGGCCCTCATGCCCGGCGCCTTGATCGACGGCCCGGCGGTGATCGCCGAGCGCAACGCGACCACGGTGGTCGAGCCCGGCTGGCAGGCGCGGCTGACCGCCCTGGGCGCGCTCGAGCTGCAGCGCACCGCGCCGCGCACCGCGCGCCAGGCGGCGGGCACCGCGGTCGATCCGGTGCGGCTCGAGGTGTTCAACAACCTGTTCATGAACATCGCCGAGCAGATGGGGCTGCGGCTCGCCAACACCGCCCACTCGGTCAACATCAAGGAGCGGCTGGACTTCTCCTGCGCGCTGTTCGACGGCGACGGCGAGCTGATCGCCAACGCGCCGCACATGCCGGTGCACCTGGGTTCGATGAGCGAGTCGATCAGGACCGTGATCGCCCGCAACCCGCACCTGCTGCCCGGTGACGTCTACGCGCTGAATGATCCCTACCACGGCGGCACCCACTTGCCGGACATCACCGTCGTCACGCCGGTCTTCCTGGGCGGCAGCGCGAAGGCCACGTTCTACGTCGCGTCGCGGGGGCACCATGCCGATGTCGGCGGCATCACGCCGGGCTCGATGCCGCCGTTCTCGCGCACCATCGCCGACGAGGGCGTGCTGCTCGACAACTTCAAGCTCGTCGAGGGCGGCCCCAACCCGCGGCTGCGCGAGGCCGAGCTGCTCGCCGCGCTCACCGAGCCGGCCCACCCCGCGCGCAACCCGCAGCAGAACCTCGCCGACCTGCGCGCGCAGATCGCCGCCAACGAGAAGGGCGTGCAGGAGCTGCAGGCGCTGGCCGCGCAGGTGGGGCTGGACACGGTGCAGGCCTACATGCGCCATGTGCAGGACAACGCCGAGGAGAGCGTGCGCCGCGTCATCACCGCGCTGGCCATGCGGCCCCCAGAAACGTCTGGCGACGTTCCGCCCCCCGCGGGGGTGGGCCGGGCTCGGGGCGGCCCAGCGCCCGGCCCGGACGGCGCCTTCGAGCTGCCGCTGGACAACGGCGCGCGCATCGCGGTCAAGGTCACGGTCGACGCGGCCACCCGCAGCGCGACGATCGACTTCACCGGCACCAGCGCCCAGCTCGACAGCAACTTCAACGCACCGAAGGCGGTGACGATGGCCGCGGTGCTCTACGTCTTCCGCACGCTGGTCGACGACGACATTCCGCTGAACGCCGGCTGCCTGAAGCCGCTGAAGGTGATCGTCCCCGAGGGCTCGATGCTCAACCCGCGTCCGCCGGCGGCAGTGGTGGCCGGCAACGTCGAGACCTCGATGTGCGTGACCAATGCGCTCTACGGCGCGCTCGGCGTGATGGCGGCGAGCCAGTGCACGATGAACAACTTCACCTTCGGCAACGCGCGCCACCAGTACTACGAGACGGTCTCGGGCGGCAGCGGCGCCGGCTACGAGCGGGACGGCGCCGGCCATGTCGTCGGCGGCTTCGACGGCACCGCCGTCGTGCAGACCCACATGACCAACTCGCGCCTGACCGACCCCGAGGTGCTGGAATTCCGCTTCCCGGTGCGGCTGGAGAGCTACGCGATCCGCACCGGCTCCGGCGGCGCCGGCCGCTGGCGCGGCGGCGACGGCGGCGTGCGGCGGCTGCGCTTCCTCGAGCCGATGACGGCCTCCATCCTGTCCAACGGCCGCCGCGTGCCGGCCTTCGGGCTCGACGGCGGTCAGCCCGGGGCGCTGGGCGTCAACCGCGTCGAGCGCGCCGACGGCCGCCGGGAGGTGCTGGGGCACCTCGGCAGCGTCGAGATGGAGCCCGGCGACGTGTTCGTGATCGAGACGCCGGGTGGCGGCGGCTGCGGCGCCGCATGAGGACGCTGCTGCTCACCGGCTTCGAGCCCTTCGGCGGTCACGAGCGCAACCCCTCGGCCGAGGTCGCCCGGGCGCTGGACGGCGAGCGGCTCGGTGACGCCACGGTGCGCGGCGTGGTGCTGCCGGTCGCCTTCGGCCGCGCCGAGGCGGCGCTGGCCGAGGCGATCGAGCGGCTGCGCCCGTCCCGCGTGCTGTCGCTCGGCCTCGCGCCGCGGCGCCAGGAGATCGGCGTCGAGCGCGTCGCGATCAACCTCTGCGACGCGCCGATCCCCGACAACGACGACTGCTGCCCCGACGAGGGCCCGCTGGACCCGCAAGGCCCTGCGGCGCGCTTCGCGACGCTGCCCGTGAAGGCGATCGCCCAGGCCCTCGCCGATGCCGGGCTGCCGGCGACGGTGTCGCTGAGCGCCGGCAGCTATGTCTGCAACGCCCTCTTCTACGCGCTGCTGGCCGAGGCCGGGCGCCGGGCGATCCCGGCCGGCTTCGTCCACCTGCCGCCGCTCGCGCGGCTGCCGCTGGCCGACCAGGTGCGCGCCGTGCGTCTGGCGCTCGGCGTCAGCGCTGCTGCCGTGGCGGGACCCGGCGGCGCCGTCGACTGAGGTCTCCTCGCCCTGGTCGGCGTAGGCGCGCCAGCGGCCCATCGCCTGGTCCATCAGCCGCACCTGGCGGCGGAAATTCGGGCAGGCCTTGCAGATCAACAGGTGGGCGCGCAGCACGACGCGCTCGACCCAGGGCAGGTCGCGGTCGAGTTCGGCCGAGATCAGTCGGGCGGCCTCGCGGCAGGTGATCATCGGCTTCATGGCGTCAGCGGGTGGGAGTGGCGGTGCCGAACCAGTTCAGCTGCAGGCATTCGCGCAGCCTCAACCGGGCCCGGTGCAGCATGACCCAGAGGTTCGTCGGCGTGACCGACAGCTCCTTACAGATCTCGTCGGTCTCCAGTTCGAGCCACTCGCGCATCAGGAACACGCGGCCGAGCTGGTTCGGCAGCTTCTCGACGCAGGCGTCCAGCACCTTGATGAACTGCGACTGGTTGCACACCGCCTGCGGGTCGCCCCAGTCGGCCGGGGCGTCGCGGAAATGCCCCGTTTCGCTGAAGAGCTGGTCCTCGAAGGCGGCGCCTTCGGACTCGTCCTCGGGCGTCAGCGAGCACTCGCGCGCATGGCGCCGCACCTGGTCGACCAGCTTGTGCTTCAGGATGCCGATCACGTAGGTCTTGGGCTGGGCGCGGCCCTGGAAGGCCTCGGGCTTCTCCAGCGCCGCGAGCAGCGTCTCCGACACCGCGTCCTCCGCCCAGGCCTCGTTGCGCAGCTGCAGCCGCGCGTAGCGCATCAGCTGCGGCCTCAGGGTTTCGAGCAGGGCGGTCAGGTCGCTCATCGGCGTTGAATGCATCGGGCTGCGGCAGTGTAAGAAAGTCGGAGCGACTCCGACACACTCAGTTCGCCGCGCCGCGGCGACTATGTCCCAACCCTGACACCACGGAGTGAACCCATGAACCAGCGTCTCATCGCGTCTTCGGCCCTCGCCTCGATCCTCGCCCTCGGCATGGCGGGTCCCGCGTCCGCGCAGGAGGGTGGCAAGGAGAAGTGCTACGGCGTCGCCAAGGCCGGCCAGAACGACTGCGCCAACCTCGCCGGCACCCATTCCTGCGCCGGCCAGGCCAAGACCGACAACGACACCGGCGAGTGGAAGTACGTCGCCAAGGGCACCTGCGCGGCGATGGGCGGGCTGAGCGCCGCCGAGGCGAAGAAGAAGATGGAAGCCAAGAAGTAAGCGGACGCCGGGAGCGACGGCCATGCAGGCGAGCGCCCCCGCGCCGCAGGTCGGCATCGGCCTGCGGCAGCCGCATTACCGGCACTTCGACGCGCCGCCGGCCGAGCGGCCGCGCGTCGGTTTCGTCGAGGTGCATTCGGAGAACTTCTTCGCCGACGGCGGCGCGGCGCTCGCGGTGCTGCAGGGCGTGCGCGAGACGCACGCGGTCAGCCTGCACGGCGTCGGCCTCGCGCTCGGCTCGGCGGTGGGCCTGGACGTCTGGCATCTGGAGCGGCTGGCGCGGCTGGTCGATCGCATCGAGCCGCTGCGTGTGTCCGACCACGCCTGCTTCGCCCGCGCGCCGCGGGCCGTCGGCGGGCCGGTGCTGCACGCCGCCGACCTGCTGCCGATCGCCTGCACCGACGCCTCGCTCACGATCCTGTGCGCCAACATCCAGCGCGTGCAGGAGCGGCTGCGCCGCGCGATCCTGGTCGAGAACCTGTCGGCCTACCTGAGCTACGCCGACGACGGCCAGTGGCCGGAGGCCGACTTCCTGGCCGAGGCCGCGCGACGCACCGGCTGCGCGCTGCTGCTCGACGTCAACAACCTCGTCGTCAACGCGCTGAACCGCGAGCGCGACGAGCGCGGGGCGCCGGACCCGGTGGCCGCGGCCTGCGCCTTCGTCGATGCGCTGCCGCCGGGCTGCGTCGGCGAGATCCACCTCGCGGGCTACAGCGACACCGGCAGCCTGGTGATCGACGACCACGGCAGCCGCGTGCACGCCCCGGTGTGGCAGGTCTACCGCCATGCCGTCGCGCGGCTCGGTGCCGTGCCGACACTGGTCGAGTGGGACACCGACGTGCCGGCCCTCGACGTGCTGCTCGACGAGGCCGCGACGGCCGCAAGGCTGCAGGCCGAGGCGGCGAGGGCGGCCGCATGAGGGCCACCGCGCCGGGCCGCCCCGAGCGAGGCGCGCCCCTCTCGGCAGGGTGGCCGCCGCACCCGGCGGTCGGGGTGTCGTCATGAGCCACGCGATCGAAGCCGAGCGCCAGCGCGCACTGCTCGCGGCGCTGCTGGTGCGCGACGCGCCGCCGCCGGCCGGGCTGCGCGAATGCGGCGAGCGTGCGCAGCGCGGCCTCGGCGCCTATCGCGCCAACGCCGCGGCGACCGCCGAGCGGGCGCTGGCCGCGTCGCACCCCACGGTGGCCGCGATGCTCGGCGCCGAGGACTTCGCGGCGCTGGCGCGTGCGCTTTGGTGCGCCGCGCCGCCCGATCGCGGCGACCTCGCGCAATGGGGCGGCGCGCTCCCGGCCTTCATCGAGGTCGAGCGCGACCTCGACCCCTGGCCCTGGCTGGCCGACTGTGCACGCCTCGACGCGCTGGTCGCGGCCTGCGAAGCCGCGGCCGATGCGGCCACCGAGCGCGACACGCTCGCGCTGCTGGCCACCGAGGACCCGGCCGCGCTGCAGCTGCGGCTGCGCCCCGGCGTGAGCGTGCTCGCGAGCGCTTGGCCGATCGCGACGCTGCATGCCGCCCACCACGTCCGTGCCGGCGACGAGGGGCTGGCGGCAGCCCGCGAGGCCATCGCGGCAGGCCGCGGCGAGCGCGTCGTCGTCGCCCGCGACGGCTGGCGCGCGCGCGTCACCGCGCTCGACGCACCGACCTTCGCCTGGATGGACGCGCTGCAGCGCGGCGCCACGCTGGCCGATGCGCTGCAGGCGGCCGGTGCCGATTTCGCCTTCGACGCCTGGCTCGTCCAGGCCCTGCAACAAGGCTGGCTGTGGCGCGCCGAGCGCCGGCCGGTCGCGGAGAGACCGAGATGACGACCCCGATCGACCAAGGCCTGGCGCTGTGCCGCGTGGCCACCCGCGTGCTGGATGCGCTGCAGCCGGCGGCCCAGCTCGCCGCGCGCGTCTACGTCGGCGCGGCCTTCTTCCGCTCCGGGCTGACCAAGATCGCCGACTGGGAGACGACGCTGCTGCTGTTCCAGGAGGAGTACGCGGTGCCGCTGCTGCCGCCGAACGTCGCCGCGGTGATGGGCACGGCCGGCGAACTGCTGCTGCCGGTGTTGCTGGTGCTGGGCCTCTTCGGGCGTTTCGGCGCGCTCGGGCTGACGGTGGTCAACGTGGTCGCCGTGCTGAGCCTCGCGGAGATCGCGCCGGCCGCCTTCCAGGAGCATGTGCTCTGGGGCAGCCTGCTGGCCGCGCTGGCCCTGTGGGGGCCGGGCCGCTGGTCCGTCGATGCGCTGTGGTGGCCGCGGGCGGTGAGGCCCTAGAGGTCGCGCGGCCGGAAGTCGATCACCATCGACGGCGGCACGCGGCCGTCGGTGTCGCGCGGCAGGATCTCGGTCTTGTCGATCGCGCGCAGCACCGCCTCGTCCCAGGCCGCGACGCCGCTGGACTGCGTGAGCCGGCGGCCGATGATGCGGCCGTCGGGCGCGACGCGCACCTCGACGCTGGCCAGCGGGTTGCCGCTGACCTCGTCGGTGAACACGATGTTGGGCTTGATGCGCGCCTTGATGCGACCGGCGTAGCTGGCAGAAGGCCCGGCGCTCTGCGCGGCGGTGCCGGTGCTGCCCGGCGCGCCGGTCGCACCCGCTTCGCCCATGATGCGCTTGAGGTTCTCCTCGCGCTGCGCTTCGAGCCGCGCCTGGCGCGCGGCCTCCTCCTTGCGGCGCTTCTCCTCCTCGCGCTTCTTCGCCTCGCGTTCGTCGGCGAGGCGCTGCTTTTCGAGCTTCTCGCGCTTCTCTTCCTCCTCGCGCTGGCGTTCGAGCCGCGCCTTCTCGGCCTCGCGCCGCTCGCGGGCGATCTCGGCGTCGCGGTCCACCGGCGGCGGGGGCGGTGGCTCGGCGCGTGGCGCCGGCTTGGGCGGCGGCTCGGGCCGCGGCTCGGGCTCGACGGCACGCGGCGCGGCGGCCTGCGGCACCGCGGCCCAGAGCTCGGCCTCGATGCCGGCCGGCTCGGTGCTGCGCCAGCTCACGCCCAGGCTCAGCGCGACGA
>CAYLKR010000005.1:0-32398 GCA_964384225.1 uncultured Methylibium sp.
CCGCTCGACGGCACCAAGGAGTTCATCTCGCGCAACGGCGAGTTCACGGTCAACATCGCCCTGGTGCGTGACGGCGCGCCGGTGCTCGGCGTCGTCCTGGCGCCGGCGCTCGGGCGGCTGTTCAGCGGCGCGGTCGGCGCCGGCGCCGAAGTTGAAGACGCCGCCGGGCGCCGCGCGATCGCGGTGCGCGAGGTCCCGGCCGAGGGCCTGACGGTGGTCGGCAGCCGCTCGCACGGCGATGCGGCGGCGCTCGACGCCTTCCTGGGCGGGCGCAAGGTCGCGGCGCTGAGTGCGGCGGGTTCGTCGCTGAAGTTCTGCCTGGTGGCTGCCGGCGAGGCGGACCTGTACCCGCGGCTCGGCCGCACGATGGAATGGGACATCGCCGCCGGCCACGCGGTGCTCGCGGCGGCCGGCGGGGGCGTGACGACGCTCGACGGCGCGCCGATGCGCTACGGCAAGCCCGGGTTCGAGAACCCGCACTTCGTCGCCAGCGGCCGCGCCTGAACATGGACCTCGTCACCTCGGTCGCCGGCTTGCTGGTCGGCATCGTCGTCGGGTTCACCGGCGTGGGCGGCGGCGCGCTGATGACGCCGATCCTGGTGCTGATCTTCGGCGTGGCGCCGCACACCGCGATCGGCACCGACCTGCTGTTCGCGTCGATCACCAAGATGGCCGGCGTCGGCGTGCACCACCAGCATGGCTCGGTGGACTGGCGCATCGTGCGTCGGCTGGCCTACGGCAGCCTGCCGGCGGCGGCGCTGACGCTGGGCTGGATGCACTGGGCCGGCGCCGGGCGCATCGACGGCGGCCTGCTGATCTCGGCGGTGGCGGTGGCGCTGCTGGTGACGGCGGCAGGCATGCTCTTCAAGGAGCAGCTGCATGCCTTCGGCCGGCGCTGGCGCACCGGCACGCCCGAGCAGTTCAAGCATGTGCAGCCGGCCCTGACGGTGCTGGGCGGTGCGGTGATCGGCGTGTTCGTCACGCTCACCTCCATCGGTGCCGGTGCGCTCGGCACGGTGATGCTGGTCTACCTCTACCCGCTGCGGCTGACGCCCAAGCTGCTGGTCGGCACCGACCTGGCGCACGCGATCCCGCTGGCGCTGATCGCCGGCCTGGGCCACCTGTGGCTCGGCAACGTGGACTGGGTGCTGCTCGGCAACCTGCTGCTCGGCTCCATCCCCGGCGTGATCGTCGGCTCGCTGCTCAGCACGCGCATGCCCGGCGCCTGGGTGCAGCGGGCGATCGCGGTGGTGCTGGGGCTGGTGGCGATCAAGCTGCTGTCGGTCGTGTGAACCTTCGACCTTATCAGAGTATAGGCAATATATTGCCCGCTATGATCAACACCTCGCGGCCCGACGGGCGGCGATCCGGGCGGCGCGTTCCGCGCCTGCCGAGAGGAGATGATCATGCATTTCAGAGTCCGCAACAACGTTGTCCAGGTGATCCGGACGACCTACGACCCCGAGACCCAGAAGGCCAAGGGTGAAATCGTCGCCCGCATGTCGAGGGCGAATCCGCAGATCTCGGACGAGATGCGGCAGTCGCTGTCGGCGGCCGAATTGACCGAAGCCCAGCGCTGGATCGACGGGCAGCACCGCCTGGAGCGACTGTCGGCCGAGCACGCGGCGTGGACGCTGGCCGACCAGATCGACCAGGCCGCTCGCTGGATCGAGGAGACCGACGATCTCGCTGCGGCTGGTAGCCTGATGGCGCAGGCCCAGCAGTCGTGGCTGCACTTGAGGGTCGTCGCGAAGCGACGGCAACTGGGCGACTGAGCGGCGCCGGCCTCGTCAGACCTGGAGAGTAGGGGGCTGGTCATCCGCGCTGGCCGGCTCGGCGGGTGTCGCGCAGTAGTGGTCGTAGTAGCGGCGCGCCTCGAGCCGCGCCGCTTCGGTCGAGTTGCGAGCCCAGTACACCGGCGCCGTCCTTAGCGCCCGGGCAGGGACGCCGCCCACGACGCAGGCCCGTGGGACCGATCCGGTGACCATACTCCCGCTGGCGACGACCGCGCAGGCGCCCAGGCGCGCGCCCTTCAGGATCATCGCGTCCTGGCCGATCCAGACATGCGGTTCCAGGACTACGTCGGCATCAGGCTCGTTGATCGCGGTGTCGCTGAGCGCGTCATAAACCGGGTGGCCGTCCGAATTGCGGATCGTAACGCCGTACGAAAACATGCAGTCGTCGCCCACGATCAGCCGTGGGCGCAGGGTGCGCGCGCCGCGGCCAGAGATCCAACGGTTGGTCGAGGTGGTGGTGACCTGGTTGCCGACCACCACCAGGTCCTCGTTCTGTACCGAACGGATTTCCAGGTCGCGCAGCTTGCACTCGTTGCCGACGTAGATCACCGACGAGCGCCCGCTGACGATGATCTTCAGCGGGCCGGTCGTGCCGGGGCCGATGACGACGGTGCTGTCGAACGCGCCGTCCGTGAAGGCCACGGTGACGTCCGTGAAGTCCACCTTCGGATCGGTGCACAGCACGCGGTTGCCGGTCCCGGCACGCAGGCGCAGCCGCAGCAGACGCCGCGCGAGCACGGGGTACAGGTTCTGGTCGTCTGGCGGCACATCGGCCACCAGCGCGAGCACGTCTTCCGGCAGCAGGGGCTTGATCATCGGCCGCTCGACCCCTAGTGCTTGGTGCTGCCGAACGAGGCGTAGAACTTCCCGAGCGGCGTCATCGAGCCATCCTTGTTGAACAGGCGAGAGGTCTTGACCTGCTCCTTGCCGCCCTCGCCGGCGCCGAACCAAGCGTAGCGCTGAACGAAGCTGCGCCGCTCGAGCTCAGGCAGCACGGCTTTCATGAAAGCCAGCGTTTCCTCCTCGGTGTAGCGATTCGGGTTGCTCTCGTCGGCCTTGTGGTCGGCCACGGCGAATTCGGTGATCCAGATCGGCATCTTGTAGCGCGCATAGACCTCGTCCAGACGATCGAGCAGGCGTTTTGGATCGGGCGCAGTGTAGAGGTGGATCGCGATGAAGTCGTACTTCAGGTTGCGCGCGCGGCCGATCTTGTCGAAGCGCTCGAGCCACGGTCCCAGACTGCCGGCCGGCGTCGGGCTGCTCACCTTGTCGCCGAGCGCCGCCAGGGTCGGCCAGATGCGGGCCACCTCGTCGACGGACATATTAGCCTGGTTGACGTTGTCGGGCTCGTTGATCAGCAGCACGATGGGTGGCTTGCCTGAACGCTGGACGGCCTTCACGTGCTCGTCGAGCCGGCTGCCACCCCACACCATCGGGACGAACTTGTTCGCCGGGGCACCCTTCGTGGGATAGGGGCTCCAGTTGTAGTACCAGGACACGTTGAGCGCTTCTATCCGGCTGGGATCGTTGCGGTTGCCCAAGCCGATCCCCTTTTTCTCCGAGGCATGCGAAACGGCCAGGGCGCACACTAGGAAGGCGGCCAGCAACGCGCCAAACACTTGACGGCCCAAACGGGCAGCAGTTCGCTGATAGCTCATGAGTCCTCCGTTGACCGACATGAAGTCAATGCACCGTACGGAAAGGGTTCTGCGCAATTCCGGTGAACATGCTCAGGACTGCATGCATGGCGTCAGGTCGTGCCGCAGGCCGCGCACGATCAGCACGACTCGCTCGACGCCCGTGGGCACGAGCGCGCAGTATCCCCACGGTCCTGGGCCGATGCCCAGCGCTCGCGAGACGTCCGGGCGTTCAAACCAGGTCGTGATGAGCCACGGCGTGCCGGCGGCATCGATAGCGAAGGCAGCGTCGACAGGGCGACCGCCGTCGCGCCGATCGCAGGCCCAGCCGACCACGTAGCTGCCATGATCGAGCGCGATAACGGCATCGATGATCGCATCCGGCGCATTTGATTCGCAGGGAAGGGCGGCCAACATGGCCCTGTCGGCGCGGATACGCGCACTCTCCGCCTGCCTGTTGTCCATCAATTCCTGCATGCCGATCGACAGCCTGAGCGATCGTCGCAGTTCCTGGATGCAGTTCTCGCTGTCACGGCGCACGTCCGCGTACTTGTGCCACTGCGACTCGTGCGACGTCCCGATCCAGTATTCGGCCACGGCCTCGCTGCCCTCCGCGACGCCGAGCGAGCCGCGCGACAGCGCCTGCAGGAGGATCCAGTAGTCCTCGTACATGCCCAGGGCGCTCGGGAAGCGTGGGTCGGTGGCCCACGGTCCGTTGCGGAACATCAGCGAGTGCAGCGGCGCGGAGTTGTGCGACAGCAGGCCGAGCCGCGTCGGGCGAGTGGTCGAGTAGGGCAGCACGATGCGCTGCTCGTCCCGGCCGTCGCTCCGCTGCATGACCAGGTCGGTGGGGCCGACCGCGACCTCCACGTCCGGCGCAGTCAGCGCCGCGGCGAGCCGGTCGACGGCCTGGCCGCGCAGAACGTCGTCGTAGTCGAGGCACATCAGCCTCGGGCTGTGGCTCAGCCGCAGCCCGAGCGCGAGCAGCGCCACCCGGCTGTCGCCGTCGTGGCGGATGTCATGGTGCTCTAGGCGGCGCTCGCCAGCCCCCGGCCAGCGCTGCAGGGGCTGCATGGCGCGGGCACGCACCCACGCCCAGTCGATCGGCGTGTCGAAATTGCTCGTGACCAGCAGCACCGTGATGTCCGACGCCGTTTGCTGGTACCACACCGACGAGAGGGCGCGGGCCAGCAGGCCCTCGGCCGCCCGGTCGTGGGCACGGACGATGACATCGACGGGCGCGTTCGCGGCCCCCCGCGCATCACTGCACGGTTCGGCCTTCGCGCTCGCCATGCTTCAGGAAGTGAAGGAAGGGGTCGATGCCCGAGTCGGCGACATCGGGGTTGTGCAGCAGGTAGCTCGCGCCGCTGAACCCCTTCGCCGGGTTCAGGCCGCGCTGCCGGCCGAAGCGAAGGTAGTGGACGATCGGCCCGCCGGGGTAGTCCTTGGCGTCGGGGGCCTGCGACAGGTAGTGCTCGCGGTCGAAGCGGCGGCTCGCGTCGAGCATGTGGGCCGTCCTGAGGAGCGCCCGCAGCGCGGGGTCGAAGCGCATGAGCAGTCGCGTCAGCGGACGCCGCGAATAGGCCCACAGGCTGCCGTCGGCGAGGTAGCTCGGCAGTTCCGGCGCGATGGCGCTGATCACCGGCAAGGCCGCCTTGCCGTTGAGGCGCCCGGCCTTGGCAGCCTTGCCCTTGCCGGCACCCTTGGCTCCGCCGGCACCGCGCGACGAGCGGGTCAGTGCATCCATCAGCGTGCCGACCAGTTGGACCGGCAGCATGCCTTGCTCCAGGACGGGCACCAGGTCGGGCCGCGGCACGAAATCGGGGACCTGGCCGAAGTACTGCAGGTAGAAGGCGCGGTTGCCGAGGTCGTAGATGGACGCGATCGCGCGGCGGTCGCCTTCGCTGTAGAAGCCGTAGGCGGGGCGGTTCTCGCACTGCTGTTCCCAGGCGGTCGTGGCCGCCGTGATGGCGGCGTTGGCTTCGACGACGTTGGCGCGCTCCATCGAGATGCGGTTGAGCTCGCGGATCAGCAGGGCGGCCAGCTTCGGGGTCGACTCGTTGCGCACGCGTCCGCTCGGCCGCGGGACGCCGGGGGCCCGATCCTCGATGCCGACCAGGGGCAGGAAGTCGTCGATGGTGTCGCCAGCCGCACGCGCGAGTTCGTAGGAGCGGTAGATGATGGCCTCGGGCGGGAAGGCGCTGCGCAGGGCGGCATCGACCGCGACCGGATCCAGGAGCCCGGCCTGGCGCTGCGCGGCGGCGTAGTCCATCGGCGAACTGACGAGGCGGATGCCGGGGCTGGTGACGGACTCGACGTACATCGACTCGAGCCAGTCTTCCTGGCGCCGCAGGTAGGCCACGATCTTGACGCTGTGCCCTTCGAGCATGGCAGCGAGCAGCCGCGCGCACTCGCCACCTTGCCAGAAGCGATCGGACAGGATGTTCTCGGCCGACAGGAAGACGACGCGCGGGAGCTTGTCGAGCGAATGAAGCTCGCGACGCAAGGTGAGCAGCGCATCCTTGCGCTTGTTCATCAAGCTCTGGACGAGCCCGGCGTGACCGGAGGTGCGGTGCTCGCGCGACCCGGATCCGCGCTCCAGGCCGGTGTACGGGTAGTAGACCCCGTAACGCTGTAGCAGCTCGAAGCGGTTCTGCTCGAAGAAGGTCTGCAGCGACGACGAGCCGGTCTTGGTGGTCCCGCAATGCAGGACGATGGGCGGCAGGTCGGTCGCGTCATCGGACACGGCAAACGATTCGGGCAGCGGCGGATGCCGCCGGGCGAATTCGTACAGCGTGTCGAGCGCGCGCCGGTCGGCGGCAGCGCCGCCGTCGCCCAGATACCCCAGCGCCAGCCGCTGCAGGCAGGCCAGCGGCAGCCGGCCAGTGCGCAGCAGTTCGCCGAATGCCGCGCCGTCGCCGGCGCGCAGGATGACGTGGGCGACCACCGCCTTCTCGCGCGCATCTTCCGACGTCGCGCTGCCGGCAGTGAGGACGCGGTCGGCGCCGAGGTCGTCGATGTCCCAGTGCAGCAGGCGCGCGGCCTCGTATAGGGCGATCGCCTCCGGGTGCTGCAGCGCATCGGGTGCGCGCAGCAGCACGCCCCAGTAGTCGATCAGGTTCTGGACGCAGTAGAGCAGGTTGGCGCGGCGGAACGCCCGGCGCGCATCGCTCGCTGCGAGTCCGGTCATGTACTCGGACACGAGCCGCAGATGGATCGCGAACAGGCCGAGCTGCTCCCACGTCACGCGGCGCATGGTCGAGTCCGGCCGGATCCGGTAGGCGATCAGCCTATCCGGGATCAGGTTCACGACGCGCGCGTGCAGCAGCGCCAGCAGGAAGAACGGCCGATCCTCGCGCTGCTTGAGGCGCTCGGAAAATCGAACGTTGTGGCGGTCGAGAAACTCCCGGCGGTACAGGAACAGCCAGCAAGAAGTGTTGTTGACAAGCTCGGGATAGGTCTCGATGTCGACACCGTCCTTGCGCACGCCGTCGAAGGAATTGGTCGCCGGGGCCAGCTCCGCGTCGCCGTCCTTGAACCGCAGGTAGTCGGCGCGCACCATGTCCGCGCCGTTGGCTGCCGCCGCATGCCACCGGGCCAGCGCGTCGTCGGCGACGTAGTGGTCGTCGCTGTCCAGGAAGGCGATGTAATCGCCGCTCGCCCGGTCCAGGCCATGGTTGCGCGCGCGCGCCTGTCCGATGTTCTGGTCCAGCTTGATCACCCGCAGATTCGGGCACTGCGCGGCCAGACGCTCGAGGACGGCAACGCTGTCGTCGGTGCTGGCATCGTCGATCACGATGTGCTCGACGCTGACGCCCGTCTGCCGCGCGACCGACAGGATGGTCTGTTCGAGATATTCGGCCGAGTTGAAGCACGGCGTGACGACAGTGATCTGGTAGGGGGGGGCGCTCATCGTGCGGCAGGCGGTTGGGTCGGTGCGTAGGAGATCAGGGGCGGACAGGGCGGGGCGGGGTCTCGGACGCCTGCGGAGGGATCGGCTCGTTCGTGAGGCGCGCGGTCGTCGGCGAGGCCCGGCGCGAGGCAGAGCGAAAATGATGACATACGCGCAGTCGGCGGCGTTCCGCGGTCGGCCACCGGCGGCTACAGCAGACCGAGGTCGTTGGGGCGGGCGCCCGGGAACACGCGACCCAGGGCTTCGGGGGACAGGCCGAACATGCGGCCGAACAGGCCGCCCAGGCTCGCGCGGTACTCGTTGAGCACCGGCAGATCCCGGTCCTGGTGCAGATCGGCTGCGCGCAGGCCGGTCTGCTCGCCGCGGATCGCGCCGCCGCGCACGGCGCCTCCCAGTATCCACATGGCGGTGCCATGGCCGTGGTCGGTGCCGCCGCTGCCGTTCTCGCGGAAGGTCCGGCCGAACTCCGACAGGACGACGACGACCGTGCGCTGCCATTCGGGGGCGCCCAGCGCGTCGGACAGAGCCGCGAGCCCGCTGCCCAGGGCGTGCAAGCGGTTGGCCAGCGCCCCGTGCGCGCCGCCCTGGGCGGCATGCGTGTCCCAGCCGCCGATGTCGACGAAGCCGGTCGAATACTCGGGGTGATCGCGCAGCAGCCGTCCCAGGCGCGCGGCCTCCAGCGCAAATCCGCTCACCGGTACCGCGTCGCGGGAGGCGGCCTGCATCTCCTCGCGGAGCTCGGCCGCGATCTCGCGGCGCAGGCCGAGGCCGTCGCGGACGAGCGGCGCATAGGCATGCTCGCCGTACATCTGCATGAGCAGCTGCTCGTAGCTCGCGTCGCTGCGGCCGGTGCGGCGCAGCGTGAGTGGCGAGTTGACGACCGGCCGGGGGCCGCGCAGGACGGGCGGCAGCGTCTGGGTCAGGGCAATGGCGGCAGGTCGCTGCGGGGGGCCCTTCAGCTCGACCAGCAGGCGGTTGAGGAAGCCGGTCGTTCCGTCGGGGTGGCCGCTGGCGGGTTGGCCGAACTCGACCCAGTCCTGCGCCTGGAAGTGGCTGCGCGACACGAATTCCGTGCCGGCGAACGGCACGAAGGCCAGCTGCCCGGCACCCCAGAGCGGCGCGACCGCATCTTCCAGCAGCGGATGCATCCCCCACCGGGTGTCCAGCGCGACCGCCGCGCTGCCCGCCGACGCGTCGGCCGTCGGTCGTGCGAGCGCCAGCGTCGGCCGCAGCTCGTGGTACAGCGGTTCGGCATAGGGTACCAGGGCGCTCAGCGAGTCGTAGGCCCCGCGCAGGAAGACGACCAGCAGGCGTGGCCGTGCCGGCGTCGGCGCCGCCCAGAGCGTCCAGTGGCCGCTGGCCAGGGCCAGACCGGCCGAGGCCTGGAGCCAGTCGCGTCGCGTGATGGACGAGCGATGCGCTGTCATGCAGCGCTCCAGTGCATGAACTCGGGGCTCGACAACATCAGCGCCAGCCGGTCGCCGGGCGACGCCGCCTGCGCCCAGGCCCGCCGGCTGCCGGGACCTGCGTTCGCGAAGGGCGGCCGCGCGGCCGCGCGCGCGGCCGTGTCGGCCGGGTCCGGCACCGGATCGAACAGCAGCGGCAGTGCCGCGACGATCTCGCGCGCCACCTCGAAGCGTTGGGCGAGCGCACCGGCGCCCAGCCAGTCCGTGCCGCGCAGCGCATAGCCATCGGGGGTGCGGCAACCGAACATCGGCTGGCCGAGGGCGACCAGCCACCGCAATGCCAGGGTCGAGTCCCCCGGCACCGCGCCGCCGCCGAGCAGGCGCAAGGACGTCAGGACCCAGCGGCGCGGGTCCTTGAAGGTCGGTGCCGTCGGCGCGGCGCCGTCGGCCGGCGTGCGCAGTTGCCGGACGACGGCCGCGAGGTCGCCTTGGGTGCGGGTCCATGTATTGACGGCCGCATCGACGGTCGACGCCCGCGCGGCATCGCCGAGCAGGAACAGTGCGAGCCGCTCCGACACGTGCCGGGCGGTCGACGGATGCACCGCGAGCAGGTCGAGGACCGCGCCGAACTCCTCGGGCCCCGTCGACGCCAGGTCGAGGCCCAGCACCTGCTTGCGGCCGTCGTCGTGGCGTTGCGGGTCGAACACGAAATCGCCGTCGCGGCGCGCACCCGCTGGCACGCGGCCGCTTTCGGCGATGACGCCGAAGCCCGTCATCACCCGCGCGAGCTCTTGCACGTCGCGCTGGCTGTAGCCGCCCTGGACGCCGAGCGTGTGCAACTCGAGGAGTTCGCGCGCCTGGTTCTCGTTGATCCGGCCGGCCGCGTTGCGCTCGTTGTCCAGGTAGACCAGCATCGCCGGATGCAGGGCGACGGCGCCGAGCAGGTCGCGGAATCGCCCCTGGAGGTTGGGGCGCAGGGCGCGCTCCAAGTAGTCGCCCAGCAACACGCCGACGGCGTCCTTGCGCCAGTACACGTTGAAATGATTGAACCAGAACCACAACAGTTCTTCGCTGTCGTCCTGTGCTGCAAACCAGGCGTCGAGCTGGGTGTGGGCGGCCGCCTCCATCGCGGCCCGACGGTCGCGCTGGGTCTGGCGGATGGCCGCCTGGCGCGCTTCGCCGCGCTGCCGCCCTGCTCCACGGCGCAGGCTGCGGTAGCGGACGAAGGCGGACGGTTCGGCCGTCGGCGTATCGCGCATCATCGGCTCCAGCAAAACGGACGCGCCGAGCGTATCGCAGGGTCCGAGGGCACGACAGTCGGCCTCACTGGCCCCGCAGCCGTGCCGTCAGGTAGCGTCGCATGCGACGCGGTAAGCCCGCCAAGCCGTCCGGTTCCGGCGGCGGGCGCAGCGTGTCGATGAGCCGGGCGATCGTCTCCGGGCTGTTGCCATCGGTCCCGGCGGGTGCCGCCGCACCGACGACCTCGCGCAAGCGGTCGACCGTGGCGGCCGGAACGCGCCACAAGTCCTCTTCGCGCTGGATGTCGTCGGGTCGGTCCTCGCCCAGGGATTCCGTCAGGGGTGTCCCCATGCGCTCCTCGATCCATGCAATGTCGTCGGCGCGGGCGGCGACGTAGGGTCGCATCAGCGACGGCGCGAAGCGCAGCCGCCCGCCCTCGATCGGCGCCAGCTGGCGGACGACGTAGCGCATCTCCAGGGTCGTGGGCTGGGGCACCAGCCCGCGTGCCGCCATGCGATGGTGCACGAACAGCAGGCGCACCACTTCGACGTTGAGCGACTCGTTCGCGCGGATCACCTCGCCGTCGAAGTCCAGGCCGGTCCAACCGCAGAAGTCCCGCACCACGCAGCGCTCGGCGAACGAGGCCGGGTCGAACCGGCGAAGCCGGACGCGGTCGCGTCCGAATACGCGGTCGAACTTACCGAAGCGCTCGCGATAGTTGCAGAAGCGCGCGTCCATGTTGAACTGCGGCGCATTGGCGTTCTTCAGCTGCTGCTGGAACAGGCTGGTCGCGTAGCCCACCGGAGGGCGCACGTAGGCATAGACGACCGGGTCGCCGCCGCGGGCGCGCAGGTGGTCCCGGAGGCCGGCGAGCTCGTCGGGCGCCATCAGCATCGCGCCTTCGCCGGACAGCACCAGCCGCCGCGAGCCGATCGTAGCCATCGCCTCGTCCAGCGCCCTTTCGGCAGTCGCGCCGTCGGTCATGCGCGTGCTGAGCCGCGAGACATGCCGGCCGCGTCCGCCGCCGCCCTGGCGGTCCGAGCCCATCGACCCCATCAGCGAGAAGAAGTAGGTAGAGTGGTTGGAAAAGCCCAGCGGGTTGCGGAAGTAGCGGAATGACGCGGTCTCGTGGCCGGCCAGACTCTTCTGGATCGACGTCGAGCCGGTCTTGTGCATTCCTGCGTGCAGCACGACTTCATGCATCGTCAGGCTCCGGGCCGGGCGGTTTTGTCAGGCACCGGCCGGGGTATCGGCGGCGGCGTCCGCGACCGTGCACGGCGAATTGCGAAGCCGAAACGGCGGCCCTTGCGGGACGACGATGACTTGGTCGCCGGGCCGCAGTTGCTGTGCGCCAGCGAGGCGGAAGTTGAAGCCGCAGCGTCCACTCGGATGCATGCCGCGCGCTCGCAGCGCCGGACGGGGCAGGTTGGCGATCGCCTGCGCGACCGGTTGGCCATTGACGAGCAGCGTCACCGACACCGGCTGCGAGGTATCGCCACCCACCGCCCAGCCCGAGACGGAATCGGTGACCGCGCGCGCGACCGCGCCCATGTTGCGTGCCGGCCGAGCGGCGTCGCCGGAAGGCGGTGCGCCGTCCGTGGGTGCGGCAGGCGGCATCGCGCGACGCTGCGGCAGGGCGGCCGCAGCGCGCGGGGTCGCGGCAGCGCGGCGTGCCGGCTTCGGGGCGGTGGCAGGCGGCGGCCCGTTGCGCAGCGTCTTCGCCTTGGACTCCGTCACCAGGCGTTCGAAGTAGCGCGAGCAGTGCTCCGGATCGATACGCGGCGTGTCGCTGAGTCGCCAGTCCGCGCTGTCATAGCCATGCTTGTCCATCCAGGCGCCCAGCACGGGCCGGAAGGCCTCGACATCGGCGGCGGTGAACCAGTGGCGCCAGCCGCCGGCGTCCTTCGTCCGCTCCACCCGCCTGAGATGCTCAGGCACCACCGGCGCCCCGGCCAGTCGGATGCCGAGGTGCTGCTCGATCGGGCGGTAGTCGTGGGCGACCAGGTCCTCGTAGCGGTAGAGCAGCGCATCGGGCGTGGCGGCGCAATAGCTGTCGAACACCTCGAGGTGCGCTGCCAGGCGTGCGAGGTGGCGATGGTTCGCGATCGCCGGGGCGCCCGACACGCGGCGCAGGAGCTGGAGGATCTCGGTCAGCGACACCGCCGCCGGGTCCTGCTCCTTGCGTTCCAGGCACTGCCGTACCAGAGCCACCTTGTCGTCGTCGAACAGGTAGTTGGCGTGGAACTGCCCGTACAGCAGTGCGCTGATCAGCCGGTCTCGCGGGTCCCGCACGATGGTGATCTTGCGTTCGAACGCCATGAAGTCGGCGACGCGGAGTTGCTTGTCCAAGATGACCTTGGCCAGCGCATTCGGGTGGCCCGCCAGCCAGTCGGCGTCGCAGGTCTTGGGTTCGAACAGCACCTCGTCGACCGAGGGCAGGCTGTTCTTGAGGAGGTAGAGCAGGGCGGTCGTGCCGGTCTTGGCCAGTCCCGCGATCAGGATCCGCATGTATCAGTCTCGTTGAGCGTCAGCTGGGTAGCGCATCGACCGAGAGATCCTCTCGGGTGCGGGAAAGATGGGGACTGTAAAACGGATCATCGGCGATCCAGGCCGGCCAGCGCGTCTTCATCACCTCGCGTTCGGCCCGCCAGCGCGCCAGCTTCTGAGGCGTGTCCTCGGCACCGCGGGTCTTACTCTCGTGGTGGTAGAGCTCGGCATGGGGCGTCCACAGGTTGCAATAGCCCGCCTGCATGACGCGCAGGCACAGGTCGACGTCGTTGTAGGCGATCTGCAGTTGGGCCTCGTCGAGGCCGCCGACCTCCTCGAACACGGACTTGCGCATCACCAGCGCGGCGCCGGTGACCGCACTAACGTTGTGTACCAACCGCAGCAGATCGAGATAGCCGGCGGCGTGCCGGGGAAGGTACTTGTGAGCATGCCCTGCGACCCCGCCGACCCCGAGCACCACGCCAGCGTGCTGGATCGTGTCGTCAGGAAAGTAAAGCTTGGCACCGACGCAACCGATGTCGGGCCGCACCGCGTGACCGACCATCTCGTCGAGCCAGTCAGGCGATATCACCTCGATGTCGTTGTTGATCAGTCCGATGATGTCGCCGCGCGCAGCGCACACTGCGGCGTTGTTGATGGCCGAGTAGTTGAAAGGTGCGTCGTGCACTAGCACGCGGGCACGGCCCTCGGCGGCTAGTCGACCCAGGTAGTCCAGCGTCGCCGGATCGTCGGACTGGTTGTCGACCACGATCAGCTCGTAGGGCCGGTAGCGGGTCCGCTGCTCTATCGATTCGACGCAGGTCCGCAGGACGTTTAGACCGTTACGGGTCGGCACGATCAGGCTGACCAGCGGCGGCGGCGCTGGTCGAGGCCAGCGCACGCGGCGTAGCCCGGGCGCCAGCGCCTGCACCTCCGCGCCGCGCGGCCGCAGGTGCGCTGCGACGGCGGCGAGTGCGACGGCATCGTCCAGCTCCGGCGGCGTGCCTGAGACCGGCTCGACCGGGATATGGCAGAGGATGTGCGGCAGGCGCCGCACCGCCGCGTCCGGCAATCGCTCAAGCAGGTGCAGGATCGCCACGTAGGTCAACGCGTGCGCACTGGCCGCTCCATACGTCCACGCCGCACCGGGCCCGCCGGCCGCGCGCAAGGCTTCTGCGCGCATCAGCGCGAAGGGGGCGATCAGGTTACGCGCATATAGCAGGTCGCGCGAAAAGCCAGGTTTGAAGCAGGGGTCGCGCCGCAGGCCCCCGCCGTCGATCCGGTCGTGGTCGCTGTAGACAACGTGCACCGACGGTTCATTACGAAGCGCGTCAGCCGCCAGGTACAACGCATCGTCCCGCAGTTGGTCTCCCGGGCGCAGCAAGGTCACCGCGTCGTAGCCGTCCAGCAGGGTCGTCGACAGGTTGGCGGCCCGCGGCGTGGCGTCCGAGGGGAGGGCCAGCATGTCCCAATGCGGGTAGCCCTGCCTCGACAGGCTCTGCTGCGTGACGGCGCGAGCGTAAGCATCCCGCTCGGCATCCGGGTCGGACGGCAGCAAGCAGAGCACGCGCAATGCGCGCGGCCAGGACCGCAGCGCCGTCGCCTGTGCGGCGGGCGCGATGCGCGTGGACAACTCGTGCCTAGCAATCCATTCGTCGTGCCGCAGGCGAGCCGATCCCGGTTCATCGAACAACCGGTTGTAGTCCTGCCACAGGGCGTCGAAGGGACGCCGCAACAGTTGGGCGTGGGATTGGTCTGCGTAACCGGGGTGGCGCAGCCGAAGTCGGCGCTGCACCAGGTAGCGACCCACCGCGAGCGGGACGCGCCAGAGCCGGAACCTGCGGATCGCGGCGTCCGGTACCCCCGGCTGGAACTCCAGCATCGAGTCCTGCGGGACGTGTAGTAGTCGCATGGCTGGGCGCCCGTCGCGAAGCGGCATCCGTGCGGACGGTGTCGGCGCCTCGGAGCCGGACGGAATCACCCACACCGTCGCGCGGCCGCTGCGCTTGGGCAGTGCGCAGGTGATCCGCAGCAGATACCACCCGGGCGCAAGCTGCTCGGGCCATCTCAGGCGGCCCGGGCTGCCCGCGACCGGGACCGGGCTGGCGATGCCTCGGCTCACAGCCCCGACAGGGCCCGCACGGCGACGGCGATCTGGAACAGGATCTGCGTGATGCCGCGTGTGACCTCGATGTTCTTGGTCTCGATCTTCGGCAGCACCAGCAGCTGGTCGCCGGGCTGCAGCGCCGTGCTGCCCGGTTCGCCGACGCTGCCGTCCTGGCGCAGCACCATCGGCCGCGCGCGGTCGGCGCCCTGGGTGTAGCCGCCGGCGCGCGCGACGTAATCGTCGAAGCGGGCGCTCGGCTCGTGCACGACGGCTGTCGGGAACAGCACCTCGCCGCTGACCAGCACCAAGTTGCTGCGCTCGGGCACGACGATCAGGTCGCCGTCCTCGAGCAGGGTCTCGCCGGCTGCACCGCCGCGCGCCAGCACGACCTGGCCGCGCGGCTCGACCTTGCGGGCGCGCTCGATGAACTCGAGGATCTGCTCGCCCTCGCGCGTGCGCAGCGCCGCCTCCTCGCTGGTGGCGCTGCGGGCCGTCAGCGCATAGGTCTCGAGGCTGCGCAGCGAGGCCTCGAGCAGCTCCTTCTGGCGCAGCGCGACCGACTTGCGGAACAGCTGTGCCGCGTCGACCTGCGCCTGCGGCGCCGGCTTCAGCCGCGCCAGCGCGTCCTGCAGGCGCGCGCCGTAGGGCAGCACCAGGCTGCGCTCGCCGAGGTGGGCGCCGTCGATGCGCACGAGGATGGTGCCCGGGTACTTGTCGGCGGTGACGCTGACCTCGTCGCCGTCTTCCAGCACCACGTCGTCGAGGCGGGAGAGCGCGTGGTACTCGCTGCGCAGCTCGGCGCCGACGCGGCGCACCACGCTCAGGTGCGTCGCGCTGGGCCGCGCCCGCGCCATCGCCAGCAGCTCGGAGGCGCGGATGCGCGGCTGGGCGAACTCGAACACGTAGGGGTTCAGCACCTCGCCGCTGACGCTCACCGTGTGTTTGCGCGGCGCGGCGACGAGGGTGTCGCCGTCCTGGAGCTGGAAAGGCTCGATGCGGCCCTGCAGCAGGAAGTCGTAGAGGTTCACGGTCCCGCGCGGCTTGCCGCCGCGCAACACCTCCACCGCGAGGTAGCTGCCGCGGTCGGGGTCGATGCCGCCGGCCTTGTCGAGGTAGTGCAGCACCGAGTCCGACGACAGCCCGCCGTACAGGCCCGGCGCACGCACGAAGCCGGTGACGTAGACGCGCACCGGCTGCGCCGCCTCGAGCGCCGCATAGACGCCGACGTTGGCGCGGAACACCTTCTTGACCTGGGTCTCGACCTGGCGGTTCAGCTCGGCGTTGCGCACGCCGCGCACCGCCACCGGGCCGACGTTGGGGATGAAGACGTTGCCCTGGGCATCGACCACCGCCACCGCGTCGTAGGTGAAGGCGCCCCACATGCGCAGGCTGATGCGGTCGCCGGTGGCGACCTGGTAGTCGGCGTTGAAGCCACCGAAGGTCTCGGCGCCGAAGCGGCCGGAGAAGATCTGCGAGCCGAACATCAGCGGCGTCGTCGCCGTCGCCGGGTCGGGCGGCAGCGGCAGGCCTGGGGCGCCCGGCGTGGCGGGCGTGGCTGCCGTCACGGGAGCGGTGGGCAGTGTGGCCGGGGTGGCGGTCGTGGTCGTCGGTGCGGTGGTGGGGCTGGTGCGGCGCGGCGGCAGCTCGGTCAGGCCGCGTGGGCCGGCGCCGAAGGCGTCGGTGGCGATCGCCGACTGGGCCATCGCGGCGGGCGGCAGCGCCGCCAGCCACAGCAGGGCGGCGCCGAGGCCGGCGGCGAGCCGGGCGGCAGGGGAGGAGCGACGGACGTCGTTCATGGCATCAGTCCTGGTGTTCGCGGATCGTGGCGACCAGCAGCCGCACGATCAGGTAGGTGAGCACGCTGGCGACGAGCAGCGTCAGCAGGTTGTACAGGCGCCGCGGGTACTCGGCGGTCTGCGGCAGCGAGGGCGGCTCGATGACGACCAGGCTCTTGAGCTTGCGGTTGGCCTCGATGCGCGCGTTCTCCACGGCGGTTAGCGCGAGCTTATAGGCGTCGCGCGCGAACTCGCTCTGCAGCTGCAGGGCCTGGAACTCGACGGCCAGTGCGCTGAGGCGCTCGCCCTGCTTGCTCTCGGCGGTGACGCGGTCGCGCTCGGCGTCGAGCTGGCTGCGCGTGGCCTTGATCTGCGCCTGCAGCGCCTTGACCTGGTAGGCCTCGTCGTTGAGGTAGCTGCGCAGGCTCTCGAGTTCGGTCTCGAGCCGGGTCAGCTGGGCCTGCAGCTCGGCCGTCAGTGCGCCGCTGGCCTGGGCCTGTGCGGTCGGGTCGAGCAGCCGGTGGCGGGTCTGGAAGGCCAGCAGCTTGGTCTGCGCCGCCTCGACGCGCTGGGCGGCGCCGCGCAGCTCGGTCTCGGCGAAGCGCAGCTGCTCGGTGGCAATCTGCTGCGAGAAGGCATTCACGAAGCGCTCGCTCTCGGCGAGGATCTCGCGGTTGAGCGCCTGCGCGAAGGCCGGCTCGAAGCCCTGCACGCGCACCGTCAGCAGCGAGGACACGTCGTCGAAGGCCACCTCGACGCGCGAGCGGTAGTACTCCAGGAAGTCTTCCTGCGGCGCGTCGGTGGCCAGCGCGTACAGCCGGTCGGCGCCGGCCGCGTGGTAGTGCTCGCGCAGCTTCAGCCGCTCGTCGAGCTTGTTCAGCAGACCGAGCGAATGCACGTACTCCTGGACGTAGAGGGTGTCCTCGCGCGACGGCGACAGCGTCGCGCCGAGCAGCACGGCGGCCCCGGGCAGCGACGAGACGGCATCCTGGTTGGCCTGCCGCACAGCGACGGTGGACTCGCTGACGTAGCGGTCGGCGGCGACCAGCGCGAAATAGACCGCGCCGGCCGCCATCGGCACGGCCACCAGGGCGACGGCGAGGCGCCGCGGGGTGAGGGATCGGAGCAGCTTCATGGGGCGGGGGTGTCGTCGCCGGGCGGCGTTCTGAGGAGGGCGCGGCGCTGCTCGCGCGCTTCGCGGCGCGCGGCCCGTTCGTCCGGATCGGGGCGTTCGCGGCGGCGGCCGCGCAGCGCCGGGCCGTCGGTGCCTTCGTAGGCGGTGATGCCGGCCTCGACGTCGTCGTACAGCGTGGCCTTGCCGGCTTCGAGCAGCACGATGACGTCGCAGTACTCGCGGATCTCGTTCACGTTGTGGGACACGAGGATCATGTGCGCGCCGTCCATGCGCTGCGCGAAGGCCTCGCGGCTCTTGCGCTTGAACTGCGGGTCGCCGACGGCCATCGCTTCGTCGATCAGGTAGTAGTCGAAGTCGAAGGCCATGCTGAGGCCGAAGGCCACGCGCGCCCGCATGCCCTTGGAGTACGTCGACATCGGCAGCTCGAACCAGCTGCCGATGTCGGCGAAGGCGCGCACGTAGGCGACCTTCTCGCGCATCGCCGGCCCGGTGGCGCCGTGGATGCGGCAGACGAACTCGACGTTCTCGCGCGCGCTCAGGTCGCGCTGGAAGCCGCTGGACAGGCCCACCGGCCAGGACATCCGCTTGTCGGTGCGTATCTCGCCGCTGTCGGGGGTGTCGATGCCACCGATGAGGCGCATCAGCGTCGACTTGCCGGCGCCGTTGCCGCCCATCAGGCCGATGCTGACGCCGTCGGGAAACCGGAAGTTCAGGTCGCGGAACACGTAGCGGCGCCCCTGGCGGGTCGCGTAGGACTTGGTGACGTCGTGCAGCTCGATCACGGCCGGCCTCAGGTGCTCGCGATCAGCCGGCGGCGGTACACGCGGTACAGGCACAGCCCGAGCGCATTGAAGCCGACCGCCAAGGCGGTCGGGTAGGCGAGGCCGGCGCCGGGCAGCGGCCGGTACCCGGCCGCGAAGCCCTGGCGCATCAGGTCGATCAGATGCAGCACGGGATTCAACAGCAGCCAGTCGAGCCACTCGCGCGGCACGCGGTCCAGCTGGAAGATCACCCCCGACAGCAGGTAGATCGGCACGAACAGCAGGCCGATCACGGTTCTCAGCCGCGGCCGGTCGGTGCAGGCCACCATCAGCGTGAGCCCCAGGCCGAAGCCCAGCGCGATCAGCACCATGCTCGCCAAGAACAGCTCGAGCGGCCGTGCCGGCCACACCGGGATGCCCCACCACGCGATGGCGCCCAGCACGACCGCATAGGCGAGGCTCGACAGCATGGCCTCGACCATCGCGCGCGAGATCAGCGTGTCGAAGGGCTTCACCTGACGGTAGGAGAACAGCCCGAAGTTCTGCTTCACCGCGTCGGCGCCGCGCAGCGCGAGGTTGCGGAACAGGAAGAAGGGCACCAGACCGGAGGCCAGGAACAGCGCGGGATCGATCCCGGGCCGGGCGAGATGACGCACGGCGATGAAGAGCGTCATCACGACCGCGAGGTGGGCGACCGGCTCGGCCACGGTCCACAGCAGCCCGAGCCAGCGGCCCTCGACGCGCGCGCGCAGCTCGCGCACGAACAGGGCGAACACCACCGCCTTCTGGATCTCCCAGGGACTGCGGCGCGCCAAGGGCGCGCCGCGACCGGGCAGGGGCAGGGGATGGGCGGACAAGGGCGGTGGACTCGAGAAAGGCGGCCGGATTATCGGCGAGCACCGGTACCGGTCAGTCGAAGCAGCGCGCCTCGGCCCAGGCCGGCGCCGCCGCGTCCTTGGCCGACAGCAACGGCGCCACGCCGGCATCGGGCCAGGCGATGCCGATCGTCGGGTCGTCCCAACGGACCGCGCCCTCGGCCTGCGGCGCGTAGTAATCGGTGGTCTTGTAGAGGAAATCGGCGCGGTCGGAGAGCACCAGGAAGGCATGCGCGAAGCCGGGCGGGATCCAGAGTTGGCGGTGGTTGTCGGCGCTCAGCTCCACGCCGACCCAGCGGCCGAAGCGCGGGCTGGAGCGGCGCATGTCCACCGCGACGTCGAACACCGCCCCGGCCGTCACCCGCACCAGCTTGCCCTGGGCATGAGGCGGCAGCTGGTAGTGCAGCCCGCGCAGCACGCCGCGCGCCGAGCGCGAGTGGTTGTCCTGCACGAAATCGACGTGGTGGCCGACCGCGGCGTCGAAGGCCTGCTGGTTGAAGCTCTCCATGAAGAAGCCGCGCGCGTCGCCGAAGACCTTGGGTTCGAGGATCAGCACCTCGGGCAGCTCGGTGGGAGTGACCTGCATGCTCAATAGACCTTTTCTCGGAGCACCTGCAGCAGGTACTGGCCGTAGCCGTTCTTCAGCATCGGCTGGGCCTGGGCCTCGAGCTGCTCGGCGCTGATCCAGCCGGAGCGGAACGCGATCTCCTCGGGGCAGGCGACCTTCAGGCCCTGGCGCTTCTCGAGCGTGGCGATGAACTGGCCGGCCTCCATCAGGCTGTCGTGGGTGCCGGTGTCGAGCCAGGCATAGCCACGGCCCATGATCTCGACCGACAGCTGCTGCTGAGCCAGGTAGCGCGCATTGACCTCGGTGATCTCGAGTTCGCCGCGGGCGCTGGGCTTGATGTCGGCGGCGATGTCGCAGACCTGCCGGTCGTAGAAGTAGAGGCCGGTCACCGCATAGTTGCTCTTCGGCGCCTTGGGCTTCTCCTCGATGCTGACGGCGCGCTGCCGGTTGTCGAAGGCCACCACGCCGTAACGCTCGGGGTCGTGCACGTGGTAGGCGAACACGGTCGCACCGCTGTCGCGGTCGGCGGCGCTGTGCAGCAGGCGCTGCAGGTCGTGCCCGTAGAAGATGTTGTCGCCGAGCACCAGCGCGCTCGGCGCGCCGTCGACGAAGTCGCGGCCGAGGATGAAGGCCTGGGCCAGGCCGTCGGGGCTGGGCTGCACGCAGTAGCTGAGGTTCAGCCCCCAGCGCGCGCCATCGCCGAGCAGCGCCTCGAAGCGCGGCAGGTCCTGCGGCGTGCTGATGACGAGGATGTCGCGGATGCCGGCGAGCATCAGCGTGCTCAGCGGGTAATAGACCATCGGCTTGTCGTAGACCGGCAGCAGCTGCTTGGACAGCGCCAAGGTGGCCGGGTGCAGCCGGGTGCCGGAGCCGCCGGCGAGGATGATGCCCTTGCGTTGCATGTGTTCCCTGGAGGTGCGTGTCGGGTCAGCGGCCCAGATACTCGGCCAGCATGCGCTCGACGCCCTGCTGCCAATGCGGCAGCGTCAGGCCGAAGGCCTCGCGCAGCTTGCGGGTGTCGAGGCGCGAGTTGAGCGGGCGCTTCGCCGGCGTCGGAAAGGCGCTGGTCGGCACCGGCAGGATCTGGTCGGGCGCGACCTTGATCGCGTGGCCGCGCGCGCGCGCCCACTCGATGACATGGGTCGCGTAGCCGTGCCAGTGCGTCTCGCCGCCGGCGACCGCGTGGTAGGTGCCGGCCAGATCGGGCCGCGCCTGCAGCACGCGCAGCGCATGCGCGGTCACGTCGGCCAGCAGTTCGGCACCGGTCGGCGCGCCGAACTGGTCGTCGATCACGGTGAGCTTGTCGCGCTCGGCGGCGAGCTTCAGCATGGTCTTGGCGAAGTTGCCGCCGCGCGCCGCATAGACCCAGCTGGTGCGCAGGATCAGGTGGCGGCAGCCGCTGGCGCGGATGGCCTCCTCGCCCTCGAGCTTGGTCGCGCCGTAGACCGACAGCGGGCCGGTCGGCGCGTCCTCGGCGCGCGGGGCGCTGCCCGAGCCGTCGAAGACGTAATCCGTGCCGTAGTGGACCAGCGTGGCGCCGAGCGCCGCGGCTTCGCGCGCCAGCACACCCGGCGCCGTGGCGTTGAGGGTGCGCGCGAACGCGGGCTCGCTCTCGGCCTTGTCGACCGCGGTGTGCGCGGCCGAGTTGACGATGACGTCGGGCCGCACCGCGCGCACCGTCGCGGCCAGCGATTCCGGGTCGCTGAAGTCCGCGCGCAGCTCGGTGCTGTCGAAGTCGAGCGCGACGAGCTCGCCCAGCGTCGCCAGCGAACGCTGCAGTTCCCAGCCGACCTGGCCGTTCTTGCCGAGCAGCAGGATCTTCATCGGGCCGCGTAGTTGGTCGCGAGCCAGTCGCGGTAGGCGCCGCTCTGCACCTCGCGCACCCAGTCGCCGTTCGCCAGGTACCACTGCACCGTCTTGCGGATGCCGGTCGCGAAGGTCTCGGCCGGGCGCCAGCCGAGCTCGCGCTCGATCTTGCGCGCGTCGATCGCGTAGCGGCGGTCGTGGCCGGGGCGGTCGGCAACTAAGGTGATCAGGCGCTGGTACGGGCCGGCCGGGTCGGGCTTCAGCTCGTCGAGCAGCGCGCAGACGGTGTGGACGATGTCGATGTTGGCCTGCTCGTTCCAGCCGCCGATGTTGTAGGTCTCGCCGAGCCGGCCGCCGGCCAGCACCGCGCGGATCGCGCTGCAGTGATCGCCGACGTAGAGCCAGTCGCGGATCTGTCGGCCGTCGCCGTAGACCGGCAGCGGTTTGCCGGCCAAGGCGTTGACGATCATCAGCGGGATCAGCTTCTCGGGGAAGTGATAGGGCCCGTAATTGTTGGAACAGTTGGTCGTGACGACCGGCAGCCCGTAGGTGTGGTGCCAGGCCCGCACCAGGTGGTCGCTGGCGGCCTTGCTGGCCGAGTAGGGGCTGTTGGGCTCGTAGGGGTGGCTTTCCGTGAACGCCGGCGCATCGGGCGCGAGCGAGCCGTAGACCTCGTCGGTGCTGACGTGGTGGAAGCGGAACGCGGCCTTCGCGCCGGCGTCGAGCGATGTCCAGTAGCCGCGCGCCGCCTCGAGCAGCGCGAACGTGCCCTCGACATTGGTCTTCATGAAGGCGCCCGGCCCGTGGATCGAGCGGTCCACGTGGCTTTCGGCGGCGAAGTGCAGGATCGCCCGCGGCCGGTGCTCGGCCAGCAGGCGGTCGACCAGCGCGCGGTCGCCGATGTCGCCGTGCACGAAGCGGTGCCGCGCGTCGCCCTGAAGCGAGGCCAGGTTGCGCAGGTTGCCGGCGTAGGTGAGGGCGTCGAGATTGACGACCGGCTCGTCGCTCTGCGCCAGCCAGTCCAGCACGAAGTTGCTGCCGATGAAGCCGGCGCCGCCGGTGACGAGGATCGTCATGGGTTGTTCGTTCTGCCGTAGGAGTCTTCGAAACGGACGATGTCGTCCTCGCCGAGGTAGCTGCCCGACTGCACCTCGATGATCTCGAGCGGGATCGCACCCGGGTTGGCGAGGCGGTGCTTCTCGCCGAGCGGGATGTAGGTGCTCTGGTTCTCGGTGACGAGCAGCCGGCGCTCGCCGCAGGTGACTTCCGCCGTGCCCTTGACCACCACCCAGTGCTCGGCGCGGTGGTGGTGCATCTGCAGGCTGAGGCTGGCACCCGGCTTGACGAGGATGCGCTTCACCTGGAAGCGCGCACCGGCGTCGATGCTGTCGTACCAGCCCCAGGGGCGGTGCACGCGGCGGTGCAGCGTCGCCTCGGGGCGGCCGGCACGCTGCAGCGAGGCGACGATCTGCTTGACCTCCTGGCTGCGCGCGCGGTCGGCCACCAGCACCGCGTCGGGGGTCTCGACGACGATCACATTGTCCAGCCCGACCGCGCCGACCAGGCGACTGGTCGCGTGGACCAGGGTGTTGCGGCTGTTCGCGATCATCGCGTCGCCGTGCGCGCAATTGCCTTCGGCGTCGCGCTCGCGCGCCTGCCAGACGGCGTCCCAGGCACCGAGGTCACTCCAGCCGGCGTCCAGCGGCACCATCTCGACCCGCAGGCCGGCGCCCGGCGCCTTCTCCATCACCGCGTAATCGATCGATTCCGACGGGATGGCGGCGAAGGCGCCGCGGTCGGGCCGCACGAAGCTCGCGTCGGTCTGGCGGCCGTCCCAGGCGGCGCGCGTCGCCGCGAGGATGTCCGGGCGGAAGCGCTCGAGCGCGGCCAGCCACGCCGACGCGCGCATCACGAACAGGCCGCTGTTCCACACATAGCCGCCGTCGGCGAGGTAGTGCTCGGCGGTCGCGAGGTCCGGCTTCTCGACGAAGGCCTCGACGTACCGGACCGAAGCGCCGCCCGCGGCGCGGATGTAGCCGTAGCCGGTCTCGGGGCGGTCGGGCACGATGCCCAGCGTGACGAGCGCACCCGCACCCGCGGCCTCGATCGCAAGGCCCAGCGCGGTGGCAAAGGCCGCCTCGTCGGTGATCGCCTGGTCGGCCGGAGACACGGCCAGCACCGGGTCGTCACCGCCCGTGGTGGCGGCCAGCGCGGCCAGCGTCAGCGCCGGAGCGGTGTTGCGGCCCATCGGCTCGAGCAGCAGCGCGGCCGGCGCAGCGCCGATCTCGCGCAGCTGCTCCAGGGCCATGAAGCGGTGCTCGTCGTTGCCCACGACCAGCGGCGCCGACGCACCCGCCGCGGCGAGCCGCCGCACGGCCAGCTGGAACAGGCTGTGCTCGCCGGTCAGCGGCAGGAACTGCTTCGGGTAGAGCGCCCGGCTCAGCGGCCAAAGGCGCGTGCCGGAGCCGCCGGCGAGGATCACGGGAACGACGGAGGGCATGGAAATGCAGGAGGCTGCAGTGCCGCGACTATAGCGAGCAGGTGTGGCACACCCGTCCCCTAAACTCGGGCGATGCTCCTGTTCCTGTGTGCGCTGGCAGCGTCTGCCGTGCTGACCCTGCTGGCCGTGCGCGCCGGACGATCGCGATCCTCGCTGCTGTTCTCCGACAGCGGCGGCCCACAGCGCGTGCATGCGCGGCCGGCGCCGCGCATCGGCGGCGTCGGCATCGTCGGCGGCCTTGCCGTGACGGCCGCTGCGGCCTGGATCCTGGGCGGACGGGACCTCGCCGTGGTGATGCTGCTGCTGCTCGCCTGCGGCCTGCCGGCCTTCGGCGCCGGCCTCGCCGAGGACCTGAGCGGGCGCGTCCGTCCCTTCTGGCGCCTGCTGGCCACGGCCATCGCCGCGGTGCTGGCCGTGCTGCTGCTCGGCGCGTCGATCACCCGCACCGACCTCTGGGGCCTGGACTGGATCGCCTCCTTCCCGATCGGCGCGGCCTTCCTGGCGGTGTTCGCGGTGGCCGGCATCGCCAACGCGGTGAACATCATCGACGGCTTCAACGGCCTCGCGGCGATGTGCGCGATCATCATGATGGTGGCGATCGCCTACGTCGCCACCCAGGTCGGAGATGGCCTGGTGGCGACGCTGGCGCTGGTCGGCGTTGGCGCCGTTCTCGGCTTCTTCGTCTGGAACTACCCCGCCGGGCTGGTGTTCCTGGGCGACGGCGGGGCCTATTTCGTCGGCTTCTACCTGGCCGAGCTGGGCATCCTGCTGCTGCAGCGCAACCCGCAGGTGTCGCCGCTGTTCCCGCTGCTGATGGTCATCTACCCGGTCTTCGAGACGCTGTTCTCGATGTACCGCCGCAAGTTCGTCAAGGGGCGCGCGATGGGCATGCCCGACGGCGTGCACCTGCACAGCTTGGTCTACCGCCGGCTGTTGCGCTGGGCCGTCGGCAGCCGCGACGCCCAGGCGCTGACGCGGCGCAACTCGATGACCGCGCCCTATCTCTGGCTGCTGTGCACGCTGGCGGTGGTGCCGAGCGTGGTGTTCTGGGACAACTCCCATGCACTCGGCGGCTTCATCGTGCTGTTCGGGCTGACCTACGTCGTGCTGTACGCGCGCATCGTTCGCTTCAAGGCGCCTCGCTGGCTGATGACACACCGCTGAGGCCCCCGTGGCCGGGCATGGCGGATAATCCGCGCAGATGCAAGAAGATACCCAGGCAGCGCCGCCCGAGGCGCCCCCCGCCCGATTCGACACCCTCGCGCTCGACCCCAAGCTGCTGCGCGCCGTCGAAGACGCCGGCTACAAGACCATGACGCCGATCCAGGCCAAGGCCATCCCGGTCGTGCTGGCCGGGCGTGACGTGATGGGCGCTGCGCAGACCGGCACCGGCAAGACGGCGGCCTTCACGCTGCCGCTGCTGCAGAAGATGCTGCGCCACGAGACCGCCAGCGTCTCCCCGGCCCGCCATCCGGTGCGCGCGCTGGTGATCGCCCCGACCCGCGAGCTCGCCGACCAGGTCGCCGCCAACGTCAAGACCTACGCCAAGTACAGCCAGCTGCGCTCGGCGGTGGTGTTCGGCGGCGTCGACATGAAGCCGCAGACCGCCGAGCTGAAGAAGGGCGTCGAGGTGCTGGTCGCGACGCCCGGGCGGCTGCTCGACCACATCGAGGCCAAGAACTGCTCGCTGGGCCAGGTCGAGTACGTGGTGCTCGACGAGGCCGACCGCATGCTCGACATCGGCTTCCTGCCCGACCTGCAGCGCATCCTGAGCTACCTGCCCAAGCAGCGCCAGACGCTGCTGTTCTCGGCCACCTTCTCGCCCGAGATCAAGAAGCTCGCCAACAGCTACCTGCAGGATCCGATCCTCGTCGAGACCGCGCGGCCCAACGCCACCGCGTCCACCGTCGAGCAGCACTTCTACCGCGTCGAGGAAGACGACAAGCGCGCCGCGGTGCGCCAGATCCTGCGCGAGCGCGCGATCACGCAGAGCATCGTGTTCGTCAACTCCAAGCTCGGCGCCGCGCGGCTGGCGCGCGCCTTCGAGCGCGACGGCCTCAACACCCAGGCGCTGCACGGCGACAAGTCGCAGGACGAGCGCCTGAAGGCGCTGGCCGCCTTCAAGGCCGGCACGGTCGACCTGCTGGTCGCCACCGACGTGGCGGCGCGCGGGCTGGACATCGCCGACCTGCCGGCGGTCTTCAACTTCGACGTCCCCTTCAACGCCGAGGACTATGTTCACCGCATCGGCCGCACCGGCCGCGCCGGCGCCTCGGGCCTGGCGATCACGCTCGTCGCCCGCGACGACACGCGGCTCGTGTCCGACATCGAGAAGCTGATCAAGAAGAAGATCGAGATCGAGCCCTTCGAGCTGGAGGACTTCCGCGCCCGCCGCCCGCCGCGCCGCGAAGAGCGCCCGCGCGACCCGGACCCGGCGCCGCGCGCCGAGGCCCGCAGCGCGCCTCCGCGCCGGGCACCGGCGCCGCCCGCCGACCCCTTCTTCAGCCAGCCCTACGAGGCCGCACCCGACGCCGCCGAGCCCGCGTGGGAGCGTCCCGCCCCCGGGGCGGCTGCGCCGGCGCCGAGCGGCCTGTCTCGCTACATCAAGCCGAAGAAGCGTGTCGCCTCGCTGCTCGGCGGCAAGACCTGAGCGTCAGCGCCCCAGCAGCGCGAACACCGCCGGCACGTCGGCCGGCAGCGGGGTCGGTCGCGCGCGCCATGCCGAGACCGCGTCGCTGCGGGTGAAGCCCCCTGCCAGCGTCAGGCCGCAGCTCACCGACAGGCGCGTCGTCGGCGCCAGTGCCGCGAGCAGTCCGCCCAGCAGCGCCGCGTTGCGGTAGGGCGTCTCGATCATCAGCTGGGTCTGCCCGAGCCGGCGCGACAGCGCCTCGAGCTCACGCAGCCGCCGGGCCTGCGCGGCGGGCTCCTGCGGCACGTAGCCGACGAAGGCGAAGCTCTGGCCATCCAGGCCGCTGGCGGCCAGCGCGAGCAGCAGCGCGCTCGGACCGGCGAGCGGTTGCACCGGCACACCGGCGGCGTGCGCGGCAGCCACCAGCATCGCCCCCGGGTCGGCCACCGCCGGCAGGCCGGCCTCGCTGATCAGGCCGAGGTCGTGGCCGGCCAGCGCCGGCGCGAGCAGCGGCCGCAGGTCCGGCGCCTCCGAGGCGCGGCCCTTCGGCGGGCGCGGCAGCTCGCGGATGTCGAGCGCCTGCAGCGGCTGTGCGAGCGGCGTGACGGCGTCGACGCGCTTCAGGAAGGCACGCGTCGTCTTGGCGTTCTCGCACACCCAGTGGCCGAGCCGCGCGGCGACCTCGATGACGCCCTGCGGCAGCACCGCACGCAGGTCGGCGCCGGTCGCCCCCGGCGTGCCGAGGTCGAGCGTGTTCGGCACCAGCCAGAGCGTGCCGGGTGTCGTCATCGCGGCGCGAGCGGGTCGATGCCGGCGGCGCGCAGCAGCCGCGCGGTGGCGATCAGCGGCAGGCCGACCAGCGCGGTCGGGTCGTCGGACTCGATCGCGTCGAGCAGCACGATCCCCAGCCCTTCGGACTTGGCGCTGCCGGCGCAGTCGTAGGGCTGCTCGGCGCGCAGGTAGGCCTCGATCTCGGCGTCCGTCAGCGGGCGAAAGCGCACCCGCACCGGCACGCGCAGCAGGCCGGCGTAGCCGGTCGCCGGCCGCTGCACGGCGACCGCGGTCTGGAACACCACCGTGCGGCCGCGCATCGCGCGCAGCTGCTCGACCGCGCGGTCGTGGTCGCCCGGCTTGCCGATCGCGCGGCCCTCGAGGTCGGCGACCTGGTCCGAGCCGATCACGACCGCGTCGGTATGGCGTTGCGCGACCTCGGCGGCCTTGGCCTCGGCCAGCCGCTCGGCCAGCGCGGCCGGTGCCTCGCCGGGCCGCGGCGCCTCGTCGACGCGGGGTGCGACGGCGTCGAAGGGCAGGCCGAGGCGCTGCAGCAGCTCGCGCCGGTAGCGCGAGGTCGAACCGAGGATCAGGCGCGGCGGGGAGTGAAGGGCATCCATCGCCGCATTGTCGCGGCGCCTACACTTCGCAGGCGATGAAGCCGCGCGAGTTCAACCCCCTGCGCCTCGATGTCGAGGCCTTCGCCGAGGCGGGCGCCACGCTGTCCGGCGCCTGGCCGCTGGCCAGCTTCGAGCGCCTGGCCGCGAGCAGTGCCGACGCGCCACCGTCCGGCGACGATGCGGTGCAGTGGTCGGCGCACGGCAGCTGCCGGCGGCGCACCGGCGCCGCGCCCGAGCTGCGGCTCGGGCTGCGCGCGCGAGCGGTGCTGAGGCTCGTGTGCCAGCGGTGCCTGCAGCCGGTCGAGACCGTCGTCGAGGTCGAGCGGCCGCTGCGCTTCGTCGCCGGCGAGGACGAGGCCACCGCGCTCGACGCCGAGAGCGACGAGGACGTGCTGGCCCTCGTCCGCGCCCTGGACCTGCGCGAGCTGGTCGAGGACGAGCTGCTGCTGGAGCTGCCCCTCGTGCCGCGCCATGCCGCCTGCCCGCAGCCGCTGGCGGCCGTCGCCGAGCCTGATTCGACCGCGGCGCGCCCCAAGCCCTTCGCGGCGCTGGCGGCGCTGAAGAAGCAGGGCCCGGGCCACTGACCTGCAGTGGCCGCTGCCGCTGCTATACTCACAAGCTTTTCCGCGCCAGCCGGGTGTCCGGCATCGCGGCGACCGCTCCGGCCCGCCGGGCGGACCATCCGCATCGTGTGGTGCGCCGAGACCAGCGCCGAGCCTTTCCAGGAGCCCCCCATGGCCGTTCAACAGAACAAGAAGTCGCCGTCCAAGCGCGGCATGCACCGTTCGCACAATGCCCTGACGACGCCGGGCACCGCGATCGAGCCGACCACCGGCGAGACCCACCTGCGCCACCACATCAGCCCGACCGGGTTCTACCGTGGCCGCAAGGTGCTGAAGACCAAGGCGGATGCCTGAACCGGCGCGGTCCCGGGCGACCCCGGGGCCGGCCGTCGCGGGACCGTACGCCCGGCCGCCTGATCGCAGGCTGCCGGGCGTTGTCGTTGGAGCGTTGCGCAGCCGCGGTCGCCACGCCGGGCTTGCCAGCGACGCGCCGGGCGCTTAGCGTGCAGGCATCGTCCCGCCGACCCGACCGATGAGCGACCTGTCTCTCCTCACTCCCGTGCGTCTCGCCGTCGACTGCATGGGCGGCGACCACGGCGTGGCCGTCACGTTGCCGGCCTGCCGCGCCTTCCTGGCGGCGCACGCCGATGCCGAGCTGCTGCTGGTCGGCCAGCCCGCTGCGCTGGCACCGGCCGCCGGCTGGGCGCGCTGCACCGTGGTCGCGGCCAGCGAGGTCGTGGCGATGGACGATCCGGTCGAGGTCGCGCTGCGCAAGAAGCGTGATTCCTCGCTGCGCGTCGCGATCAACCAGGTCAAGCCGGTCGATGGCCAGGCCGCGGCCGCCGCCTGCGTCTCGGCCGGCAACACCGGTGCGTTGATGGCCGTGGCGCGCTACGTGCTGAAGACGCTGGACGGCATCGACCGCCCGGCGATCGCCACCGTGATGCCGAACCGGCTCGACGGTCACACGACCGTGCTCGACCTCGGCGCCAATGTCGACTGCACGGCCGAGCACCTGCTGCAGTTCGCAGTGATGGGCAGCGCGCTGGTCGCGGCGGTCGAGGGCAAGGAGAACCCGACGGTCGGCCTGCTCAACATCGGCGAGGAAGCCATCAAGGGCAGCGACACGATCAAGCGCGCCGGCGAGCTGCTGCGCGAGGCCGCCGCCGGCGGGCACCTGAACTTCGTCGGCAACGTCGAGGGCAACGACATCTTCACCGGCAAGGCCGACATCGTCGTGTGCGACGGTTTCGTCGGCAACGTCGCGCTGAAGACGGCCGAGGGGCTGGCGTCGATGCTGTCGGCCTTCATCCGGCAGGAGTTCACCCGGACCTGGTACACCAAGCTGGCGGCGCTAGCGGCGATGCCGGTGCTGAACCACTTCAAGCACCGCGTCGACCATCGCCGCTACAACGGCGCCGCGCTGCTGGGGCTGCGCGGGCTGGTGTTCAAGAGCCACGGCTCGGCCGACGCGTTCGCGTTCGAGCAGGCGCTGAACCGGGCTTATGATGCGGCGCGCCACCGACTGCTCGATCGCGTGCACGACCGCATCCTCGAGACCCTGCAGGCCCTGCCGGCCGAGCCGGCGCCGCAGGACGGGTCGGTGCAGCAAGCCGCATGACCTCGACCTCCCCGCTTCGATACACGCGCATCACCGGCACCGGCAGCCACCTGCCGCCGCGCCGGCTGAGCAATGCCCAGCTCGCCGCCGATCTGGCGGCGCGCGGCGTCGAGACCTCGGACGAGTGGATCGTCGAGCGCACCGGCATCCGCGCGCGCCACTTCGCCGCCGAAGGCGTGACGGCCAGCGACCTCGCGGTCGAGGCGGCCCGCCACGCGCTCGAAGCCGCCGGCCGCCAGGCGGCCGACATCGACCTGATCATCGTCGCCACTTCGACGCCGGACATGGTGTTCCCGTCGACCGCGTGCATGGTGCAGGCCAAGCTCGGCATCGTCGGCTGCCCGGCTTTCGACGTGCAGGCGGTCTGTTCGGGCTTCGTCTATGCGCTGACGGTGGCCGATTCGATGATCCGCACCGGCAGCGCGCGCCGAGCGCTGGTGATCGGCGCGGAAGTGTTCTCGCGCATCCTCGATTTCGACGACCGCACCACCTGCGTGCTGTTCGGCGACGGCGCCGGCGCGGTGGTGCTGGAGGCCAGCGACACGCCGGGCATCCTGGCGACCGAGCTGCACGCCGACGGCCGCCATGTCGGCATCCTGTGTGTGCCGGGCACCGTGTCGGGCGGCAAGGTGCTCGGCGATCCGCTGCTGAAGATGGACGGCCAGGCGGTGTTCAAGCTGGCCGTCGGCGTGCTCGAGGACGTGGCGCGCTCGGTGCTGGAGAAGGCCGGCCGCACCGACAGCGACATCGACTGGCTGATCCCGCACCAGGCGAACATCCGCATCATGCAGAGCACGGCCAGGAAGCTGAAGCTGCCGCTGGACAAGCTCGTCGTCACCGTCGACGAGCATGGCAATACCTCGGCAGCCTCGGTGCCGCTGGCGCTCGACCACGCGGTGCGCGCCGGCAAGGTGCAGCGCGGCGACACCGTGATGCTCGAGGGTGTCGGCGGTGGTTTCACCTGGGGCGCGGTGCTGCTCGATTACTGAGCGCCCGGCCCGAGTACAAGAACGACAGGAGACTTTCGGATGACGGCTTTTGCCTTCGTCTTTCCCGGCCAGGGCTCGCAGAGCGTAGGCATGCTCGACGCCTGGGGCGACCATCCAGCCGTGCGCGACACGCTGGCCGAGGCCTCGGCAGCACTCGGCGAGGACCTCGCGGCCCTGATCCACGCCGGCCCGAAGGAAGCACTGGACCTGACCGCCAACACCCAGCCGGTGATGCTGGCCGCGAGCATCGCCTGCTATCGCGCCTGGCGTGCCGAAGGCGGTGCTGCGCCGGCCGCTGTGGCCGGCCATTCGCTCGGCGAGTACAGCGCGCTGGTCGCGGCCGAGGCCCTGAGCCTGGCCGACGCGGTACCGCTGGTGCGGCTGCGCGCGCAGGCGATGCAGCAGGCCGTGCCGGTCGGTGCCGGCGCGATGGCGGCGATCCTCGGGCTCGATGCCGATGCAGTGCGCGCCGGCTGTGCCGAGGCCACGGCAGCCACCGGCGAGCCGGTCGAGGCCGCCAACTACAACGACCCGAAGCAGACCGTGATCTCCGGCGCCAAGGCGGCCGTGGACAAAGCCTGCGAGCTGCTGAAGGCGGCCGGTGCGAAGCGGGCGCTGCCGCTGGCGGTGTCGGCTCCTTTCCACTCGAGCCTGATGAAGCCGGCCGCCGAGGCGCTGCGCGCGCGGCTGGAGACCGTCGTGCTGCGCGCGCCGGCGATTCCCGTGATCAACAACATCGACGTCGCGGTGCAGGCCGAGCCGGCGGCGATCAAGGAAGCGCTCTACCGTCAGGCCTTCGGGCCGGTCCGCTGGGTCGAGACGGTGCAGGCGCTGAAGGCACGCGGCATCGCGCAGGTCGTCGAGTGCGGCCCGGGCAAGGTGCTGGCCGGGCTGGTCAAGCGCGTCGAGCCCGATTTGGCGGCCTTCAACATCTTCGATCCGGCGAGCCTGGCCGACACCAAGGGGGCGCTGGCATGAGCGATGGCAAGCAGGTCGCGCTGGTCACCGGCGCCAGCCGCGGCATCGGCCGCGCGATCGCGCTGACGCTGGCGCAGCGTGGCTTCAAGGTCGTCGGCACGGCGACCAGCGAGGTCGGCGCTGCCGCCATCACCCAGGTGCTGGCCCCGCACGGCGGGCGCGGTCTGGTGCTGAACGTCACCGACGCCGCGGCCCTCGACGCCACGATCGACGCCATCGTCA
>CAYLKR010000006.1:0-32223 GCA_964384225.1 uncultured Methylibium sp.
ACGTCCTCGCCGTTGCGGATGCCGCGGTCGTTGGCGGTCGCCGGGTTGATCTCGACGAACATCTCCTGCTGCAGCTCGGCGAGGTAGGGGTTGGAGCGGGTCTCCTCGCCGCCGCCCTCGTACTCGACCAGCCGGCCCGAGCTCATGATCAGCGGGAACTGCTTGCCGATGTCCTTGTTGGCGTCCTGCACGGTCTTGAACAGCGTCGGCAGCCGCCAGAAGGCCTTCCTGTCGTCGTGCGTCGGGTACTTGGCGACGAGGTCGGGCCGCGTGCTGTACAGCGGCTCGCGGTGCTTCGGGATGGGATCGGGGAAGTTCCACACCACCGCGCGCGCCTTGGCGTTGCCGAAGGGGTGGCAGCCGTGCACCTTCATCGCCACGCGGATGATGCCGCCCGAGGGATCGGTCTTCCAGTTCTTGCCCTCGGCCTTCTTCTTCTCGTCGTCGGTCAGATCGTCCCACCAGCCGAGCTTCTTCAGCAGCACGTGGTCGAACTCGGGATAGCCGGTGGTGATGTCGGCGCCCTTGGAGTGCGAGCCGTCCTCGGCGAGCAGGTTGATGCCGTCCTTCTCGACGCCGAAGTTGGCGCGGAAGTTGCCGCCGCCGTCCATCACATGCTTGGACGTGTCGTACAGGTTCGGCGAGCCGGGGTGCTTCATCTCAGGCGTGCCGTAGCAGGGCCAGGGCAGGCCGAAGTAGTCGCCGTCGAGGCTGTAGCCGGTCTCCTTGTCGACGCCGCCCTTGGCCTTGAGCGTCTTCACGTCGAAGACGTTCATGTTGCGCATGTGGGCCTTGATGCGCTCCGGGCTCTGGCCCGTGTAGCCGATGGTCCAGACGCTGCGGTTGATCTCGCGCAGGATGTCCTCGGGCACCGGCTCGTCCATGCCCTTGACCTGCTGCATCTTGTAGTTCTTGACCAGCTCCTTGTCGAAGCCCAGCTTCTGCGCGAGCTGGTACATGATCATGTGGTCGGTGCGGCTCTCCCACAGCGGCTCGATGACCTTCTCGCGCCACTGGATCGAGCGGTTGGACGCCGTGCACGAGCCGCTGGTCTCGAACTGGGTGGTGGCCGGCAGCAGGTAGACCGCGCGGTTCGGGTTCTGGTCCTCGGGCTTGCCGGGCATCGCCGCCATCGCGGCGGTCGCGCTCGGGAAGGGGTCGACCACGACCAGCAGGTCGAGCTTGTCCATCGCCCGCTTCATGTCGAGGCCGCGGGTCTGCGAGTTCGGCGCATGGCCCCAGAAGAACAGGCCGCGCAGGTTGCTGTCCTGGTCGATCAGCTCGTTCTTCTCGAGCACGCCGTCGACCCAGCGCGACACCGTCATGCCCGGCTTGGTCATCATGCCCGGCGCGTACTGCTTCTTGATCCACTCGAAGTCCACGCCCCAGACGTTCGCGAAGTGCTTGAACGAGCCCTCGGCGACGCCGTAGTAGCCGGGCAGCGAGTCGGGGTTCGGGCCGACGTCGGTCGCGCCCTGCACGTTGTCGTGGCCGCGGAAGATGTTGGCGCCGCCGCCGCTCACGCCGATGTTGCCGAGCGCGAGCTGCAGGATGCACGAGGCGCGCACCATCGCGTTGCCGATCGTGTGCTGGGTCTGGCCCATGCACCAGACGATGGTGCTCGGGCGGTTCTTGGCGAAGGTCTCGGCAACGCGCGCCACCGTCGCCTCGTCGACGCCGCAGGCCTCCTGGACCTTGTCCGGCGTCCAGTTGGCCATCACCTCGTCACGCACCTTGTCCATGCCGTAGACACGGTCGGCGATGTACTGCTTGTCTTCCCAGCCATTCTTGAACACGTGGTAGAGCACGCCGAACAGGAAGGGGATGTCGGAGCCCGAGCGGATGCGCACATGCTCGTCGGCCTTGGCCGCCGTGCGCGTGAAGCGCGGGTCGACCACGATCATCTTGCAGCCGGTCTCCTTGGCATGCAGCATGTGCAGCATCGACACCGGATGGGCCTCGGCCGCGTTCGAGCCGATGTACAACGCGCACTTGCTGTTCTGCATGTCGTTGTACGAGTTGGTCATCGCGCCGTAGCCCCAGGTGTTCGCGACGCCCGCGACCGTGGTGCTGTGGCAGATGCGCGCCTGGTGGTCGCAGTTGTTGCTGCCCCACAGGCTCATCCACTTGCGCAGCAGGTAGGCCTGCTCGTTGTTGTGCTTGGACGAGCCGACGACGAAGATCGAATCCGGCCCGCTCTGCTTGCGCAGCTCGAGCATGCGGGCGCTGATCTCCTGCAGCGCCTGGTCCCAGCTGATGCGCTGGTACTTGCCGTCGACCAGCTTCATCGGGTACTTGAGCCGGTATTCACCGCGGCCGTGCTCGCGCAGCGCCGCGCCCTTGGCGCAGTGCGCGCCGAGGTTGATCGGGCTGTCGAACACCGGCTCCTGGCGCACCCAGACGCCGTTCTCGACGACGGCATCGACGGCGCAGCCGACCGAGCAGTGGCCGCACACCGTGCGCTTCACGCTGACCGCACTGGCCGCCTTCGGCGCCTCGGACGTCTGCGCCTGCGCCTTGCGCACCAGCGTCAGCTGGCCGGCCGCGAGACCGGCGCCGACGCCGAGCCCGGAGCGCCGAAGGAAGGCGCGACGGTCCATCGTCGGGATCGCACGCGACACGCCGCGCGACAGGCTGGACACCATCGTGGAGAGGGACTTGCCGGCCCCCACCGCGGAAGACTTGCGAGTGAGCAACATAAGGCCTCCGGACTCAGACCTTGGTGGTCTGGTAGTAGCGCTTGACGTGTTCGGTGAGGCGGTAGCCGGTCGACTTGCCGGCTTCGCTCTTGTCGGCGGCGCCGGGTGCGGCGTCCTTGGCGACGGGCAGCACGGCCGCGGCAGCGGCGAGGGCACCGACCGTGCCGGCGCCGGCGAAGACGCGGCGGCGGGAGAGCTTCGATTGCGGATCGTTCATCACGGACTCCTGAGGGCGATGACCGGGGAGATAGGCATCGACTTGCATATGCTAGCCCTGCCCTCGCTGCCGACGGAAGGGTCGCAGACCCTCGGCCGCGACCCTCGCGCGCGCGTCACGCCGCCCCGCGTCAGGCTGTCGGCTTCTCTCTCTGTGAACGACAACTTGTCCCCCTGTCGGCGACAAGATGTCGCGCTCGATCGCCGCTCGGCCCCCGGGAAAATCCGGGGGGCGTTTTCACCACGTCGGCCCGGGCAGCGCCACGGGCCGCGTTCAGGCGGCGAGTTCGCGCGCGCTGATCGCGTAGCGGAAGCCGTCCGGCGCCAGCGAGTCCAGCCGGCCGCTCGCGTTCTCGCCCTGCGGGTACATCAGGAAGGGCAGCGTGCCCTTGCCGGCAGAGCCGGGCAGCCGGACGTCGTGGGCCGCGTTGTAGGCGACCCAGTTGCCTTCCCAGCTGCCGAACAGCCCGCGGTGCACCGGTGCGACCAGCGGGTGGTCCGGGTCGCGGATCCACTCCGCGGTCTCCTGGCGCATCACCTTCAGGACGTCGGCCGGGTCCATCGCAACCCAGCCGTGCGTGCTCAGGAACACCTCGGCACGGCAGTGCTGCGCCCCCTTCAGGCTGGCCGGGTTGGCGCCGAGCTCGCGGTAGCCGAAAGCCGAGGGCGCGAGCCGCAGGCCGTAGACGTCGCGCGCCGGGATGCCGACCGCGCGGCACAGCCCGACGAACACCGCGTTGAGGTCGGCACACTTGCCGCCGAGGTTGCCGGTCTCGAGCATCGTGCGGATGTCGCCGGTGCCGCAGCCGCGCACCGTGGGCTCGCGGTGCGCATGGGTCACGACCCAGGCGTAGATCGCCCGCACCTTGTCGAGCTCGCTGCGCGCGCCGCGCGTCGCGGTGCGCGCGGTGTCGCGCACGATGCCGTCGGTAGGCATCAGCTCGCTCGGCTCGAGCGCGGCGCGCAGCACCGCCGGGTCCTCGCGCACCGCGCCGGGCCGCGCCCAGTCGACCGCGCGGTCGCGCGTCTGCACCCGCGTCACGCAGCGCAGCGTCGGCGTCTCGACCGACGCGGGAAACTCGGCGTAGAGCATGCGCACGCCGCGGCGGGCGTCGGCGACCAGCCGCGTCGTGCTCGCGTTGCCGGCCCAGTCGTGGCCGAGCGTGCGCTGGTAGTCCGTCTCGACATCTGGCACCGGCAGCCACAGGCGCGTCGTGCCCTGGTGGTCGGCGACCGTCACGGTGGTGGTCAGCTCGAAGCCGCGCCAGGGGCCCGGGCGCGGTTCGAAGCGGCGTTCGGGCAAGGCCGCCCGGGCCGGCCAGCAGGCGGTGGCGGCGAAGGCCGCGCCGCCTCGCAGCAGCGCGCGGCGAGAGAGCTCGTCGAAGGACATGGGGATCTCCAGCGGAACGGTGAATTAGGTGCGCCGTCAGCGCCGCCGCAGCAGCGGCGCGAGCCACTCGGTGGCCTCGGGGCCGGCCCAGTCGAGTTCGCCGACGACCGTGAAGGCGGCGCGGCCGTCGCGGCCGACGGCGATGGTCGTCGGGAACACGCGCACGCCCCAGGCCAGCGCGGCGGCGCCGTCGGCGTCGCGCAGCACGCGCGTCAGCGTCAGGGGCATGAAGTCCATGAAGCGCTTGATCGCGGCGTCGGTCTCGCGGTGGTTGACCGCGACGACCTCCAGGCCGTCGGCCGCGTGGCGCTGGGCCAGCAGCTCGAGCGAGGGCATCTCGTCACGGCAGGGCTCGCACCAGCCGGCCCAGAAGTTCAGCAGCACGACGCGGCCGCGCGCACCGGCGAGGTCGAAGCCCGGGCCCTCGTACCCGGGCAGCGCGAGGGCCGGCGTGGCACGGCCGGCCGGCCAGGGGCGGCGCAGCGCGCGCGCCTGGGCGGCGCGCGGCGCGGCGAGGGTCAGCAGCGGCAGCGCCGCCAGCAAGCGGCGGCGGCCTAGGTCGGCAGGCGGTATGGTCATGACGCAGGCGAGATTCTCGCGTCCCCGCAGGCCGGCGCCGCCGGCTATGCCACAGTTCATGCCGATGTCCGCCACCGCCCCGCTTCCCTCCCCCACCCCGCGCCTGGACGACTGGCCGCGCGCCAGCGTGCTGCTCGTCGACGACGAGCAGGGCATGCGCAACTTCCTCGAGAAGACGCTCGCTCCGCGCGTCGGCGACGTGAGGAGCGCGGCCAGCGCCGAGGAGGCCGACGCGCTGGTGCGACGGCACCGCTTCGACCTGGTGATTCTCGACATTTCGCTGCCCGGCAAGAGCGGCCTGGAATGGCTGCGCGAGCTGCGCGAGCAGGGCTACAGCGGCGAGGTCGTGCTGATCACCGCCTACGCCGACCTCGACACCGCGATCGAGGCGCTGCGCGCCGGCGCCTCGGACCTGATCCTCAAACCCTTCCGCGTCACGCAGATCCTCAACGCGGTCAAGCACGGCCTCGACCGCACACGGCTCAAGCGCGAGAACTGGGTGCTGCGGCACATGATCTCGCAGCGCGGCGACGGCTTCTACGGCCTGGTCGGCGACTCGCCGGCGATGCTGGAACTGCAGCGCGCGCTGGAGCGTGCCGCGCCGGTGGCGAGCACCGTGCTGCTGGCCGGCGAGTCGGGCACCGGCAAGGAACTCGCCGCCATCGCGCTGCACCGCCACAGCCCGCGTGCCAAGGCGCCCTTCGTGCCGGTCAATTGCGCCGGCCTCGCGCCGGAGCGCATCGAGAGCGAGCTCTTCGGCCATGCCGCCGGCGCCTTCCCGGGCGCGACCCATGGCCGCGACGGCCTGTTCTGGTACGCCCAGGGCGGCACGCTATTCCTCGACGAGATCGCCGAGCTGCCGCTGGCCCAGCAGGCCGCGCTGCTGCGCGTGCTGGAAGACCACCGCATCCGCCCGGTCGGCAGCGAGCAGCAGATCCCGGTGGACGTGCGCATCGTCGCCGCGACCAACCGGCGCCTCGCCGACGAGGTGGCGGCCGGGCGCTTCCGCAAGGACCTCTACTACCGCCTGCAGGTGGTCGAGATCGGCCTGCCGCCGCTGCGCGCGCACAAGGAGGACCTGCCGGCCCTCGTCGCGCACTTCATCGCCACGCTCGCGCCGCAGCTCGGCGTCGAGCCGATCGCGCTCAGCGCCACCGAGATGGCCTACCTCCAGCAGTACGACTGGCCGGGCAATGTGCGCGAGCTGCGCAACCTGATCGAGCGCTCGATGATCCTCGGCGCGCTCAACGTCTCGGCGCTCTACCCCGGCGGCGCGGCGCCGCAGCGCGCCGGGCCGACCGACCTGCACACGCTGGAGAAGCAGCACATCCTCGCGGTGCTCGAATCGGTGCAGGGCGACAAGACGCGCGCCGCCGAGCTGCTGGGCATCTCGCGCCGCACCCTGGAGCGGCGCTGCGCCGAATGGCTGGCCTGAGCGCGCGGTTCCAGCGCCTGCCGATCCGCGGCAAGCTGCTGGTGCTGGTGCTGCTGCCGCTGGCGGTGGTGCTGCCGCTGCTCGGGCTGCTGCTGCTGCTGTGGAGCAACACCGCGGTCGACCGGCTGCTGACGACCAAGGTGCGCAGCGACCTCGCCGTGGCCCAGGGCTACTTCGACCGCGTGCTCGCGGAAGTCGGCAGCAGCGCGACGGCGGTGGCCGATTCGCATGCGCTGCACGTCGCGCTGGGCATGACGGCGCCCGGGGCCGAGCTGGTCGACCTGCTGCGCGAGGCGCGCGAGCGCGAGAGGCTGGACTTCGTCAACCTGCGCGCCGCCGACGGCCGGCTGATCGCCACCGACAGCCACCCGGGCGCGAACGCCGGCGGGCCCTCGCCGGGCTTCCGGGCGGCGGCCGACGGCCGGCGCCAGACCCACCTCGAGGTGCTGACCGCCGACGAGCTGGCGCTGCTGGCGCCCGGCCTGCAGGGCCGCGTCGCCGTGCCGCTGGTGCCGACGCGCAATGCCGCGCCGACCGAGCGCACCCTGGAGGACCGCGCGATGGTCGTGCTCGCCAGTGCCCCGGTGCGCGACGCGCGCGGTGGCCTGCTCGGCCATGTGCAGGCCGGCGTGCTGCTGAACCGCAACCTGGCCTTCATCGACCACATCAACGAGATCGTCTACCCCGAGGGCGCGCTGCCCTTCGGCAGCCAGGGCACGGCGACGCTCTTCCTCGACGACGTGCGGATCGCGACCAACGTGCGCCTGTTCGGCAACGACCCGACGCAGCGCGCGATCGGCACCCGCGTCTCGCAGGCGGTGCGCGACGCGGTGCTCGGCCGCGGCCTGACCTGGCTGGACCGCGCCTTCGTCGTCAACGACTGGTATGTCTCGGCCTATCAGCCGCTGGCCGACGGCGCCGGCCAGCGCGTCGGCATGCTCTACGTCGGCTACCTGGAGCGGCCCTTCACCTGGCTGAAGTACGCGATCCTGGCGAGCATCGGCGTGATCTTCTTCGCGGTGATGATCGGCGCGGCGGTGGTCTCGCTGCGCTGGGCGCGCGGCATCTTCAAGCCGCTGGAGCGCATGGCCGAGACGATGCAGCTCGTCGAGGGCGGCGATGGCGACGCGCGCGTCGGCCGGGTCGACAGCCGCGACGAGATCGGCAGCCTCGCCGGCCACCTGGACCACCTGCTCGACACCATCGACGAGAAGACCCGCGCGCTGCAGCGCTGGAATGCCGAGCTCGATGCCAAGGTCGCCGAGCGCACGCGCGACCTGGAGGCCGCGCAGAGCCAGCTGCTGCGCTCCGAGAAGCTCGCCACGGTGGGCCAGCTCACCGCCAGCATCGCGCACGAGGTCAACAACCCGATCGCGGTGATCCAGGGCAACCTCGACCTGGTGCGCGAGCTGCTCGGCCCCGAGGCCGCTGCCAAGGTCAAGGCCGAGCTCCGGCTCGTGGACGACCAGATCGAGCGCATGCGGCTGATCGTCACCCAGCTGCTGCAGTTCGCGCGGCCGAACGAGTACGCCGGCTACGTCGAGAGCGTCCAGCCCGCGCGGGCGCTGGAGGACTGCCTGCTGCTCGTCGGCCCGCAGCTCTCGCGCACCCACATCGAGCTGCGGCGCGAATTCGCCGCGACCGTCACCGTCGGCATCAACCGCCAGGAGCTGCAGCAGGTGCTGCTGAACCTGATGCTGAACGCACTGCACGCGATGCCGGCGAGCGGCGTGCTGACGCTGCGCACGCAGGACTGGATCGCCACCGACGGCACGCCGCAGGGCGCGGTGATCGAGGTGCAGGACAGCGGCCCCGGCCTCGGGCCCGAGGTCGAGCAGCGCCTGTTCCAGCCCTTCGTGACGACCAAGACCGACGGTACCGGCCTGGGCCTGTGGATCAGCCGCAGCCTGATCGAGCGCTACGGCGGACAGCTCGTCGCGCGCAACCGCGACGACGGCGCGAGCGGCGCGGTGTTCAGCATCCGGCTGCACAGCGAGCCGCCGGAGGCGGCCTGAGCCGCGCTATTCGATCAGGTCGAAGCCCTGCGACTCCACCTGCGCGAAGGCACGCAGGAAGCCCGCCGCGGCGCGGTAGAAGTCGGCGCGCGGATGCGCCTCGATCTCGCCGGCCAGCGTCTCGACCCAGGGCTGCAGGTGGACGCGGAAGAAGCGCCGCTGCTGCTCCAGGTTGCAGATCGCCACGTCGTCGCCGGCGATCAGGAAGCGCATCACCTCGCACAGGCTCGCAAGGTGGTCCTCGGTCTCGAGGATGCCCTCGGCGCGCTCCAGCCCGAGCGCCTGCAGGTCGCGGCGCAGCTCGACCAGCGGCTTGTCGTTGACCGCGCCGGCCAGGTGGTAGGAGCCGTAGAGGAAGATCTCCGGCTTGCCGATGCCCTGGAACAGCGCGTCGTACTCGTCGGCGACCTGCTCGCGCGTCAGCCGGCGCGACGCCGCCACCAGCTCGCGCCAGGGCTCCTCGAGGAAACCGCCGGCCGCCGGCGCCTCGGTCGGCGCGACGCGCAATTGCTCGTACAGCTCGGCGCCCGGCGCCCCGACGAACAGATGGGCCAGCACGCCGTAGACCTCGGCGCGGGCGAGTTCGTCGCCGTCGTCGGGGCTGCCGAACTGCATCGCGTGGGTGCTCATAGGTCCGTGATCCGAACTTCGTTGGGGTTGGTATGCAGGTCGATCACGCGGCAGTCGGCGCACATCTTCAGGCGCTCCAGCGCCGCGCCCTGGAACATCGAATGGCCGGCGAGCTTGGTCAGCATGCCCTCGATCGCCTTCACGGTGCCGAAGGGCTTGCCGCACTTGATGCACGCATAGGGGGGCACCTCGTGCAGCACGCGCGGCTGCTTGCGGGCCTTGCCGCCGTCGGCCAGCCACAGCCGCGGCTCGAGCGCCAGCGCGCCCTCCGGGCAGGTGCCGACGCACAGGCCGCACTGCACGCAGTTCTTCTCGGTGAACTTCAGCTGCGGCCGCTCGGGGTTGTCGCCGAGCGCGCTCTCGGGGCAGGCGCCGACGCAGCTCAGGCACAGCGTGCACTTCGCGGTGTCGATCGCCAGACTGCCGTACGGCGAAGCCGCCGGCAGCGCGATCGCCTCGACGGCCTGCGGCGCCTGCGCGAGCAGATGGTCGACGGCCAGCTCCAGCGTCGCACGCTTGTCGGCCTGCACCGCGAACGCGGCCGGCTGCGCGACGCCTTGCGCCGGCGCATGCGCCGCATCCCGCAGCGCGGCATCGAGCGCCGCCTCGTCGCGCGCCTCGATCAACCGCAGGTGCGTGCCGCCGTAGCCCAGCCCGGCCAGCAGCGCGTTGCCGACCGCCATCTGCGCCGCCACCGCGCTGCGGTAGTCCGGCGCCTCCTCGTCGGTCATCAGCACCCAGACCTGCGCGGCGCCATGGGCGATCGCCGCGAGCCACAGGTCGAGCCCGACCGATGCGGTGTGCCACAGGTCGACCGGGATCACGCGTGCCGGCAGGCCGCGCAGCGGCGGCGCACCGGCCGCGCGTGGCGCGATGCCCGGCACCGCCTTGCCGCCGGTGCGTGCGGCGCGGCCGAGCGCATCGATCAGCTTCGCGCCGGCGCCCTGGCTGTGCAGCAGCAGCGCGGCGTCGCGCCCGCCCGCCGCGCGGTAGGTCTGCAGCAGCGTGCGCAGGCGCCGGCCCTGGTGGGCCGGCGACGGCGTGGCGTAGGTCAGTGCGCCGCTCGGGCAGACCGTCGTGCAGGCGCCGCAGCCGACGCACAGATTCGGGTTGACGGCGATGCCGCCCTTCTCCGGGCCGTCCTGCGTCGCGAGGCTGCGCACCGCGCGCGCCGAGCAGACGTCGATGCAGGCGGTGCAGCCCTCGCGCTCGTTGCGGCTGTGCGCGCAGAGCTTGTGCCGGTACTGGAAGAACTTGGGCTTCTCGAACTCGCCGACGAGCTCGCGCAGCTTCAGCACCGCATCGACCAGCGTCGCACCGTCCGGGGCATGGAAATAGCCCTGCGGCGGCTGGTGCCAAGCGATCAGCGGCGCGGCCGACAGGTCGAGCACGAGGTCGAAGCGCTCGCTGGCTTCGAGCGGCGCGCGCTGGAAGTCGATCGCGCCGGCCGCGTCGCAGACCCGCACGCAGTCGCGGTGGCTCCTGCAGCGCGCGAGGTCGATCTGGTAGCTGAAGTCGATCGCGCCCTCGGGGCAGGCGTCGATGCAGGCGTTGCAGCGCGTGCACAGGTCGAGGTCGATCGGGTTGCTGCTCTCCCAGCTCACGTCGAAGGCGCCGAGCCAGCCTTCGAGCTTGGTCACGCGGCCGGCCGAGACCTGCAGCTCGCGCGCCTGCGGCAGCGTGCCGCCGGCCTGCGTCAGCAGCAGCGTGACGTCGAGCTTGTCAGCAAGCATCGCGGCGGCGCGCTGGGCCGCGTCGGCCGGGCCGATCACCAGGCAGCGGCCGGCCGAGCGGTAGCCGACGGTGGGCACCGGGTCGGGCTCGGGCAGCTGCGCCGCGGCGATCAGCGCGGCGAGCTTCGGGGTGGCGGCCTTCGCGTCGGCGGCCCATCCGGCCGTCTCTCGCAGGTTCACGAAGCGGATCGGCCGCTCCTCGACGCGAGGCGCGCCCTCGGTCTCGTCGTTCAGCTCGAGGAAGAGCCGCTGCTCCTGCGTGCAGCCGACCAGCAGGTCCTCGCCGGACTTCGCGGCGCGCTGGAAGGCGCCGGCCTCGCGCCGGCACAGCAGGGTGTGGACGGTGTCGAGCCCGTCAGCCGCCGCCGGACCCAGCGCCTTCTTCAGGGCCGGGCCGTCCAGCGGCATCGTCTGGTTGCAGTTGCAGATCAGGGTCTTCATCGTCGGTCTGGGGCACGGCCTCGGCCACGGGGGTGGCCGCCGGGTCTGCGTCCTGGGCAGGGATGGTGCCGGCTGCGGGCGCGGCCGGGACCTGGGGCTTGTCCTCGTCGGCGCGCGCTTCGGCGAACAGGCCGAGCGAGCGCGACTGGTTGAGCTCGCGCAGCATGGCCGCGGGGATCGGGTCGGGCTTGCCGTAGTCGTCGATGTAGATGTCGAGCCCGTCCATGATGTTGAAGTGCGGGTCGGCGAAGAGCTTCTTCACCGCGGCCCGCTTCACGGCCTCGTCGACACCGCGGGCGACGAAGCGCGAGACCTCGTCGCCCGGCGCGAGCGCGGCGACTTCGTCGAGCGTCGGGGGCGGCGGCGCGACCGCCGGCGCCTCCTCGACGACCGGTGCCGGCGGCGGCACCGCGGCCACGACGGCCGGCGCCGCGGGCGGCGCCGGCTCCTCGCGCAGGTCCCCGGCCTTGCGACGCGACCAGCGCGCGAAGAAGCCCTCCGCGTTGCTCACCGCCGATCCTCCGGCCGCTGGAACGAGGCCGGGCGCTTGCGCTGCTTGGGCTCGGGCCGGTAGTGCTCGTCCGTGTAGGCCTGCAGCCAGGCCGCGACCTCGGCCGGCAGCGGCAGGTTGTCGACGCGCTCCTGCGCGTCGAGCCAGCGGCCGGCCTCGTTGTAGGAGACGCTGACGATCTCCGGCCAGGCGCGCGACGGGTCTTCGTCGTCGATGCGCCACATCACGAACCACACCGGCGCGCCGGACGTGAGGTTGAGGTGGTAGCCCTCGCCCTCGTCGCGGAACAGCTCGAGCTTGAAGCCGGGGTACAGCCAGCGCGCCAGCCTGCCGTCGTCGCGCAGCAGCCTCGCCTCGGTGCCGAAGCCGCCTTCGTCGACGACCACCTCGGCGATGCGGAAGCGCCAGTCCTCCCAGCGGTTGGGCGCCTTCTCGCGCTCGATCACGACCGCGAGCCGCAGCGCCGGGCGATCGGAGCTGCCCATCGCGACGTCCTCAGGTGGTCTTGGAGATGCTGATCGTCGGGAACTTGGACGAGTAGTCCTTGGCCTTCTCGGCGATCTTCACCGCGATCTGGCGCGCGACGGTCCGGTAGATCGCGGCGACCTCGCCATCCGGGTCGCTCACCACCGTCGGGCGGCCGGCGTCGGCCTGCTCGCGGATCTGCAGGTTCAGCGGCAGCGCGCCGAGGTAGGAGACGCCGTACTCGGCGCTCATCTTCTTGCCGCCGTCGGCGCCGAAGATGTGCTCGGCATAGCCGCAGTTCGTGCACACGTGGACCGCCATGTTCTCGACCACGCCGAGGATGGGCACGCCGACCTTCTCGAACATCTTCAGGCCCTTGCGCGCGTCGAGCAGCGCGATGTCCTGCGGCGTCGTGACGATCACCGCGCCGGTCAGCGGCACGCGCTGGCTCAGCGTGAGCTGGATGTCGCCGGTGCCCGGCGGCATGTCGACGATCAGGTAGTCGAGCTCCCGCCAGTTGGTCTGCTTGAGCATCTGCTCGAGCGCCTGCGTGGCCATCGGCCCGCGCCAGATCATCGGGTTGTCCGGCTCGATCAGGAAGCCGATTGACATGACCTGCACGCCGTAGTTCTCCAGCGGCTCCATGGTCTGGCCGTCCGCGCTCTCGGGCTTGCCTTCGATGCCCAGCATCATCGGCTGGCTGGGGCCGTAGATGTCGGCATCGAGGATGCCCACCGAGGCGCCCTCGGCGGCCAGCGCGAGCGCGAGGTTCACGGCGGTCGTGCTCTTGCCGACGCCGCCCTTGCCGGAAGCGACGGCAACGATGTTCTTCACGCGCGGCAGCAGCTGCACGCCGCGCTGCACCGCATGCGCGGTGATCTTCACCGTGACGTTGGCACTGACGTTCTCGACGCCGGCCACGCTGCGCGCCGCGGCGATCAGCGCGCGCCGCAGCGCCGGGATCTGGCTCTTGGCCGGGTAGCCGAGCTCGACGTCGAAGCTGACGTCGCCGCCTTCGACCTTCAGGTTCTTCAGCTGCTTGGTCGACACGAAGTCGCGCCCGGTGTTGGGATCGACGACGGACTTCAGCGCATCCAGCACGGCGCTGTCGGACAGGGGCAGGGACATGGAAACCTATGCGGTCGGGTGCAAGACAGCCGGGAAGTCTAGCCGAGCGCCTGTTCCAGCGCGGCCGCCGGGGGCAGCGCGATCCAGAACACCGCGCCCTGCCCCGGCTCGGGCGGCTCGATCCCGATGCGCCCGCCCATCTGCTCCATCATCGCGCGGCTGATCGCCAGCCCGAGGCCGGTGCCGCCGCGCTTGCGGGTCTGGAGCTCGTCGGCCTGGGCGAAGGGCTCGAAGAGCTGCTCGACGAAACCCGGCGGCACACCCGGCCCCTGGTCGATCACCCGCAGCCGCGCCTCGCCGCCCGGCGCATCGACCTGCACCTGCACCTCGCCGCCGTCGGGCGAGAACTTGATCGCGTTGCTCAGCAGGTTGGCCAGCACCTGCTGCAGGCGCTGCGCGTCGCCGAGCGCCGGCACCGGCGCGGTGGCGGTCAGCCGCGTCGCGACGCGATGCTGGTGGGCATAGCCCTCGCACGCGTCGAGGGCCGCGCGCGCCTGTTCGACCAGGTCGAGCGGCGCCAGCCGCATCCGCACCTCGCCGGCCCGCAGCTTCTCGAAGTCGAGGATGTCGTTGACCAGCGCGACCAGGCGCTCGGAGTTGTCGTGCGCCAGCGTCACGAGCCGCTGCACCGGGCCGGTCAGCTCGCCGGCCATGCCGTCGGCCAGCATCGCCAGCGAGCCGCGGATGCTGGTCAACGGCGTGCGCAGCTCGTGGCTGACCATCGAGACGAACTCGTGCTTCATGCGCTCCATGCGCTCGAGCTGGCTCAGGTCGCGGCAGACGCACACGCCCAGTCGCTCGCCGCCGACGCGCGTCTGCACCAGCGCGACCTCGATCGGGAACTCGCTGCCGTCGCCGCGCGCGCCGTACATCGTCTCGCGGCGCGCGCGCCACGGCGTGGCCGCCGGCGCGTCCTCGGGCGGCTCGGTATCGGGCCATTCGGTGCGCTCGTCGAGCTCGGGGATCAGCAGCGACACCGGCTCGCCCCGCAGGCCGTCGCGCGCGCGACCGAACATCGCCTCGGCGGCCGGGTTGAGCCACTGCACGCGCGTGGCGGCGTCGAAGGCGATCACGCCGTCGGGGATGTGGTCCAGCGTCATCTCCAGCCGCCGCTGCGACTCGCGCAGCTGCTCCTGCGCGACGCCGCGCTCGGTCGCCTCGCGGCGCAGCCGGCGGTTGGTGTCGGCCAGCCGCGCGGTGAAGGCGCGCAGGCCGACGGTGGCCACCACCGCCAGCAGCACCGTCGCGACCGCGAACAGCGCGAACAGCTGGCCGGCGCGGTCGGTGCGCAGCTGCAGGCGCTGCTCGCGCTCGGCGAGCAGCCCGTCCTCGACGGCGCGCATGCGCTGCAGCACGCCGTGGACGCGGGTGCGCTCGGCGACGCCCGCCGCGGAGATGCGCAGGGCCTGCGCATCCCCCAGGCGCTGCCCGCCGGCGCAGGCGGCGGCGAGCGGCTCGTCGTAGCGCCGCCGCAGCGACGCGACCAGCGCCGGCAGCTCCTCCAGCGTGGTGAGCTGGCGCGGGTTGTCGCGCAGCAGCTCGGCCAGGCGCTTCAGCGTCGGCTGCGGATCGGTGGCGACCGGCACGCCGAGCGGCGACAGCCCTTGCGCCGCGCACAGCAGCAGCACGGGCTGCGGGGCGGTGTCGCGCTCGAGCTCGTCGATCGCCGCGAGCACGACCCGGGTGTGGTCGCGCCAGGTCTGCGCCTCCTGCAGTTCGGCATAGGCCCGCCAGCTCATCGCCAGCAGGCCCAGCACGCACAGCGCGAGCAGCGCGAACAGCAGCGGGACGCGCCGCGCCAGGCTGGGGGCGCTCACGCCTTGGAGCCCGGTGTGCCGACGCCGCGGCGCTGCATGTCGCCCCAGGCCGCACGCCGGCCGCTGGCCCACTTGAACAGGCCCACCATGCGCCACCAGGCGTTGAGCTGGCGGTAGCCCAGGTTCTCGATCAGCATCGCGCCGACGAGCTGCAGCAGATGGCGCGGCTTCGGGTAGAGCCGGAACGACAGCTCCTCGAGCAGCAGCGCGCTGGCCGACAGCATCAGCCCCAGCCCGACCGCGAGCACCATGAAGGCGCTGAAGGCGAGCCAGGAGATCTGCCCGGTCACCGCGAGCCAGGTCATCAGCAGGTAGCCGGTGAGCTCGATCAGCGGGCCGAGGCCTTCGAACAGCAGCATGGTCGGGAAGGCGAGCCAGCCGACCGTGCCGCCCTTCGGGTGGCACAGCAGCGAGCGGTTGGCCCACAGGCTCTCCATCAGCCCGCGCTGCCAGCGCACCCGCTGGCCCCGCAGCACCGCGAGCGTCTCGGGCGCCTCGGTCCAGCAGATCGGGTCGGGGAGGAAGACGATGCGGTAGGGCTTGCCGGCCAGCCGGTGCATGCGGTGCAGGCGCGAGACGAGCTCCATGTCCTCGCCGATCGTGCTGCTGCGGTAGCCGCCGGCCTCGATGACGGTGCTGCGGCGGAACAGGCCGAAGGCGCCGGAGATGATCATCAGCGCGTTCAGCGGCGACCAGCCGAGCCGGCCGAACAGGAAGGCGCGCAGGTATTCGACCACCTGCACGCGCGCGAGCCAGTTGCGCGGCACGTCGACCTGGTCGAGGAAGCCCTGAGAGACGGTGCAGCCGTTGGCGATGCGCACCGTGCCGCCGCAGGCGATCACGCGGGCATCTTCCATGAACGGCCGCACGACGCGCTTGAGGCTGTCGCGCTGCAGGATGGAGTCGGCATCGACGGCGCAGAACAGGCCGCAGCGCGCCGCGTTGATGCCGGCGTTCAGCGCGTCGGCCTTGCCGCCGTTGGCCTTGTCGATCACGCGCAGCTGCGGGTGCTGCGGCGAACGCCAGATGCCCTGCACCGGCTGCACCGGAATCGCGATGCGGTAGGCCTCGGGAAAGGGCTGCAGGTCGAACTCGCGCTTCAGCACCTCGAGCGTGCCGTCCTTCGAGCCGTCGTTGATGACGATGATCTCGAAGTCGGCGTAGTCGAGCTGCAGCATCGAGCGCACCGAGGCGGCGATCGTCGCTTCCTCGTTGTAGGCCGGCACCAGCACGCTGATCCCCGGCTCCATGCCCGCGCCGTAGCTCGGCAGCTCGGCGAGCAGCCGCGTCGCGCTTTCGGCGGCGATGACGCGCAGCGCGATCAGATTCAGCAGGATGTACATCAGGTTCAGCCCCGCGAAGTACGCGAGGAAGCCCCACTGGATCAGGCCGACCACCACACCGGAGTCCATCATCGCCGGGCCCGTCCTGCGGTACTCACACCAGCGGCTTCGGCAGCGCGATGCGGCCGAGTTCGCGCTCGGCCATCACCTGCGTGAGCATGTCGCGCGCATAGCGGTCCTCGAGGCCGGCGTGCAGCGCACGCAGCGTGCGCAGCTCGATGCCGGGCATCGTGACGAGCGCCTGCGCGGCGCGGAAGCGCACCCACCACTCGCGGTCGGACAGCAGCGCGATCAGGCGTGCGCGGTCGATCGGCTGGCCGATGCGGCCGAGCGCCAGCGCCGCCTGCGATCTCACCTCCCAGTCCGGGTGCTCGAGCAGCGCGCGGGCGCGTTCCAGGCTCGCCTGGCCCTGCACGAGCTGCAGCGCGAGGCCGAGGACGCCGGCGTCGGTGGCGCCTTCGAGGACCTGCTGCACGACCTGGCCGCCGTAGGTGTCGGCCGCCAGGTGGGCGAGCGGCAGCAGCTTCATCTGCTGCGCCGGCGTGCCGGCCAACAGGCGCTCGACCAGCGCCGGGCCGGCCGCGTCGCCGCCGGCGTCGCGCAGCAGCGTGCCGACGCGCGCGACCGACCAGTCGTTGCGCGCCATGTACTGGTCGAGCACCGGGCCGACGGCGGCACGCGCGTCGATCTGCAGCAGCGCACGCGCCGCCGCGAGGCTGAGATAGGAGCGCGGCTCGTTCAGCGCGGCGAGCAGCCGCTCCCAGTCGGCCGGCCGGCCGAAGTGGCCGAGCGTCATCACCCCCAGCACGCGCAGCGCCGGGCGCGAGCCGCGCGCCCAGCGCCGCGCGATCGCATAGGCGCCCATGCGCGAGGCGAGCTGGTTCAGGCCCTCGTGGGCGCTGCCGCGCAGGCTGTCCTGGAGCTGGTTCCACAGCAGCAGCACCTCGAGCGCCTCGTCGCGCCTGAGCGGCTGGGCGTCGAGCAGCTCGTCCTCGCCGGCCGCGGCGCGCAGGAACAGCGGACGCCAGCGCTCGCGCAGCAGGCGGCGCCGGGCCTCGCGCCGCGTGCCGGCCAGACGCATCAGCAGCACCTGCAGCGTCAGGCCGGCGGTGACGATCAGCGCGATCGCCGCGACGGCGAGCGCGATGCGCAGCTCGAGGTCAGAAATCGCGCTGAACACCGAGGCGCACCGCCGTTCGTTGCGTCGAGCCGCCGACCGCCTGGCCATCGTCGGGGCCGCCGCGGCGCTGCGAGTCGCTGTTGCGCGTGCGGCCGAGTGCGCCGACCAGCGTCCAGTCGGCGCCGACCGGCCAGGCGCCGATCAGCGCGACGCCGCGCACCCGGGTCGAGACGGCGCCGGCGGGCGGCAGGTTCTCCAGCTCGCGGCCCTGCGAGACGATCAGGCCCAGACGGCCACGGTCGCCGAAGTAGCGGTCGACCTGGGCGCGCCAGCCGCCGTCCTCCTCGCCCCCGTCGAGGCGGCTGCGCGAGACGCCGCCGGCAAAGCGCCAGACGCCGAGGTAGCGCTCGACGTTGAGGCGCAGCGTGCTGGTGCCGCTGCTGCCGGCCGCGCCCGCGCCTTCGTAGAGGCTGCGGCCCAGCCCGGCGCCGAGCACCCAGCCGCCGCCGGCGGCCCAGGACAGGTCGACGGCGCCGCTTTCGCGCGCCAGCACGCGGTGGTCGGGGCTCGCGGTGGCGCGCGCGGCCAGCGTCCAGTCGGCGCCGAGCGGCAGCGCGATGCCGAGGCCGAGCTCGGTGTCGTCGAGGCCGTAGCGGCGCGTGTCGCGCAGCGTCAGCTCCCACAGCGTGCGCGGTGCGGGGCGGTGGCGCAGCGCCAGGTCGCGCTCCTGCCAGCTCGAGGAAGCGCCGTCGTCGTAGCGCTCGGCGCCGATGCCGGCCTCGACCTGCCAGTGGCGCTCCTGGGCGCCGGCCGCCACGGCCGCGCCAAGGGCGAGCGCCGCCAGCAGCAGGGAGATCGGGCCGCGGCTCATGCCGCGCCGCGCACGTAGCGCCGCACCCGCGCCAGCAGTTCCTGCGGCTGGAAGGGCTTGATCACGTAGTCGCTCGCGCCGGCCTCCAGCGCGCGCACGATGTCGCGCTCCAGCGACTTGGCGGTCAGCATCACCACCGGCACGGTCTCCCAGCCGCTCTGGCCGCGCATGTCGCCGAGCAGCGCCATGCCGTCGCGGTAGGGCAGCATCGAGTCCAGCAGCACCAGCGCCGGCGGGGCCTGGGCGATGATGTGCCGGCGCGCCGCCTCGCCGTCGGCGAGGATCTGCACCGAATGCCCTTCGCGCTGGAGCATGAACTCGAGCAGCTGGGCGATGTTGTCGTCGTCTTCGATGACCAGGATGGCTGCCATGAGGGGGGACGCGGGACCGTTGTGCCGGGCGGCATTATCGGGGCGGACACCTACAATCCACGAGCTTCCTCGCCACCCCGGCGCCGCCTGCCCGTCATGCCCCGTCAGCTCTTCGTCACCACCGCCCTGCCCTACGCGAATGCGCCCTTCCACGTGGGGCACATGATGGAGTACATCCAGGCCGACATCTGGGTGCGATTCCAGCGCATGCAGGGCCACGAGGTGCATTTCGTCTGCGCCGACGACGCGCATGGCGCGCCGATCATGATCGCCGCGGAGAAGGCGGGCAAGACGCCGCAGCAGTTCGTCGCCGACATCGCGGCCGGTCGCAGGCAGTACCTCGACGGCTTCCACATCGGCTTCGACAACTGGCACTCGACCGACGCGCCGGAGAACCACGCGCTCGCCCAGGACACCTACCGCGCGCTGCGCAGGAACGGCCTGATCTTCACGCGCGACATCGAGCAGTTCTTCGACCCGGTCAAGGGCATGTTCCTGCCCGACCGCTACGTCAAGGGCGAGTGCCCGAAGTGCGGCGCCAAGGACCAGTACGGCGACAACTGCGAGGTCTGCGGCGCGGTCTACTCACCCACCGAGCTGAAGCACCCGTACTCGGCGCTGAGCGGCGCGACGCCGGTCCTGAAGACCAGCGAGCACCACTTCTTCCAGCTCAGCGCGCAGCGCTGCGTCGACTTCCTGAAGGACTGGACGCAGACCCCCGGCCGGCTGCAGCCCGAGGTGCTGAACAAGATCAGCGAGTGGTTCACCATCGGCGAGGACGGCCGCAGCGCGCTGGCCGACTGGGACATCAGCCGCGACGCGCCCTACTTCGGCATCGAGATCCCCGACGCGCCCGGCAAGTACTTCTACGTCTGGCTGGACGCGCCGATCGGCTACCTGGCCTCGCTGAAGAACCACTTCGCGAAGATCGGCAAGGATTTCGACGCCTTCATGGCCGATCCCCGTACCGAGCAGGTGCACTTCATCGGCAAGGACATCGTCTACTTCCACACGCTGTTCTGGCCGGCGATGCTGCACTTCAGCGAGCGCCGCACACCCGACCACATCTTCGTGCACGGCTTCATCACCGTCAGCGGCGAGAAGATGAGCAAGAGCCGCGGCACCGGCATCTCGCCGCTGAAGTACCTCGAGCTCGGCATGAACGCCGAGTGGCTGCGCTACTACATCGCGGCCAAGCTCAATGGCCGCGTCGAGGACGTGGACTTCAACCCGGACGACTTCGTCGCGCGGGTCAACAGCGACCTGGTCGGGAAGTACATCAACATCGCGAGCCGCGCGGCCGGCTTCATCGCGAAGCGCTTCGACGGCCGGCTGGCTGCCGGGCTCGGCGCCGAGAGCCGCGCGCTGCTGGCCGGTCTGCAGCAGGCCGCCGACGGCGTGGCGGCGCTGTACGACGAGCGCGAGTTCGGCAAGGCGCTGCGCGAGACGATGGCGCTGGCCGACCGCGTCAACGAGTACGTCGACGCCCACAAGCCCTGGGAGCTCGCCAAGCAGGCCGGCGCCGACGCGCGGCTGCAGGAGGTCTGCAGCACCTGCATCGAGGCCTTCCGGCTGCTGACGATCTACCTCAAGCCGGTGCTGCCGGCGCTCGCGGCGCAGGTCGAGGGTTTCCTGAAGGTCGAGCCGCTGCGCTTCGCCGACGCGCAGCGCCTGCTCGGCGCGCACGCGATCGGCATCTACAGCCACCTGATGCAGCGGGTCGATCCGAAGCTGCTCGACGCGCTGTTCGAGCCGCCCGCCGTCGAAGCGCCCCAGGCTCCGGCCCCCGGCGGCGAGGACCTGGCTTCGACGATCTCGATCGACGACTTCGCCAAGGTCGACCTGCGGCTCGCGAAGATCGTCGACGCGAAGCGCGTCGAAGGCAGCAGCAAGCTGCTGCAGCTGACGCTCGACATCGGCGAAGGCCCCGACCCGCAGGGCCGCCCACGCCTGCGCAATGTCTTCAGCGGCATCGCCTCGGCCTTCGAGCCCGAGGCGCTGGTCGGCAGGATGACGGTGCTGGTCGCCAACCTCGCGCCGCGCAAGATGAAGTTCGGCGTCAGCGAGGGCATGGTGCTCGCCGCCTCGCATGCCGACGAGAAGGCCGCTCCCGGCCTCTACCTGCTCGAACCCACGCCGGGCGCCGTGCCCGGCCTGAGGGTGCGCTGATGGGCGGCGCGGCGGGCAGCCAGGTCTTCGGGCCGACGCGACGCCGCCGCTTCATCGCCCAGCGCCACCACTGCGGACCTCCGGCGGCGCGCTTTTTGCGCGCACGCTTCTCGCTTCCGGAGGTTCCATGGCCCTGCCCCGTCTTCACCCCTTCCGCCCGCGCCTGCTCGATGCGCTGAGCGGCTACGACCGCCGGCAGCTGCCGGCCGACATCGGCGCCGGCATCACCGTCGGCATCGTCGCGCTGCCGCTCGCGATGGCCTTCGCGATCGCCTCGGGCGTCAAGCCCGAGCAGGGCCTGGTGACGGCCATCGTCGCCGGCTTCCTGATCTCGGCCCTCGGCGGCTCCAACGTGCAGATCGGCGGGCCGGCCGGCGCCTTCATCGTCGTCGTCTACGGCATCGTCGAGCGCTACGGGCTGACCAACCTGCTGATCTCCACCGCATTGGCCGGCGTGCTGCTGTTCGCGATGGGTGCGCTGAAGCTCGGCGTGCTGGTGCGCTACATCCCGGTGGCGATCGTCATCGGCTTCACCAACGGCATCGCGGTGCTGATCGCGCTGTCGCAGGTGAAGGACCTGCTGGGCCTGCCGATCGCCAAGCTGCCGGCCGACTTCCTGTCGCAGGTCGGCATGCTTGTGGCGCACCTGGACCGGATCAACCCCACGGCGCTCGCGATCGGGCTGGCCTGCCTGGCGCTGGTGGTGGTGTGGCCCAAGGCCTATGCGATGCCCGTCGCGCCGACCGGCCTGGGCGGCCGGCTGCGGCGCCTGGTCGCGCACCTGCCGGGCACCATCGTCGCGCTGGCGCTCGCGACGCTGGCGACGGCGCTGCTGAACCTGCCGGTGGAGACCATCGGCAGCCGCTTCGGCGGCATTCCGCAGAGCCTGCCGCAGCTCGAGCTGCCGCCCTTCAGCTGGGCCAGCGCGAAGCTGCTGCTGGCGCCGACGCTGACGATCGCGCTGCTGTGCGCGATCGAGTCGCTGCTGTGCGCCCGCGTGGCCGACAACGCCTCCGACCTGCCGCGCCACGACCCGAACCAGGAACTGATGGCCCAGGGCGTGGCCAACATGGTCGTGCCGGTGTTCGGCGGCATCCCGGCCACCGGCACGATCGCACGCACCGTGACCAATGTGCGTGCCGGCGGCCGCAGCCCGGTGGCCGGCATGGTGCATGCGCTGACCGTGCTCGCGGTCGTGGGGGCCGCCGCGCCGCTGGCACTGCACGTGCCGCTGGCAGCGCTGGCCGGCATCCTGCTCTTCGTCGCCTGGAGCATGGGCGAGTGGCACGAGTTCGCGCGGCTGCGCCGCCTCACCGTGCCCTACCGCGTGACGCTGCTCGGCACCTTCTTCCTGACCGTGGTGTTCGACCTGACCGTGGCGGTCGAGGTCGGCCTGGTGCTGGCCTGCGGCTTCTTCATCTGGCGCATGGCCTCGCTGTTCCGCGTCGACGCCGCGCTGGCGGACGCCACGCCGGCCGGCGTCGCCGTGCGGCGCCTGTACGGCGTGCTGTTCTTCGGCGCGGTCGACCGCGTCGAGGCGCTGGCCGACAGCCTGCCCGCCGACACGCGCACCCTGGTGCTGGAGGCGGGCCAGCTCGTCGCGCTCGACACCAGCGGCGCCGACGCGCTGCGCCAGCTGCACCGGCTCCTCGCGCGGCGCGGCATCGGCCTGGTGCTCGCCGGGCTCAACGAGCAGCCGCGCTCGATCGTCGATCGCAGCGGGCTGGATGCCGTGTTGGGCCCCGACGCGCTGGCGCCGGACCTGGCGACGGCATTGGCGCGGCTGGCCTGACGACGCCCCCGCGGCGGCGCGGCTACTGCAGCTTGGGCTTCGCCTCGCCGAGCGCCTTGACGAGCTTGGCGAGCGCGTCGTCGGCGGCGCGCTTGGCGGACAAGGAGAAGTCGCTCTTGAACTCGTCGAACTCGGCGCGTCCCTCCCCGAAGGCCCGCACCTCGGTGACGGCCCGGCCCTCGGCGTCGGTCACCTTGCACAGCAGTTCGACGGTGAAGATCGTCGGCGGCCAGGTGAACAGGCTCGGCGAGAAGGACGTCGTCTTGATCGTCGGGGTGATGACGTAGTCGAGCCGCTCCTGCTGGATCTTCGGGTCGGCCGGCCCGGCGACGCGCGACACGCGCTCGAAGGTCTCCGACAGCACGAGGTACAGGCCGACCTCGAGGTCGCGGTAGGGGAAGTAGCTGACCTTGTCGCCACCGCCCCCGGGGCTGACGACCTCGCGCTTGCGGTCGTCGTCGCTGACCGCCAGCGCGGCGCCCTTGGCGAGCTTGCCGGAGCCCGTGCCGACGAGCATCGTGGAGGCGTTGCTGTTCAGCGAGATGGGGTGCGCGCAGCCCGCGAGCACGGCGACCAGCACCGCGCCGAACAGGAGGGTGGCGAGGCGCCGGAACACGCCGTGCGGATGGGGCTTCATTGGATCGCCTTCTGGAAGTCGGCATCGGCCCAGATGTCGCCGAGCAGCCGTTGAACGATGAGCGGGTACTGCTGCTGCGCGCGCGGGATCGCGATGGCGCCGACGAAGGACGATTCCCACGTCAGCTCGGCGCGCTTGACCTTGTCGAACTTCACCGCGCCGCCGTTGCGCACGACGATGCGCGCCTCGATCTCGCCGCTGTTCGTCGAGACGCCGGCCGCGGCGATGTCGTTCCGGGTGACAACGCCGCTGATTTCCACCTTCGACTTCGGGTCCAGCTTGCCGGCCAGCGCGAGCTCCTGCCGGATGGCGTCGGCCAGATAGGCCGCGTAGTCGCCGCCGACCGGCGAGGACATCGAGTTGCCGCGCAGGCCGATCGCCGCCGGCACGCCCGCCTGCACCGTGAAGCTGCCGACCGCCGCGGACGACGCCGCGCTCTTCAGCAGCCCGACGTTGTCGAGCGAGGGTTGGTAGGTCGGCGCCTTCAGGGCGCAGCCCGAGGCCAGCAGCACGACGGCCCCCAGGGCTGCGAGCTTGCGCAGCGTTCGCTCCATTTCGATCTCCCCCTCGTGGTTTCCGATGACTTCTGCACCGCCGCCCGTCGCACCCGCAACCCGGGACCGGCTCACTTCGGCGCCGGTGGCGGCGTGGCCGCGGTGGGCTGCCCTTCCTTCTCGGCGCTGCGGTCGAAGACCAGCGTCTCGCCGAACACCAGCTGCACCCAGGTCGGGTAGGTGTAGGCCGTGCCCTTGTTGTGGTCGATGATCGCGCCGACGCCACCGCCGAAGAGGATGTTGCCGAACATGCCGGCATTCGCCCGCGAGATCGCCCTCGCCACCGCATCGGGGTTCGCCGGATGGGTGCAGACGATGTCGAGGTCCTTGCCCGAACGGCGGACCAGTGCCGTTTCGCCCGACTTCATCGTCACGACACCGCCTTCGTTCGTGAGCGTGCAGTCGGCACCGGTGACGAACTCGCCGGCCCTCGTGGCCGTCTCGACCTTGACCGGATGCATCGTGTCGTTCATGACCGACGCGCAACCCGTGCACGCCAGCGCCACGGCTGGCAGTCCCCACCTGAACATCGCGTCCTCCCTGGATGACGGCCTGCTGGTGTTGTTGCCGTCTCGAGGCATTCTTGCATGCCACTCGGTGCCGACTGACGGGCGGCTTGCACACGGTGCGCGGTACCGGAGGCCGGGCGCGCTCAGGCCAGCGCCAGCACGAGCCGCACGACCTCGTCGTCGGAATGCCCGGCATCGACCGTGAAGCCGCAATGCTGGGCCAGCTCGAGCATCGCGCGGTTGCCCTGCAGCACGTCGCCGATCAACCGCTTCAGGCCCTGGCGGCGTGCGTGCTCGATGATGCGCTGCATCAGCAGCCGCCCGAGGCCACGGCCTTTCAGGTCGCTGCGCACGATGATGGCGAACTCCGCCTCGACGTTGTCGGGGTCGGCGACCGCACGCACCACACCCAGCGTGTCGCCCTCGCCGCCGTCGGTGGCCTCGATCGCCACCAGCGCCATCTCGCGGGCGTAGTCGATCTGCGTCAGCCGCGCCAGCTCGCTGTGCGGCAGCTCGCGGCGGGTGTGGAAGATGCGCATGCGGATGTCGTCGGGGTCCAGCCGCTCGATGAAGCGGCGGTGCGCGGGCTCGTCCTCGGGCCGGATCGGCCGCACGACGAGGCGCTGGCCGCGCCAGTCGAGCGTCTCGGCCAGCTCGGCCGGGTAGGGCCGGATCGCGAAGCGGGCCTGCCCGCCGGGCCGCGCGGCCGAGACGCGCACGCGCGCATCGACCGCCAGCACGCCGTGCTCGTCGGCGAGCAGCGGGTTGATATCGAGTTCCGCCACCTCGGGCCGCTCGGCGAGCAGCCGGGCCACCGCGATCAGCACGTCGTGCACCGCGTCGAGCTGCGCCGCCGGGCGGTCGCGGTAGCCGGCCAGCAGGCGGGCGATGCGGGTGCGCGAGACCAGATCGGCGGCCAGCGCGCGGTTCAGCGGCGGCAGCGCGACGGCGCGGTCGGCCAGCACCTCGACCGCGGTGCCGCCGGCGCCGAACAGCAGCACCGGGCCGAACAGCGCGTCGAGGTGGGCGCCGACGATCAGCTCGTGCGCGCGCGGCCGGCTCGCCATGCGCTGCACGGTCAGGCCGTCGATGCGCGCCGCGGGCAGGCGCTCGCGCACGCGCGCCAGCAGCGCGGCGACCGCGACCTGCAGCGCCGCCGCGTCGGCGAGGCCGAGCACCACGCCGCCGACGTCGGACTTGTGCAGGATGTCGGGCGAAGCGATCTTCAGGGCCACGGGATAACCGATCACCTCGGCCGCGGCGACCGCGGCATCGGCCTCGGGCGCGACGCGCCGCGTCGGCACCACCGGCACGCCGTAGGCCGCCAACAGCGCCATCGCATCGGCGTCGGGCAGCCACTCGCGGCCCTCGGCCAGCGCCGCATCGACCAGCGCCCGGGCCTCTTCGGCGCGCGGCGCCGGCAGCGCGGCGAGCGCCGGCGTCTGCAGCAGCGCCTCCTGGTTGGCGCGCCAGGTGCGCAGCAGCGCCACCGCGCGCACCGCGTCCTCGGGCATCGCGTAGTCGGCGATGCCGGCATCGGTGAAGGTGCGCCGCGCCTCGGCCACCGCGGCCTCGCCGAGCCAGCAGCCGATCACGCGGCCCGGCGCGCGCGCGGCCACCGGGACGAGCGCGCGCGCGATGTCGGCGCTGGGCACGATCGCGGTCGGCGCATGCAGCATCAGCACGGTGCCGGTGGCGGGCGAGGCGAGCAGTGCCTCGAGCGCGGCGACGTAACGCTCGACCGGCGCGTCGCCGATGATGTCGACCGGATTGCCGCGCGACCAGTGCGCCGGCAGCACCGCGTCGAGCGCGGCCTGCATCGCCGCGTCCGGTGCATGGAGCGGCACGCCGAAGTGAGCGGCGGCGTCGGCGGCGATCACTCCACCCCCGCCGCCGTTGGTCAGCACGGTCAGCGCGTCGGTGGCCGCGCCGCTGAGCCGCGCCAGCGTGTGGGCGGCGAGGAAGAGCTCTTGCAGCGTGTCGACGCGCAGCATGCCGGCGCGGCGCAGCGCGGCGTCGAACACGATGTCGGCGCCGGCCAGCGCGCCGGTGTGCGAGGCGGCCGCGCGCGCGCCGTTGCGGCTGCGGCCGACCTTGATCGCGATCACCGGCTTGTTGCGCGCCGCCGCGCGCGCCGCCGACATGAACTTGCGCGGCGACTCGATTGACTCGATGTACAGCAGGATCGCGCGCGTGTGCGCATCGCTCGCCAGCTGGTCGAGCAGGTCGCCGAAGTCGACGTCGATGCGCTCGCCGAGCGACACCAGGTGCGAGAAGCCGACGCCGCGCGCACCGGCCCAGTCGAGCATCGCGGTGACCAGCGCGCCCGACTGCGAGACGAAGGCGATCGGCCCGGCACGCGGCGCGGTGTGCGCGAAGCTCGCGTTCAGCCCGAGCCGCGGCGTCATTAGGCCGAGGCAGTTGGGGCCGAGCAGGCGCAGGCAGTGCGGCCGGGCCGCGTCGAGCGCGGCCTGCTTCTGCTCGGCCGTCAGCCCGGCGCTGAGGACCACCGCGGCGCGCGTGCCGAAGGCGCCCAGTTCGGCCACCAGCGGCGCCACGGTGGCCGCCGGCGTGCAGATCACCGCCAGGTCCGGTGGCTGCGGCAGCGCGGACACACGCGCGTACGAGGGTTCGCCGTCGAGCGCATCGCGGGCCGGGTTGACCGCCCACACCGGGCCGCCGAAGCCGCCCGCGCGCAGGTTGCGCCACACCGTCGCGCCGACGCTGCCGGCGCGATCCGACGCGCCGATCACGGCGACGCTGGCGGGCGCGAGCAGGCGGTCGAGGTGGCGGATCGTCATCGGGGCACGGCAGGGTGTCGGCCGATTGTGACGAGATCGCGCAGCGCCGGCGATTGACGCAGCGCAGGACGGCGCGGCGGGCGCTGCGCAGAATCGGCGCCATGACCCGCGATGACGACGCCCGCCCCCTCGTCGACGGCCTGCAGCGCTGGCTGGCGCGCGACGGCACGCCGGTCGAGCGGATCGAGACCCACATCTCCTGGGTGCTGCTGGCCGGCGATCTGGCCTACAAGCTGAAGAAGCCGGTGCGACTGCCCTTCCTCGACTTCGGCAGCGTGGCGCTCCGCCGCCACTACTGCGAGGAGGAACTGCGCATCAACCGCCGGCTGGCACCGCAGCTCTACCTCGGCCTCTCCCGCGTCACCGGCAGTGCCGACGCGCCGGCCTTCGACGGCCCCGGCGAGGCGCTCGACCACGCGGTGCGGATGCGGCGCTTCCCGGTCGGCGCGCTGCTGGCCGAGCAGGCGCGCGCCGGGCGGCTCGATGCGCCGCGCGTCGTGCGGCTCGCGACCCGCATCGCCGCCTGGCAGCGCGAGGCGGCAGCGGCACCGCCGGACCGAGGCTACGGCGGCGCGGCGCTGCATGCGATGGCGCTGAACACGCTGGACGGCATCGCGCGGCAGCAGCCGCAGCGCGCCGGCGAGATCGACGCGCTGCGCGGCTGGTTCGCGCAGCAGGCCGGGCGGCTCGCGCCGCTGTGGGCCGCGCGCGCCGCCGGCGGGCAGGTGCGCGAGGGCCACGGTGACCTGCACCTCGCGAACCTGGTCGAGCTCGACGGCGAGATCCTGCCCTTCGACGCGATCGAGTTCGACGCGGCGCTGCGCTTCATCGACCCCGTCGACGACGTCGCCTTCACCGCGATGGACCTGAAGGCGCATGGCCACGCCGACCTCGCGGCGCGATTCACCGACGCCTGGGTCGAGGCGAGCGGCGACCACGCCGGCCTGCCGCTGTGGCGCCACGCGCTCGTCTACCGCGCGCTGGTGCGCTCGCTGGTCACGCGCATGCGCGAGCCGCTGCCCGCGTGGCCCTCGGCCGACGACTACCTGGCGCTCGCGCTGCACGAGGCCGCCGCGCCGCCGGCGCCGGCCCTGCTGATCACGCATGGGCTGCCCGGCTCGGGCAAGAGCCATCTCACCGCGCCGATGGTCGGGCACACCGGCGCGATCCGGCTGCGCTCGGACGTCGAGCGCAAGCGGCTGCTCGGCGTCGGGCCGCTGGAGGCGACGCCGGACCGCGCGCTGGCCTACGGCGCCGACGCGACCGAGCGCACCTACGAGCGGCTCGCAGCACTGGCCGCGGGCGCGCTCGACGCCGGCTGGCCGGTGATCGTCGATGCCGCCTTCCTGCGCCGCGGCGAGCGGCAGCGCTTCGCGGCGCTCGCCGACGCACGGCGCTGCCCCTTCGCGATCCTGCACTGCCACGCGCCGATGGCGCTGCTGCGCGAGCGCGTCGCGGCCCGCGAGCGGCGCGGCGGCGACCCGTCGGAGGCGGGCGCCGCGGTGCTCGAGCGGCTGGCCGGCCTCGCCGAGCCGCTGGATGCCGACGAACAGGCGCGCACGATCGACGCCGACACCGCCGGCGCGGTCGACGTCGCCGCCCTCGGCCGGCGCTGGCGGGGCGACCGAGGCCGGCTGCCCTAGCGCCAGAACGGTTCGGCCTTGCGCCAGCGCGCCAGCGCCTCGGCGCAGCGCAGGAGCGCGGCCTCGCGGCGCTCGGCCAGCACGCCGAGCGCGAACCAGGCGCGCGGCGCCTCGGCCGTCAGCGGCCGGTAGGCGGCGGTCGCGACGCACAGGTCGTTGAACTCGCCGAGCCGTTCCTGCGCCTCGCGCAGCGGCGCGAGGTAGGCCTCGACGGCCGCGCGCGGGAACAGCGCGGCGGCGAACTCGACCGCATAGCGCAGCCGCTTGGCGCGCTTGCGCACGCGATGGCGCGCCTCGTCGTCGAGCGTCGCGAAGCGCTTGGCGTCCTTGCGCAGCCGCGCGTGCCAGTCGGCCAGGCGCTCGGCGGCCAGCGTGCGCAGCGCGGCCGGCTCGGCCGCGGCCGGCGGGGCCAGGGCCGCGGCCTGCAGCATCAGGAAGAGCGCGCCGTGGCGGGCCCGCTCGGCGTCGGTCCAGTCCGGCGCGCCCGGGCCGGCTGGCAGCGGCAGCGGTGCCTCGCCGAGGCGGGCCAGCGCCGCGTCGACCTCACGCTGCGGCCCGGCTGCCAGCACGTCGCGGTCGCGCGCCTGCCCGAGCCGGCCGAACAGCGCCGCCGCCGGCTCGGCCCAGGGACTGGCCTCCGCACCGGCCGCGACGCCCGGCCAGCCGTCGACGAAGCGCTCGGCCGAGCGCAGCCGCCGCAGCGCCACGCGCAGCTGGTGCACCGGCTCGGGCGCCGAGCTGCCGCCGGCGACCTCGCTCCAGTTCGGCAGCGCCTGGGCCAGCAGGTTGTCGAGCAGCGCCTGCCAGGCCTCGGCCGGCGTCATCGCCTTGCGCCAGCGCAGGGGCGCCGCCTTCGCGGCCGGTACCGGGTCGCCGGGGCCGAGGCCGCGCGAGAGCCGGTCGCCGCGTTCGGCCTTGCCGCGCGTGTCCAGCCAGAGGCCGTGGCGCGCGGCCCAGCGCACGGCCACGTCGGTCACGGCGCGCGGGTCGCCGCGCTGCAGCTCGATCTCGAGCTCGCAGACCGGCCAGCGGCGCGCCTCGCCGTCGGGGTCCGTGGCGGCGATCTCGCCGCGGTCCAGCGCCAGTTCGACCGTACCGCGCGGTGCGTGCAGCAGCCGGTGGCGGCGCCGGATGTCGGCGCGGAACAGCGGCAGCAGGTGCGCACCCTCGGTCGCCAGCAGGGCCGCCAGCGCCTCGCCGGCCGGGGTGCCGGCGTGCAGCGCCGGCTCGGCCGCCGGCTCCGGGCCGGGCGGCCGCGCGAGCGGCACGTCGTGCTCGCTGCGCTCGATGCCATGGGCCGAGCCGCTCTTGAGCGTCTGCACCCAGCGCCGGCCTTCCTTGCGCAGCCGCAGTGCCAGACCGGCCGCGGCGAGTCGACGGTCGGCGGTGTCGAAGTAGATCGCCTGCAGCCGCAGCTGCCGGGTGGCGCCGCGGTCGAGCTCGCGCTCGACGCCCGCCAGAGCGGCCGCCGGAATCTGCAGCTTCAGTTCGATCTCGCTCATTGAAAATATGATCGCACGCGGCCCCCTCGCGGCCGATGACGCCCCGGACGACACGCCCCATGAGCTTTCTGGACGACCTCAAGCAGCAGGCCCAGGCCCGCCAGGCCCAGTTGCGCGGCGACCATGCGGTGATCGAACGCAACGTCGCGCTGGTCGAGGCGGCCTGCGCCGAGGTCTGGCGCTACCTCGACGACCTGGGCCGCCAGCTCGACGTGCTGCGCCCGGCCTCGCCGCTGCGCTACGCGATCGACCCGCGAGCGGTGGTCGAGGGCCTGCACTACAGCGACTTCACCGCCGACCTGCGCCGCAAGCGCATCGAGCGCGGCCCGCTGGCGGCGCCGGAATGGGTCGATCACATCGTGCTGATGGCGCGGCTGGTCTCGGGCCAGACCTTCGACCTCAGCAAGGACTTCCCGCCGGAGATCGAGCGCCTGGAGGCGCGCCTGGCGCAAGCGGGCATCCGCTGCCTCGGCGAGCCCGAGCGCGACCCCGTCAGCGGGCGCTTCCTCGCCAACCGCTACCGTTTCACCGCCGACCTGGTGGCCGGCGTGCGCGTGCTGCCGCTGCACGAGCAGGGCCGGCTGCAGTTCGTCGTCCAGAACCTCGACGGACTGGCCACCGTGAAGGCCACCTTCGCGGCGCACCAGATGACGATCGAGCGGCTCGACGAGCTGGCCAAGTGGTGGGTCGGCCAGCCGCACCGCTTCCTCGACGGCGCGCTGGAGGTGCAGCGCATCGAACCCTGGTGAGGGGCGCCGGTAAAATGCCGGCCTTCACTGCCCGCCCCTGCCATGCCGCTGTTCTGGAAACCCTACCGCTCCGACGTCACCGACTTCATCGAGACGCTGAAGCAGCGCGACCCGCGGCTCGAGGAAAAGCAGCGCCAGGGTCGTGCGCTGCTGTGGGACCGCCCGCAGGACCGCACGGCGCTGGCCGAGCAGCGCGACGCGCGCGTGCCGCAGCAACCCTACGTCTACCAGACCAAGGGCTGAGCGCGCGTCCCGCCGCGCCGTACCCCCTCCTGCCGCGATGACCCCGCACGCCGCCCTCGCGGCCGAAACGCTGCCGCCGCCGTCCGAGGACGCGCTGCCCGACGTGGTCGACCGCATCGCGCTGGCCCGCCTGTACGGCGAGCCGCTGTTCGCGCTGCCGCAGGACCTCTACATCCCGCCGGACGCGCTGGAGGTCTTCCTCGAGACCTTCGAGGGCCCACTGGACCTGCTGCTCTACCTGATCCGCAAGCAGAACTTCAACATCCTCGACATCCCGATGGCGGATGTCACGCGCCAGTACCTCGCCTACGTCGAGCAGATCCGCAAGCGCAACCTCGAGCTCGCCGCCGAGTACCTGCTGATGGCGGCGATGCTGATCGAGATCAAGTCCCGCATGCTGCTGCCACCGAAGCGCAGCGAGGAAGGCAAGGAGGCCGAGGACCCGCGCGCCGAGCTCGTGCGCCGGCTGCTCGAATACGAGCAGATGAAGCTCGCGGCCGCCAAGCTCGAGCGCCTGCCGCAGCTCGGCCGCGACTTCCTGCGCGCCCAGGTGCACATCGAGGCGGCACTGCAGCCGCGCTGGCCCGAGGTGGCGGCGATCGACCTGCAGGAGGCCTGGCTCGACATCCTGAAGCGCGCCAAGCTCAACCAGCACCACCTGATCCGCCGCGAGGAGCTGTCGGTGCGCGAGCACATGAGCCTGGTGCTGCGGCGGCTGCAGGGCCGGCGCTTCGTCGAATGGGGCGATCTCGTCGAGGTCGACGCCTCGCCGCAGAAGCTCGTCGTGACCTTCATCGCGATGCTGGAACTGGCGCGCGAGCACCTGATCGAGTTGACGCAGGCCGAGGCCTTCGCGCCGA
>CAYLKR010000007.1:0-30247 GCA_964384225.1 uncultured Methylibium sp.
CGGCCGCGAAGATGGGCTTCTCGGCCTACGGCGTGACCCAGGGCGACGACCCGGTGGCGCAGGCGATGAAGGGCCTGATCGACCACGCGGCCGGTCACGAGCACCAGATCGCGATGCTGTGGGCGGCGGTGGAGAAGCTGTCGCAGCGGGCCGCCGCCGGGGACTGCGTGCCCGACGACGCCCAGAAGCAGGAAGCCTTCGACGCCACGGCGCTGAGCGAGCTGGTCAAGCCGTCCTGAGCCTGCTCAGGGGGCTCTGCCCGCGTCGCGCAGGAAGACCGGCAGGTCCATGACCGGCGGCCGCAGGCCGGCGGCATAGAGCATCTCGGCGACGTAGCCGCGGTGGTAGGTCTTGTGGTTCACGACGTGCAGCAGGATGTCTTCGCGGCTCATGCGGCCGGGGGCGCCGCCGATGAACTCGAAGGCGACCACCTGCTGCAGCGCGGCCGGCGCCAGGCCGTCGGCGTAGGCGACGTACCAGGTGTCGAGCGCCCGCTGTTCGCGTCGCAGGTCTTCGAGCGAGGGCGGCGCGTCGACCTGGCGCGAGTCGAAGCCATGCGCGCGACCCTCCAGGTGCGCCTGCCAGACGAGGTCGATGCGCTGCATGTGCGCCAGCGTATGGCGCGGGCCGCGGCCGGCCGGCCGAGCGGCGTGCAAGGGGCCGTCCGGCGCCGCGGCCAGCGCGTCGTAGAGGCGTGCGTCGGCCCAGGCCGTGTAGCGCAGCAGGCGCTGCAGGGAGGTCAGGCCGCTCAACGGGCCGGCCGCTGGGCCGACTTCGGCCGGAAGGCCTTGCAGACCTCCTCGCGGGTCTCGAGGTAGGGCCCGCCGATCAGATCGATGCAGTAGGGCACTGCCGCGAAGATGCCATGCGCCGGCGGGCTCGCGTCGGGCAGGCCCTGCAGCGTCTCGGCGATCGACTTCGGCTGGCCCGGCAGGTTGATGATCAGCGCGTTGCCGCGGATCACCGCGACCTGACGCGACAGGATCGCGGTCGGCACGAAGCGCAGGCTGATCTGGCGCATCTGCTCGCCGAAGCCGGGCATCACCTTGTGCGCCACCGCGAGCGTGGCCTCGGGCGTCACGTCGCGCGGCGCCGGGCCGGTGCCGCCGGTGGTCAGCACCAGGTCGCAGCCTTCCACGTCGACCAGCTCGACCAGCGCGGCGCTGATGCCGGCCTGCTCGTCGGGGATCAGCCGCGTGGCCCAGGTGATCGGGTTCTTCAGCGCGCGGGCGAGCCAGTCCTGCAGCGCCGGGATGCCCTGGTCCTGGTAGACGCCGGCCGAAGCCCGGTCGCTGACCGACACCAGGCCGATCTTCACCGCGTCGAAGGTCTCACTCATCGTTCCGGTCCTCGTTCAGCGCCGCGCGCACGAGCTGGAACAGCTCGCGGTAGGCGCGGCCATGGCGCGGTGCGGCGCCGGGCGTCTCGGGCACGGCGTCCTTGCGCGCGCTGCGGATCAGGCTGCGCAGCTGCTGCAGGTCGCTTGCCGGGTGGGCGCGCGACCAGCGCGTCAGCGCCTCGTCGTCGGCCAGCAGTTCGGCGCGCCAGCGCTCGGCCTCGTGCAGCGCCAGCGCGTCCTTCGCGTGGCCGAGCTGGAAGGCGGCGACGGCCTCGCGGATCGCGTCCGTGTCACCCGCAGCGTCGGCCTTGCGCATCAGCTTGCCCAGGTACTGGATCTGCCGGCGCCTGCCCTCGAAGCTCCTGGTGCGCTGCGCGGTCCGCACGGCCTCGCGCAGCGTCTCGGGCAGGCCGATCGCGTCGATGCGCGCGTCGGGCAGGGTCATCAGTGCCTCGCCGAGCGCCTGCAGCTCGTGCATCGCCTTCTTCTGGGCGGTCTTGCTGGGGCGGTCGGCGAGCGCGTCGTCGTCCGGGAGGTCGGGGTTCAAGGCAGGTTGGGGGGAAGAGACCGCTGGCTATCATAGTTGCGAGCTTCCTGAACGGCACCCGCCCCCCGACCATGCCCACCGACACCAACGGTTTCGCCCACAGCCGCGCGCGCTTCGAGCAGCTGATCGACGACACGCTCGCCTATGCGAAGCAGATCGGCGCCAGCGACGCCGCGGCCGAGGTCAGCGAGGGCAGCGGCCTGTCGGTGTCGGTGCGCAAGGGCGAGATCGAGACGGTGGAGCGCAACCGCGACAAGTCGCTCGGCGTCACGGTCTACCTCGGCCAGCGCCGCGGCAACGCCAGCACCTCGGACTTCTCGCGCGCCGCGCTCGAGCAGACGGTGCGCGCGGCCTACGACATCGCCCGCTTCACCGCCGAGGACCCGGCCGCCGGCCTGCCCGATGCCGAGGACCTGGCCACGCCCGCCGAAGCGGCGCGCGATCTCGACCTCCACCACCCCTGGGCGATCGACGCCGACGCCGCGGTGCAGCTCGCGCTTCGCTGCGAGGCGGCGGCCTTCGCGACCGACCGCCGCATCACCAACTCCGACGGCTGTGGCGTCTCGGCCCAGCAGTCGCACTTCGTCGCCGGCAACACGCGCGGCTTCCGCGGCGGTTACGCGAGCTCGCGGCACTCGCTGTCGATCGCGCCGATCGCCTCGCAGCGCCGCGACATGCAGCGCGACGCCTGGTACAGCTCGATGCGCGACCCGGCCGAGCTGGCCGACCCAGAGGCCGTCGGCCGCTATGCCGCCGAGCGGGCGCTGGCGCGGCTGAAGGCGCGCAAGATCGCCACCTGCGAGGTGCCGGTGCTGTTCGAGTCCACCGTCGCGGTCGGTTTGCTCGGCGGCTACGTGCAGGCGACCAGCGGCGGCGCGCTGTACCGCAAGTCGACCTTCCTCGGCGACAGCATCGGTACCGCGGTGTTCCCGGCGCACATCGACATCACCGAGGACCCGCATCTCCTGAAGGGCAAGGGCAGCGCGCCCTTCGACGACGAGGGCGTGCGCACGACCGCACGCCGCGTCGTGCAGGGCGGCGTGGTGCAGGGCTATTTCCTGTCCACCTACTCGGCGCGCAAGCTCGGCCTGCGCACCACCGGCCACGCCGGCGGTTCGCAGAACCTCGCGCTGACGAGCCGGCTCACGGCCCCCGGCGACGACCTCGACGCGATGCTGAGGAAGCTCGGCCGCGGCTTCTTCGTCACCGAGCTGATGGGTCAGGGCGTCAATTACGTCACCGGCGACTACTCGCGTGGCGCCGCCGGCTACTGGGTCGAGGGCGGGCGCATCGTGCACCCGGTGCACGAGGTCACGATCGCGGGCAACCTGCGCGACATGCTGCGCGGCATCGTCGCGGTCGGTGCCGATGCCTACACGCTGGGCGCCAAGACCATCGGCTCGGTGCTCGTCGAGCGCATGAAGATCGCCGGCACCTGATCGGTGCGTGCGGCGGCGGTGGCGCCGCGCTGCGAAGCGGGAGAAACCCGCGCCGGCGTCGGCGGGGCGCTGCCTAGAATCGTTTTCGTAACGCCCCGTAGTACGCCGCACAGGAGACTTCATGCAACGCCGTTCCTTCATGCGCTCGACCGGCCTGGCCGGCGTGCTGGCCGCCGGGGCGGCGCCGGCCGTGGTGCATGCACAGACCAACATCCGCTGGCGGCTCGCGTCGAGCTTCCCGAAGTCGCTGGACACGATCTTCGGCTCGGCCGAGACCTTCGCGCGGCGCGTCGGCGAGATGTCGGGCGGGCGTTTCCAGATTTCCGTGCACGCCGGCGGCGAGCTGATGCCGGCCTTCGGCGTGGTCGACGGCGTGCAGAACGGCACCGTCGAGCTCGCGCACACCGCGCCCTACTACTTCTACGGCAAGGACGAGACCTTCGCGATCGGCTGCGCCATCCCCTTCGGCCTGAACTCGCGCCAGATGTCGGCCTGGATGTACGAGGGCAACGGCCTGAAGCTGATGCGCGAGTTCTACGCGCAGTACAACATCTTCAATCTGCCCGGCGGCAACACCGGCGCGCAGATGGGCGGCTGGTACCGCCGCGAGATCAAGTCCCCGGCGGACATGAAAGGCCTGAAGATGCGCATCGCCGGCTTCGCGGGCCGGGTGATGGAGCAGATGGGCGCGGTGCCGCAGAACATCCCCGGCGGCGAGATCTACCAGTCACTCGAGAAGGGCACGATCGACGCGGCCGAGTGGGTCGGCCCCTACGACGACCTGAAGCTCGGCTTCCACAAGGTCGCGCCGTTCTACCACTACCCCGGCTGGTGGGAGGGCGGCCCGCAGCTCGACTTCTTCATCAACACCAAGGCCTGGGCCGGGCTGACCTCGGACTTCAAGGCCATCGTCGAGGCGGCGGCCGCCTACGCGCATGTCGACATGCAGGCCAAGTACGACGCGCGCAACCCGGGCGCGCTCAAGCAGCTCGTCGCGCAGAAGGCGAAGCTGGTGCCCATGCCCAAGGCGGTGATGGACGCGGCGTACAAGATCTCGATGCAGATCTACGCCGAGTTGTCGGCCAAGAACTCGAACTGGAAGAAGGTCTACGCCGACTACGCGGACTTCCGGCGCGACCAGAACCTGTGGTTCCGCTTCACCGAGGCCCGCTTCGACGGCTACATGCAGTCGCTGAAGCTCTGAGGCGCTGCGGCGCTCAGCGCGACCGGCGTTCGCGCTCGAGCGCTTCCTCGAGCGCCTTCATCGGGTCCTCGTCCGCCGTCCCGCCGGCCGACGCGGCGCCGTCGGCGGCCGGGGCCGAGGCGGGATCGTCGAACGCGGGGGCGCCGTCGAGGCGGCGCAGGTCGTCGGGCGCCGCCTCGATCTGGATCGAGCCGGCATCCACCGGCGCGCCGTCCTCGTCGCGCAGCACCAGCCCCGGGAAGGCGATGACGAGCGCCACCATCACGACCTGGATGACGACGAAGGGCACCGCGCCCCAGTAGATCTGGCCGGTGCTCACCTTGGCGACGCGGTGGCCGGTGACGCGGTCCTGGTAGTCCTGCGAGGGCGCGACGCTGCGCAGGTAGAACAGCGCGAAGCCGAACGGCGGGTGCATGAACGAGGTCTGCATGTTGATCGCCAGCAGCACGCCGAACCACACCAGGTCGATGCCCAGCTTGTCTGCCACTGGCGCGAGCAGCGGCACGACGATGAAGGCGAGCTCGAAGAAGTCGAGGAAGAAGGCGAGCACGAAGATCAGCACGTTCACCGCGATCAGGAAGCCGACCTGGCCGCCCGGCAGGCCGGCGAGCAGGTGCTCGACCCACTTCGGCCCGTCGACCGCCTGGAAGGACAGGCTGAACACCGTGGCGCCGATCAGGATGAAGAGCACGAAGCACGACAGCTTCATCGTCGTATCCATCGCCTGGCGCAGCAGCGCCAGGCCGAGGCGCCGGCGCCCGAGCGCCATCGCGAGCGCCCCCGCCGCGCCCATCGCACCGCCTTCGGTGGGCGTGGCCACGCCGAGGAAGATCGTGCCCAGCACCAGGAAGATCAGCGCCAGCGGCGGGATCAGCACGAAGGTCACGCGCTGGGCCAGGCGCGACAGCCACCCGAGCCGCAGGCGCCGATCCAGCAGGGCGAGCGAGAAGGCGACGCCGACGCCGACGCACATCGACAGTACGAGGGTTTCGTCGAACGCCGCTTCGGCGCCGCGTTGCTGCGCATAGGCCACCGCGGCGGCCACCGACAGCGCGGCCAGCACGCCCAGCGAGCGCAGCCCCGAGCGGCCGTCCGCTTCGCGCAGCGTGCGGGCCTCGGGGGGCAGGGCGGGTGTCCACGCCGGGCGCCACAGGCTCACGGCCAGCACGTAGAGCAGGTACAGGCCGGTCAGCACGAAGCCGGGGAGGAAGGCGCCCATGTACAGCTCGCCGACGCTGCGCCCGAGCTGGTCGGCCATCACGATCAGCACCAGCGACGGCGGGATGATCTGCGCCAGCGTGCCCGATGCGGCGATCGTGCCGGTGGCGATGCGCCGGTCGTAGCCGTAGCGCAGCATGATGGGCAGCGAGATCAGCCCCATCGAGATCACGCTGGCGGCCACCACGCCGGTGGTCGCGGCCAGCATCGCGCCGACCAGGATCACCGCGTAGGCGAGGCCGCCGCGCACCGGACCGAACAGCTGGCCGACGGTGTCGAGCAGGTCCTCGGCCATGCCCGAGCGCTCGAGGATCAGCCCCATGAAGGTGAAGAAGGGGATCGCCAGCAGCGTCTCGTTCTGCATGATGCCGAAGATGCGCAGCGGCAGCGCCTGCATCAGCGAGGCCGGCAGCAGGCCCAGCTCGATGCCCAGCAGGCCGAAGGCGAGGCCGCAGGCGGCCAGCGAGAACGCCACCGAGTAGCCCAGCAGCAGGAAGACGATCAGGCCGCCGAACATCAGCGGCGCCATGTTCGCCTGCAGGAACTCGGTCACGGCCGCGCTCCGTCGCCATGCGTCGCGCGGATCTGCGCCGCCAGGTCGGCGTCGGCCGCCTTCGCGGCCGGGGCCGCGCCGGGGTCGGGGCCGTCACCGCGCAGGAAGGCGATGCGCTTCACCAGCTCGGACAGGCCCTGCAGCCCGAGCAGCGCGAAGCCCAGCGGCAGCAGCGCATAGACCGGCCAGCGGATCAGCCCGCCGGCGTTCGACGAGCGCTCGCCCGACTGCCAGGCCTGCAGCACCAGCGGCATCGCGAGATCGATCACCACCACCACGAAGGGCAGCAGGAAGACGGCGATGCCGAAGCACTCGACCCAGACCTGCGTGCGGCGCGCGAAGCGGCCGAGCACCACGTCGATGCGCACATGTTCCTGGCGCAGCAGCGTGTAGCCCGCCGCGAGCAGGAAGACCGCGGAGAACAGGTACCACTGGATCTCGAGCCAGGCGTTCGAGCTGGTGTCGAGCAGCTTGCGGACGACGGCATTGCCGGCGCTGATCAGCACCGCGGCGAGCACCAGCCACATCAGCTGGCGGCCGATCCAGCCGTTCAGACCGTCGATCGCCCGCGCGGCGCGCAGCAGCAGCTTCATCGGGCGCGGCGCTCGCCTCAGCCAGGGTAGGTGCCGGGTCGCAGGATGCTGCGATCGACGTCGCGGATGTCGGTGCGGCCACAGAAGGCCATCGTGATGTCGAGCTCGTTGCGGATGATCTCCAGCGCCTTCGTGACGCCGGCCTGGCCCATCGCCCCCAGGCCATAGAGGAAGGCGCGGCCGATCATCGTGCCTCTGGCGCCCAGCGCGATGGCCTTCAGCACGTCCTGGCCGCTGCGGATGCCGCTGTCCATCCAGACCTCGATGTCCTTGCCGACCGCGTCGGCGATCGCCGGCAGTGCCGCGATCGCCGACGGCGCGCCGTCGAGCTGGCGCCCGCCGTGGTTGGAGACGATCAGGGCGTCGGCGCCGCTGTCCGCCGCGCGCTTCGCGTCCTCGACTTCCATGATGCCCTTGAGGATCAGCTTGCCGCCCCAGCGCTGCTTGATCCACTCGACGTCGTTCCAGTCGAGCCGGGGGTCGAACTGCTCCTTGGTCCAGGTGCCCAGCGAGCTCATGTCGCTGACGCCCTTGGCATGGCCGACCAGGTTGCCGAAGCTGTGCCGCCGCGTGCCCGCCATGCCGAGGCACCAGCGCGGCTTGGTCATCAGGTTCAGGATGTTGGCGAGCGTCGGCTTCGGCGGCGCGGTCATGCCGTTCTTGATGTCCTTGTGGCGCTGGCCGAGCACCTGCAGGTCGAGCGTGAGCACGAGGGCCGAGCAGCGCGCCGCCTTGGCGCGGCCGATCAGCGCCTCCATGAACTCGCGGTCGCGCATCCAGTAGAGCTGGAACCAGAACGGCGCGGTGGTGTTCGCGGCGATGTCCTCGATCGAGCAGATGCTCATCGTCGACAGCGTGAACGGAATGCCGAAGGCCTCGGCGGCCTTCGCGCCGAGGATCTCGCCGTCGGCATGCTGCATGCCGGTCAGGCCGGTCGGGGCGATCGCCACCGGCATCGCCACGTCCTGCCCGGCCATGGTCGTGCGCAGGCTGCGGCCTTCCATGTTGACGGCGACGCGCTGGCGCAGCTGGATCCTCTGGAAATCGCTCTCGTTGGCGCGGTAGGTGGTCTCGGTCCAGGAACCGGAGTCGGCGTAGTCGTAGAACATTCGCGGCACGCGCTTCTCGGCGAGCACGCGCAGGTCTTCGATGCAGGTGATAGGGGTCATGATCGGGGGTGAGTGTGCACAGGACGGCGCCGATTGTCATCCTCGCGGCGGGGCGTTCGCCGCCGGCCGCCGTCGCAGGGTGTCGAGCCGCTCGCACAGCTCGCGCGCGCCGTCGACGACGCGCCCCGACTGCCGGTGCAGCCGGTCGGGGTCGACCACCAGCAGGCGCTGCTCGCGCACCGCGCGCAGCGAGCCCAGCCGCTGCCAGGCGGCCAGGTCGGCCGCGGCGCCGGCGGCGACGCTGCCGCTGACGATCGCGTCCGGGTCGAGGGCGGCCACCGCCTCCAGCGTGACGATCGGCGTCAGCGGCGCGAGGTCGGCGAACAGGTTGCGCGCACCGCACAGGCCGAGCGCCTCGCTGATCAGGTGCTGGCCGTTGACGGTCATCAGGGGCTGCGGCCAGATCTGATAGAAGACCCGCAGCGTCGCCCGCCCGGCGTACTGCCGGCGCAGCGCGGCGACCTGCTGCTCGAAGGCCGCGGCACGCGCCTCGGCGAGCGCTGCGCCGCCGGTCAGCGCACCGAGGCGCCGCAGCGTGCCCGCGATGCCGGCCATCGTGCGCGACTCGCTGGCATAGACCGGTACGCCGAGCCGCCGCAGCCGCTGCAGCTGCGCGGCCGGCGTGCCGTGGTGCCAGGCGACGATCAGGTCGGGCTTCAGCGCGACGATGCGCTCCAGGTCGAGCTGGGCGCTGTCGCCGACGCGCGGGATCGCGCGGGCGGCCTCGGGATGGTCGCTGTAGGCGACCGCGCCGACGATGCGCCCGCCGGCGCCGGCCTCGAACAGCAGCTCGGTCAGGTGTGGCGCGACGCTGACGATGCGCTCCGCCGGCGCGGCCAGGCGCACCGTGACGCCGGCATCGTCGATCGCTTCGACCGGCGCCGCCGCGGCGCCGGTGCCGCACAGCAGCGCGGCGGCGAGCAGCAGGGGGGCGGCGGCGTTCATCAGCCCGACACGAAGACCGTGCGGCCGCCGACCTCGGCGCGCATCACCGGGTGGCCGAACGCCGTGCCGAGCGCGTCCTCGGTCATCACCGCGTCGACCGGGCCGGGCCGCGGCCCGCCGGGCCCGAGCAGCAGGACATGCGTTGCATAGCGCCTCGCGAGGTTGAGGTCGTGCAGGCTCAGGACCACCGCGCGCCGGCCGTCCTGCACCAGCGCGGCGAGGTGGTCGAGAACGACCACCTGATGGCGCAGGTCCAGGTGCGCGACCGGCTCGTCGAGGAGCAGGAGCAGCGGCTGCTGCGCCAGCAGCGCGGCGATGCCGACGCGCTGTCGTTCGCCGCCCGACAGCGTGGTCACGTCGCGCCCGGCCAGCGCGTCGGCGTCGACGGCGCGCAGCGCCTCGAGCGCCAGCGCGCGATCGGCGTCGTCCTCCCAGGCCCAGCGCGCGAGGTGGGGGTGGCGGCCGAGCAGCACGAGGTCGAGCACGCGGGCGCTGAAGGCGTCGTGCAGCGCCTGCGGCAGCAGGCCGCGCAGGCAGGCCGCGTCCGCCGGCGGCCAGTCGGCGAGCGGCCGGCCGCCGAGCTTGACCGTGCCGGCCTGCGGCAGGCGCAGCCCGGCCAGCGCATGCAGCAGCGAGGTCTTGCCGCTGCCGTTGCAGCCGAGCACGCACCACAGCTCGCCCGGCGCGATGCACAGCGAGAGGTCCTCGAACAGCGTGCGCGGGCCGGCGCGCAGCGTCAGGCCCTCGGCTTCGAGCAGCGGGCTCATCGTGCGGCTCCGCGCCTCAGCAGCAACGCCAGGAAGGTCGGCACGCCGACCAGTGCGGTGATCACGCCCACCGGCAGCTGCTGCGGCGCGACGAGGCTGCGTGCCAGCGTGTCGGCGAGCACGAGCAGCGCACCGCCGGCCAGCGCGCAGGCCGGCAACAGCACGCGCTGGTCGTTGCCGACCACCAAGCGCAGCGCATGCGGCACCACCAGACCGACGAAGCCGATGCTGCCGGCCGTCGTCACCGCCACCGCGCTCGCCAGCGAGGCCAGCAGGTACAGGCGCCGCTGCAGCGGCGCGACGCGCACGCCGAGCGTCGCGGCCACCGCCGGGCCGCGCAGCAGCACGTTGAGCTCGCGTGCCGCCGGGAAGGCGAGCACGAGCACCACGGCGAGGGCCGCCAGCGGCAACGCCACCGACTCGACCGCCGACAGGTCGCCGGCCAGCCAGAACAGCATGCCGCGCACCTGGGCCTCGGGCGCGACGGCGAGCATCAGCGTGATCAGCGCCGACCAGCCGGCCGCGAGCATCACGCCGGTCAGCAGCAGCCGCGGCGCGGTGTCGGCCGTGCCCGGGGCCGCGAGGCGTGCCAGGTCGCGGTGCGCGAGCAGGAACACCAGCGCGATCGTCAGCAGCGCGCCGGCCAGCGCGCCGAGCTGCACCAGCAGGGCCCCGAGCCCGAGCACCATCGCGCCGAGGGCGCCGACCGCCGCGCCGCCCGACACGCCCAGCACATAGGGATCGGCCAGCGGGTTGCGCAGCAGCACCTGCATCAGCGCACCGGCCACCGCGAGCAGCGCACCGGTGCCGAAGGCTGCCAGTGCGCGCGGCAGCCGCAGGCCGTGCAGCACCTCGGACGCGACGCTGGCGTCGGGCGACCACAGCAGCCGCGGCACGTCGGCCAGCGCGACCGCGCCGGAGCCGCTGCCGAGCGCGAGCACCATCGCGCCGGCCGCGGCCAGCGCGAGCAGCCCCCAGATGCGCAGCGCCCGAGCCATGCCGCCTTCTACCGCCGGGCGTACTCGATCGCCAGGAGCGTGTTGCGACCCGGCGTGTTGTAGCCCTGCACGAAGGCGTAGTCCTTGTCGCCGGCGTTGTTGACGCGCAGCGACACCGACCACTCCGGCGTCAACGCATAGGCGGCGCGCAGGTTCAGCAGCGTGTAGCCGCCGAGCCGCGGCGCCGGCGGCGCGAAGGCGCTGTCGTTGCGTGTGCCGGCGGCCACCAGCTCGGCGCCGGCCTGCCACGGCCCCTGCTGCCAGCCGACGCTGCCGCTGCCATGCTGGCGCGCGCGGCGTGGCAGGCGCTGGCCGCTGTCGGCGTCGACGGCGTTCTGCAGCGTCCACTCCAGGGTCGCGTGCCAGGCTGCGCCGCGCCAGCCGGCACCGAAGGTGGCACCGCGGTTGCGCGCACGCGCGATGTTCGCGGGCGCGCTGCTGACGAAGTCGTACTGGATCAGGTCGCGGATGCGGTTGCTGAACGCGGTGACCGAGGCGTCGAAGCCGCCCTCGCTCCAGCGCAGGCCGAGCTCGACGTTGCGCGAGCGCTCCGGCCGCAGGTCCGGGTTGCTGAAGCCCGGGTAGTAGAGGTCGTTGAAGGTCGGCGCCTTGAAGGCGGTGCCGGCGCCGGCCGACACCCGCCAGGCCGGCGCGAACTGCCAGCCCCAGGCGAGGTTGCCGGTCGTGCGGCCGCCGAACTGCGAGTCGTCGTCGTGGCGCAGCGAGGCCTGCAGCAGGTGCGCGCCGAAGTCGGCCGCCCAGCTGCCGAAAGCCGAGCCGACACGGCGCTCGTCGCGGTCGAAGACGGTGTCGCTGTCCACCTCCTCGCGACGCCATTCGAGGCCGACAGCCCCCTGGCCGCCGAGGGCGGCGAGGTCGTTCTGCCAGGTGAAGTGGGTCTGCTCGGTGTCGAAGTGGTAGCCGCCGAATGCGGTGCTGGTGCGGCGCTCGTCGGTCGAGCGGGCGAGGCGCAGCAGGCTCTGCCAGCCCTCCAGCACGCGGTTGCGCAGCTCGACCGAGCGGCTGCCCAGGCGCAGCGCGTTCTCGGCGTCGGTGTTGCCGAAGTCGTCGAAGTGCGCGTCGGTGCGGCTCTCCAGCAGGCGCAGCGCAAGCTCGTGGCCGGGGGCGAAGGCGTGCGTGGCCGCGAGGCCGAGGCTGCGGGTGCGCGAGGCGTCGTCGTCGGGGTCGAAGTAGAACGGCGCGCCGGCGTTGGTGGCCGAGAAGCCGTCGGTGCGCTGCGCGGCGGCCTCGAGCGAGACGCGGGTGTCGCCGAACTGGCGGCCGAGCCCGATGGCGGCGTCGCGCGTGCCCCAGCGGCCGACGCCGACGCGCGCCGTCGTGCGCTCGCCCTGGCGCGTGAAGATCTGGATCACGCCGCCGATCGCGTCGGCGCCGTAGAGGCTGGAGGCCGGGCCGCGCAGCACCTCGATGCGCTCGATCTGCGCCAGCGGGAGATTCTCCCAGGACACCAGGCCGGCGGTCGACGAGCCGGTGCGCACGCCGTCGATCAAGACCACCACATGGCCGGCGTTGGCGCCGCGGATGAACACCGCGGCGAGTTGCCCCGGCCCGCCGTTGGCGGCGATCTCGACGCCGCCATGGACCTGGAGCAGTTCGGCCAGCGTGACCGGGCCGGCCTCGCGGATGGTCTGCGCGTCGATCACGCGCAGGTCGGACAGCACGTTGGCGATCGCCTGCGGAGTGCGCGTGGCGGTCACGACGACCGGCTCGAGGACCGGCGTCTGGGCGTGCAGGGAAAGGGGAAGGGCGAGCGCGCACAGCGCGGCAGGCAGCGCCGCGCGCGGCGGGGGCAGGGGAGAACGCATCGATGACTCCTGCAGCCAGCGTCCCCGCAGGCTGCGTTGGTGGCGAGAGCCGCGGCACCGTTCGAGCGCCGCGACGACTGCGCTTCGAGGCCGGTATCCGGGCTCGCAGGACGGCCGGCGGCGGGTGTCGCCTCCAGCCTCGGCCATCGCCTTCCCACGCGTCGAGACGCGCAGTGGCACTGAGATGGCCGTGCTCCTGCTTACCGGTGCGGGGGCAGCGCAGGACTGGCGGCCGCCTGCGCGACCACGTCACCTGCTTCCCGTTCAACGCCTGCGCGAGGACCGCGCAGATGCACCTGAAGCGTCCTGATCTTACCGCCGGCGTCCGGGCGGTCCCGGCTCAGGCCGCGCGTTCGCCCGCGGCCGGCGCGATCGCGCGCGACGGCAGGCCCCATTGCCACAGGCGGTGCGTCGGCAGCGGCAGGGCCATGAACACATGCTCGAGCAGGCCGAGCGCGACCAGCGTGCCGACCAGCGCGAGCGAGGCCGCCTCGTGCGCCGAGGCGCCGTCGGCCAGTGCCGCCTGCCACAGCCCCACGGCGGCCGCCGCCGACAGCAGCAGCGACAGCGGCAGCAGCGGGTTCATCGCACGCTGCCGGAAGTAGCTCGCCAGGTAGGCGAGCCGCGGCGGCAGGAAGGCCTCGCCGATGTTGCGCACGCCGAGGAAGAGGTTCAGCTTGGCGCTCAGACGCAGCAGCCACAGCGCGGCGAAGGTCCACGCGCCGGTGAGGTTGGCGCCGTCGCCGACGGCTGCGAGCACCGCCGCGCCGAGGGCGAGCAGCGCGAGCTCGTGGTGCAGCACCGTCTGCAGCGCCAGCCAGACCCGGCGCCAGCCGCCGGCCTGCGGCGGGCAGGCCACACGACGCGGGCCGCTGACATGGCCGAGCAGGAAGGCCAGCTCGGCCCAGGCCCACACGACGAGGGCGGCGACGAAGGCCAGGTAGGCCGCCGTCACGCGGGTGTCGTCACGCGTCGCGTACAGCGCGATCAGCGCCAGCGCGAGCAGCAGCGTCGCGCTGCCCAGCGACCAGCGGTGCGTCCAGCGCGGCAGCCCGTTCAGGACCAGGATGGCGCCCGTGCTGGCCCACCAGAGCAGCAGCACGAAGAGGGCCGGGAGCCCGAACTCGAGCATGGCCGCGCCGCCGTCACCAGGCCGGCGCGACGCGGATCTGCGCCGGCAGGTCGTGGCGCTTGACGGGCCGCAGGTAGAGCCGCACGAAGGTCGCCGCGGCCACGGTGGCCCAGCCGGCCTGGCGCAGCAGGCCGACCACGCCGCCGCGCGCCTTGGCGCGCGCGATGCCGTCGGCCGCCTCGACCAGCCGGTTCAGCCCGGCGCGGAAGGCCGGGTGGTCGGTGTCGAGCGAGATCGGGAAGACCTGCTTGCTGATCTCGGTCGTGATGTCGAACACCTTGTAGTCGTAGGTGTCCGGGTCCAGCCCCATCGCGAGGTGCAGCGCCGGGCGCGTGTGGTCGCGCACGAACATCGTCGCGTACACCGCCAGCAGGAAGAAGCGGATCCACAGCACGTTGGGGCCGCGCAGCAGCTGCGGGTTGGCGCGCATGATCAGCGCGAAGGATTCGCCGTGGCGGAATTCGTCGTTGCACCAGCGCTCGAACCACTTGAAGATCGGGTGGAAGCGCTTCTCGGGGTGGCGCTCGAGCTGCCGGAAGATCGTGATGTAGCGCGCGTAGCCGATCTTCTCCGACAGGTAGGTGGCGTAGAAGATGTACTTGGGCTTGAAGTAAGTGTAGGCCTTGGTGGCCTTGAGCCCGGCGAGGTCGACGCCGAGGCCGAAGTCGCGCAGCGAGTGGTTGATGAAGTTCGCGTGGCGCGACTCGTCGCGAGTCAGGTAGGTCATCAGCCGCTTGATGTCGGGGTTGTCGACGTTCTTGCGGATCTCGTTGTAGAGCACGCAGCCCGAGTACTCCGAGGTGATCGAGCTGACCAGGAAGTCGAGGAACTCCTGGCGCAGCTCGGCCGGGATCTGCTCGATCTCGGCCTTGAAGTCGCCTTCGCGCTGGAAGTGGTCGTGGTTGTTGTCGCCCTCGTACTCGGCGAGCATCGCCTCCCACTCGGCGCGCAGCGGGCTCACGTCGATGCGGTTCATCGCCGCGTAGTCGGTGGTGTAGAAGCGCGGGCTGATCAGCGTGTTGGCGCGCGCGGCCTGCATCACATGGTCGGGGTTCTCGATCGTGGCGGTGCTCATGGGGTACTCCTTTCAGTGCCCGGCCGCCGGCGGCGGGAGCGCGAACGCGGCGAAGACCGCGGCGTTGTCCGGGCCGAACGAACCGAGGTCGATGCGTCGCCCGGTGTCCGGGTCCTCGAGCAGCAACCGGCCGTCGGCCAGCGTCAGCAGCCGGAAGGGGCGGTCGGCGCCGATGCCGTGGCTGCGCCGCTCGCGCGCCAGGCCGCGCATCGTGCCGCGCAGGAAGCCCTGAGAGCCCGGTTCGGCCTGGCCGGCGAGCGCGCCGTCGCGCACGTCGACGATGTCGATGTCACCGTCGGGGCGGTCGACGAAGGTCAGCGCCCGCACCGCGACCGTCTCGGCCTCGGGCACCTGCTGCCGGCCGACGCCGGTGAGCTGCGCCGCGGCGACGGCCAGCAGCGTCGCGGCGATCATCGCGCCGAGCGCGATCAGCGCGCCGCGCGGCACGTCGACCTGGTCGTGGGCGGAGTGGGTGGCCATGGCCTGTTCAGGCGGTGGCGGCTGCCGCCGATGGCAGGCGCTCGGACGGTGCGGGCTCGAGACGCGCCGCGCGCGACTGACGGGCCGACGCGGCCAGCGCTTCGGCGAGCAGGCCGGCGACGCGCTCGGCCTCGGGCACGCTGCGCAGCATCGGCTCGGGATTCGCGAGGCGCCATGGCCGGGCATGCGGCCACAGGTGCAGGTAGGCGATGCGGTCCGGCGGCCCGATCCGCAGCACGATGTCGCCGTGGCCGCCGGACAGCGGGCGCAGGGCCGCCGACTCGATGCGCGCGTAGGGCAGGTTGAAGCTGACGCTCAGCACGATGCCGATGCGCAGCACGACGCGTCGGTCGGTGACCGTGTAGACGCTGGTGCGCGCCGACAGCCAGGCCAGCGTCGCGAGCAGGCCGAGCCCGAGCAGGGCCAGCGGCAGCACGCCGAGCACCGCCAGCGCGGCGTCCTGCGCGCCGGCGCCGTCGTAGGCCGCGCTCGCGCCGCGCCAGGCCAGCAGCACCGCGAAGTACAGCGCGACGGCCCGCAGGTGGAACACGCTCACGGCCAGCGAACGCCAGTCCGGCGAGCCCTGCCACAGCAGGCGCTCGCCGCCGGGCAGCCGCTCCGGCAGGCCCCAGACCGGCTCGAACTCGTGGTCGTCGCTCACAGCAGCGGCTCCGCGCGCGCGGCGGTGGCGTAGAGCGTGCCGGCGCCGTAGTAGGCCATGATCTTCTCTTCCTCGAGCAGCGTGACCTGGTCGGGATGCTTGGTGCGCGGCACGCCGGCGATCTGCGCGCCGAGCACCGACTGCACCTTGACGTCGCGCTCGCCGACGACCGCGAAGTTGATCGGCAGCAGCACCTGCGGGCCCTTGGCGGCGTTGGGCACGTCGATCTCGAGGTAGCGGAACAGCATCTCGGCGCGGTCGACCCACAGGTCGCGCACCGTGCCGCCGACCTGGCCGTCGGCACCGATCACCGGCATGCCGCGCGGGTCGGGGTCGCCGTCGGCCACGCCGAAGCCCTTGGCGGCGCGCAGCGGGACGATGCGCGCATCGCCCTCGAAGGTGGTGTCGACGACGTCGGCGCGCAGGGCGTAGGAGCCCGGCCCGATGCCGAGGTCCATCGGATCGCCGGTCGGCACCAGCGGCGCGCCGGGCCAGGCGCCCATCGGCCGGCCGGCGATCGCGTGCTGCGGGTCGCTGCCCTTGGGGGCCAGCGCCGTGCCGCCCTCGCGCAGCGCGAAGGTCTTGGCCTCGGGGATAGCGGGCCAGCCCTGCACGCGGATGTGCTGCGAGCGGTCGGACTCCAGCGGGTAGCCCTCGCGCTTGTTCTCCTTGTGCAGGTAGTAGATCAGGCCCGCGAAGAAGGCCCAGAAGACGTAGAGCGCGATCTGCGCGACGTCGATGTAGCCGGTGATGGCGCCAGTTTCCATGGTGTTGTCTCCAGTGGGCGGAAGGTCAGCCGGGGAATTCCGCGAGCCCGAAGCTCGGCGGGCGGTGCGCGCGCGGCCCGTTGCCGGCTTTCGCCAGCGGGCCGATCGCCACCAGGGTCGCGAACAGCAAGAGGATCTCGAGGTGGTAGACGAAGCTGTAGCCGACCGAGGCACCGGTCAGCGCCGGGCCGAAGGCGCCTTGCGTCGCCAGGCCCGAGACGAGGTCGCGCAGCGCGCCGCCGCCGGCGATCGCCAGGCCCGCGGCGGTGGCCTGCACCGCGCCCCAGGCGCCGAGCGCGAGGCCGCGCTGGTCGCGCGTGTCGAGGTTCATCGCCGCGGTCAGCGTGGCGACGGCGAACAGGCCGCCGCCGAAGCCGATCGCCACGGTGCCGGCGCGGAACAGCGTCGCGGAGGCCATCGGCTCGGCGAACACGACCGCGGCGAAGGCGAACACCCCCACCAGCGCGCCGCCGGCGGCGAGCCGGCAGGGGTCGCTGCCGCGCTGCAGCCAGCGCGCCGCGAGCGCGAAGGCGGCGAGCGCGCCGCCCGCCATCAGCGCGGTGAGCGCGCTCGTCGCACCGACGCCCAGGTGCAGGATCTGCCCGCCATAGGGTTCGAGCAGGATGTCCTGCATGCTGAAGCCGGCCGTGCCGAGGCCCACGGCCACGAGCAGCCGGCTCGCCCGCCCGCCGCGCAGGAAACCCTGCCAGGCCTCGGCGAAGCGCGGCCGCGGCACGCCGCGCTGCGCGGCGGTGCGCGACGGGTCGCGCGCCTCCTGCTTCCACAGCGCGACGAGGTTCAGCACCATCGTCAGCAGGGCGGCGCCCTGGATCACCTGGATCAGCCGGATCTGGCTGAAGTCGGCGAGCAGCGTGCCGAGGAGCGTCGAGGCGACCACCATGCCGAGCAGCAGCATCACGTACATCAGCGCCACGACGCGAGGGCGCGCGGCTTCCGGTGCCAGGTCGGTGGCCAGCGCGAGCCCGGCCGTCTGCGTCGTGTGCAAGCCGGCGCCGACCATCAGGAAGGCGAGCGCCGCGCCGATCGTGCCGTAGACCACCGGCCCGTGCGTGTCGCCCGACAGCACCAGCAAGGCGAAGGGCATGATCGCCAGCCCGCCGAACTGCAGCAGCGAGCCGAACCAGATGTAGGGCACGCGCCGCCAGCCGAGCGCCGAGCGGTGGGTGTCGGAGCGGAAGCCGATCAGCGCGCGCAGCGGCGCGAACAGGATCGGCAGCGCCACCATCGCCGCGACCAGCCAGGCCGCGACGCCCAGCTCGACGATCATCACGCGGTTCAGCGTGCCGTTCAGCAGCGCGAGCGCCATGCCGACCGACACCTGGAACAGCGACAGCCTCAGCAGCCGCCCGAGCGGCAGCTCCGCGGTCGCCGCGTCGGCGAAGGGCAGGAAGCGCGGGCCGACCTGACGCCAGCCGCGGGCCAGCGTGTCGTTGAGGCGCTGCGCGGCGTTCATGAGCGCTGCAGCTCCAGGGCCTGCGAGGTGTAGAAACCGCTCGCGATGCGCTGCGTGCGGCCGATGCGCCACCGCCCGAGCAGCGCGTCGCTGCCGATCAGGCGGCGCAGGTGCGCCTCCGCGACCGGCACGATGCCCGGCGCGCGGTCGGCGCGCGGGAAGAGCTTGCCGACCGCGTGCATCGCGGCCAGCGCCGGCGTGCGCGGCGCGAAGGTGAAGACGATGGAGCCGGTGGTGCGCTCGGCCACGCGGGCGAGCGCGCGCACCGCGTCGTCGGCGGCGTAGTGGATCAGCGAGTCCATGCCGACCACATGGTCGAATCGGCCCAGCGAGCGTGCCAGCATGTCGCCGTCGATGAAGTCGATGCGGCCTTCGCCGAGCTCCCGCGGCGAGCGCTCGCGGGCCAGGTCGATCAGCGTCGGCGACAGGTCCACCGCGGTGACCCAGGCGCCGCGCCGGGCGGCCTCGACCGCGAGGGCGCCGGTGCCGCAGCCGGCGTCGAGAAGGCGCGCGCCGCGCAGATCCTCGGGCAGCCAGGACAGGATCGTCGAGCGCATCCGGTCGCGGCCGGCGCGCACCGTCGCGCGGACGCCGCTGACCGGCGCGTCCGAGGTCAGCCGCGCCCAGGCCTCGGCCGCGGTGCGATCGAAGTAGGTCTCGATCTGCGCGCGCCGTTCGATGTAGGTGGCCTGGGTCATGGCGGGCTCCCGTTCAGTCGAAGCCGAGGAGGTCGAAGATGTCGCGGTCCTTCATCGGCACCGCCTTCATCGGCTCGCTGCCCAGCCACAGGGCCGCTGCCAGCCGCAGGTATTCCTTCTGCACCGCCTCCAGCTCGGGCGAATGCTCCATCTCGAACAGCGTGGACTTCTTCAGCCGGCTGCGGCGGATCACGTCGAGGTCGGGAAAGTGGGCGGCGAGCTTCAGGCCGATCTGGTTGTTGTACTTGTCGATCTGGTCGGTGGCCGCGCTGCGGTTGGCGATCACGCCACCGAGGCGCACGTTGTAGTTCTTGGCCTTCGCGCCGATGGCCTGCACGATGCGGTTCATCGCGAAGATCGAGTCGAAGTCGTTCGCGGTGACGATCAGCGCGCGGTCGGCATGCTGCAGCGGGGCGGCGAAGCCGCCGCAGACCACGTCGCCGAGCACGTCGAAGATCACCACGTCGGTGTCCTCGAGCAGGTGGTGCTCCTTCAGCAGCTTGACGGTCTGGCCGACGACGTAGCCGCCGCAGCCGGTGCCGGCCGGCGGGCCGCCGGCCTCGACGCACATCACGCCGTTGTAGCCCTCGAAGACGAAGTCCTCGGGCTTGAGCTCCTCGGCATGGAAGTCCACCGTCTCGAGCACGTCGATGACGGTCGGCAGCATCTTCTTGGTCAGCGTGAAGGTGCTGTCGTGCTTCGGGTCGCAGCCGATCTGCAGCACGCGCTTGCCCATCTTGCTGAACGCCGCCGACAGGTTGCTCGAGGTCGTGCTCTTGCCGATGCCGCCCTTGCCGTAGATCGCGAACACCTTGGCGGTGCCGATCTTCAGGGCCGGGTCGAGCTCGACCTGCACGCTGCCTTCGCCGTCCTCGCGGATCGAGCGGCTGCCGGGTCTCTTGATGTCGGGGATCGGGACGGTGGTCACGCTCATGCGGCGGCTCCTTCGTAGACGCCTTCGAGGCGGTCTTCCAGTTCGTCGCCCGCGCGCCGCAGCGCCTCGAGCGTCTGTGAATCGGGCTTCCAGAACTTGCGCTCGTAGGCTTCGAGCAGTCGGCTCGCGACCTTGGCCGACGCGGTGGGGTTGAGCCGCGCGAGGCGCTCGCGCATCGCGGCGTCGAGCACGAAGGTGCGGCTCAGCTGCTCGTAGACCCAGGGCTGGACCTGGCCGGTGGTGGCCGACCAGCCCATCGTGTTGGTCAGGTGCTGCTCGATCTGGCGCACGCCCTCGTAGCCGTGCTCGAGCATGCCCTCGTACCACTTCGGGTTCAGCATGCGCGTGCGCGTCTCCAGCGCCACCTGCTCGGCCAGCGTGCGCACGCTGCCGCCGCCCTGGGCGTCGCGGGTCTGGTCGCCGATGTAGACCGGCGCGACGGCGGCGCTGTCGCCCTTGGCGCGCTGCACCGCGCGGCTGATGCCGCCGAGGGTGTCGAAGTAGGTGTCGATCGTCGTCACGCCGAGCTCGACCGAATCGAGGTTCTGGTAGGCGAGCTGGACGCCGGCCAGCACGCTCTGCAGCAGCGCCGGCTGCTGGACCGGCCGACCGGCAACGCCGTAGGCATGGCCCTTGCGACGGGTGTAGGTCTCGGCGAGCTCGTCGCCGTCGTCCCAGCGGCTGTTGTCGACCAGGTGGTTGACGTTGGCGCCGTAGGCCCCCTCGGCGTTGCCGAAGACGCGCAGCGCGGCGGTCTCGATGTCGCCGCCGTGCTCGCGCTGGAAGGCCAGCGCATGCTTGCGCACGAAGTTGCGGTCCTCGGGCTCGTCGGCGCTCGCCGCCAGCAGCGCGGCCTCGGCCAGCAGCTTGATCTGCAGCGGCAGCAGGTCGCGGAAGATGCCCGACAGCGTGATCATCACGTCGACGCGCGGCCGGCCCAGCGCCTCCAGCGGCATCAGTTCGGCGCCGGCCAGCCGCCCGTAGCTGTCGAAGCGCGGCTTGGCGCCCATCAGCGCGAGCGCCTGGCCGATCGGGCCGCCCTCGCTCTTCAGGTTGTCGGTGCCCCACAGCACCATCGCGATCGACTCCGGGAAGGCATGGCCGTCGGCGCAATGCCGCTCCAGCAGCCGTTCGGCCTGCCGCGCGCCATCCTTCACCGCGTAGGCGCTCGGGAGGCGGAAGGGATCGAAGCCGTGCAGGTTGCGTCCGGTCGGCAGCACGGCCGGGGTGCGGAGCAGGTCGCCGCCCGGCGCCGGGCGCAGGTAGCGGCCGTCGAGGGCGCGCAGCAGGCCGTCGAGCTCATGGTCCTCGGCGAGCAGGCGGGCCGCGGTGGCGAGCGGCTCGAAGCGCGCGTCGGCCGGCGCCGCGCCGTCGACCAGCGCCTCGATCACCGCGCGCTCCGGCCGCTCGCCGTGCTCGGCCTCGGCGAGGGCGAGCAGCAGCTCGATGCGCTCGGCCTTCGACGGCGCCCGACCGACGACATGCAGCCCGTGCGGGATCAGCGTGTACTCGAGCTCCAGCACGGCCTCGGTCAGCCCGGTGATGCGTTCCATCGCCGCCGGGCCCCAGGCCGGCTCGGCCGTCGCGAGCTCGAGTTCGGCGGCCTGGGCCTGGACGAGCTGGGCGAGATCCGCGCGCTCGGCCTCGGCTTCGGGCTCGAGGGCGCGCCAGCGCTCGATCGAGGCCTTCAGGTCCACGAGGCCCTTGTACAGCCCGGCCTGCGCGACCGGCGGCGTCAGGTAGCTGACCAGCGTGGCGGCAGCGCGGCGCTTGGCGATCGTGCCTTCCGACGGGTTGTTCGACGCGTAGAGGTAGACGTTCGGCAGGTCGCCGATGAGGCGGTCGGGCCAGCAGTCGCCCGACAGGCCGGCCTGCTTGCCCGGCATGAACTCCAGCGCGCCGTGGGTGCCGAAGTGCAGCGCCGCGTCGGCGCCGAAGTCCTCGCGCAGCCAGCGGTAGAAGGCGGAGAAGGCATGCGTCGGCGCGAAGCCCTTCTCGAACAGCAGGCGCATCGGGTCGCCTTCGTAGCCGAAGGACGGCTGGATCCCGACGAAGACGTTGCCGAAGCGCTCGCCGAGCACGAAGATCGAGCGCCCGTCGCTCTGCTGGCGACCGGGCGCGGGGCCCCATTGCGCCTCGATCGCCTGCAGGTGGCGCTCGCGCTTCACATGCTCGTCGGCCGGGATGCGCGCATGCACGTTGGCGGTGGCGCCGAAGCGGGCGGCATTGCCGGTGATGATGCGCTCGCGCAGCGCGTCCACCGTCTCCGGCACCTCGACCGTGTAGCCCTCGCGCCGCATCGCCGCGAGCGTGTTGTGCAGCGACTCGAACACGCCGAGGAAGGCCGCGGTGCCGGTGTTGCCGGCGTTCGGCGGGAAGTTGAACAGCACCACCGCGACCTTGCGCGTGGCACGCTGCGAGCGGCGCAGGTCGACCAGCTTGCCGACCCGCGCGGCCAGCGCGTCGGCGCGCTCGCTGTGGGCCTGCATGTCGTGCAGCGCGTCTCCGGCGGTGTGCGGCGAGCGCCCGCCGAAGACCATCGCGCCGGTGGCGCCGTCGAGCTCGGGGATTGCGACCATCATCGTCGCCTCGACCGGCAGCAGGCCGCGCTCCGACTGCTCCCATTGCTCGAGCGTCTGGAACTCGACCGGCATCGCCGCGACATAGGGCAGGTCGAGCGTCGCGAGCAGCTCCTCGGCGGCGCGCGCGTCGTTGTAGGCCGGGCCGCCGACGAGCGAGAAGCCGGTCAGCGACAGCACGGCGTCGACGGTCGCGCGACCCTCGGCGAGGAAGTAGCGCTCGACCGCCGGCCGCGCGTCGAGCCCGGTGGCGAAGGCCGGCACGACCCGCAGGCCGCGCGCCTCCAGTGCGGCGATGACGCCGTCGTAGTGGCCGGTGTTGCCGGCCAGCAGGTAGGAGCGCATCAGCAGCAGGCCGACGCTGCCGCGCTTGCCGCCCGTGGCGACCGGAGGCAGCGCATCGAGCCGCTCCGACAGCCGGCCCTTCATGCGCGGGTGGTAGAGGCCGACCTCGGGGTAGTCGACCGGCGCCTGCGGCTTGGCCAGGCCGCGCAGCACGCGGCGCGGCCCTTCGGCATAGCGGTCCACCAGCAGGTGGACCAGATGCGCGATGTTGTCCTCGGAGCCGGCCAGCCAGTACTGCAGCGTCAGGAAATAGGCCCGCACGTCCTGCGCGGTGCCGGGGATGAAGCGCAGGATCTGCGGCAGCCGGCGCAGCATCTTCATCTGCTGCGCGCCGGCGCTGGCCTTGACGCTGGTCTCGTTGCCCTCGGCCGAGGGCTTGCCGCGCAGGCGCTTGAGCAGCGCGATCGGGCCGCTGGCGGGCTGGCTCATGTCGAAGCGGCCCATGCGGGTGAGCTTGGTCACCTCGCCGGCCGACATCGCGCAGACCATCGCGTCGCAGTGCTCGCGGCGCGCGCGCAGCGCCGGCAGCACCTGGAGGAAATGCTCCTCCATGAAGAGCATGGTGGCGATGACGATGTCGCCGGCGGCGATGTCGGCGCGGCAGCGTTCGAGCGCAGCTGCGTCGTCGCCCCACTCGGCGGCGGCATGCACGGCCAGGGTGACGCCGGGCAGCAGCTCGCCCAGGCGGCGCTGGGCGCGCGCCGCCGCGCCGGCCAAGTGGCTGTCCATCGTGACCAGCACGACGCGCATCGGTGCCGCGGCTTCAGCGGCTGAAGTGCGCCTTGGCATCGTAGAGGGTCTCGACGGTGATCAGCGCCACGCCGTGGTCCAGCGCGTAGCGCTCGGTGTTGCGGCGCGCCTTGCCGCGCACGAAGAAGGGGATCTTCTGCAGCTCGCGCTCGGCGTCCGCGGCCCAGGCCGCGGACGCCCGCGCGAGCTCGGGGGGCACCTCGATCTGCGGCGGCGGCTCGGCCGCCTGGGGTGCCTGGTGCGCCTGGCGCGTCGCGCCGAGGTGCGAAGGTGCGGCGTCCTTGTGGAACTCGAAGTCGCCACGGAACATGCCGATCAGGTGCTCCTCCAGCCCCATCATCAGCGGATGGACCCAGGTGTCGAACAGCACGTTCGCGCCCTCGAAGCCCATCTGTGGCGAGTAGCGCGCCGGGAAGTCCTGCACATGCACCGGCGCCGAGATCACCGCGCAGGGCACGCCCAGGCGCTTGGCGATGTGGCGCTCCATCTGCGTGCCGAGCACCAGCTCGGGCTGCAGTTCGGCGATGCGGGCCTCGACTTCGAGGTAGTCGTCGCTGATCAGCGGCTCGACGCCGTAGCCCTTGGCCGCCTCGCGCACCTCGCGGGCGAACTCGCGGCTGTAGGTGCCGAGGCCGACGACCGCGAAGCCGAGCTCCTGCGCGGCCACGCGGGCCGCGGCGACGGCATGCGTCGCGTCGCCGAACACGAAGACGCGCTTGCCGGTGAGGTAGGTCGAGTCGACCGAGCGCGAGTACCAGGGGGAGCGCGAGCGCGCGTCGGCCAGCGCCGCGGCCGGGTCGACGCCGGCGAGCGCCGCGACCTCGGCGATGAACTCACGCGTCGCGGCCGCGCCGATCGGGATGGTCTTCGTCGCCGGCTGCTTGAAGGTCCGCGCCAGCCACTGCGCCGCGGTACCGGCGGTCTCCGGATAGAGCACGACGTTGAAGTCGGCCTCGCCGAGCCGCGCCAGGTCGGCCGGCGTCGCGCCCATCGGGGCGACGACGTCGACGTCGATGCCCAGCGTGCCGAGCAGGCCGCGGATCTCGGTCACGTCGTCGCGGTGGCGGAAGCCCAGCGCGGTCGGCCCGAGGATGTTGCAGCGCGGCCGCTGGCCCGGCGCACGCCCGGGCCGCGCCTCGCCGGGCCTGGGTGCCGACGGGCCGGCCATCGCGCGCACCAGCTGGTAGAAGGTCTCGGCCGCGCCCCAGTTCTCCTTGCGCTGGTAGGACGGCAGCTCGAGCGGCACGACCGGGATCGGCAGCTCGAGGGCGCGCGCGAGGCCGCCGGGGTCGTCCTGGATCAGCTCGGCGGTGCAGGAGGCGCCGACCAGCATCGCCTGCGGCGAGAAGCGCGCGTAGGCGTCGCGCGCGGCGGTCTTGAACAGCTCGGCGGTGTCGCCGCCGAGGTCGCGCGCCTGGAAGGTGGTGTAGGTGACCGGCGGACGCTGGTCGCGCCGCTCGATCATCGTGAACAGCAGATCGGCGTAGGTGTCGCCCTGGGGCGCGTGCAGCACATAGTGCACGCCCTTCATCGCGGTGGCGATGCGCATCGCGCCGACGTGCGGCGGGCCTTCGTAGGTCCAGAGCGTCAACTGCATCTCAGGCCACCAGACGGTCGCGCCGCATCAGCGGCCGGGTGAAGAGCTCGGCCAGGTCGGCCGCCTGCTCGTAGCCCTGGATGGGCGTGAACACCAGCTCGATCGACCACTTGGTCGCGAAGCCCTCGGCTTCGAGCGGGTTCGCGAGCCCCAGGCCGCAGACCACCAGGTCGGGCCGCGCGGCGCGGCAGCGGTCGAGCTGGCGCTCCACGTCCTGGCCCTCGGACAGCGCGGTGCCGGCCGGCAGCCACGCCAGTTCCTCGGCGAGGTGCTGGCGGTGCAGGTAGGGCGTGCCGACCTCGACCAGCTCGACGCCGAGCTCGCGGGCCAGGAAGCGCGCGATCGGGATCTCGAGCTGCGAGTCCGGGAAGAAGAAAACCCGCTTGCCGGCCAGCGAGGCGCGGTGGCGGGCCAGGGCGCCCTCGGCGCGCGCATGGGCCGCGGCGGTGACGGCGTCGAAGCGCATCGTGCGCACGCCGAAGGCGGCGGCCGCCGCCTGCAGCCAGCGCGTGGTGCCCTCGGCGCCGAGCGGGAAGGGCGCCTTCAGGCGGTGCGCACCCAGCGCCTCGAGTGCGCGCGCGGTGTCGGCGAGGAAGGGCTGGGCGAGCAGGAAGAGCGTGTTCGGCCCGACCGCCGGCAGCTCTCCGGCGTGCCGTGGCGGGAAGAAGCGCACCCGGCTCAGGCCGAGTTCGGCGAACAGCCGCGCGAACTGGTCCTCGACCACGTCGGCCAGCGTGCCCACGACCAGCAGGTCCGGCTCGGCATCGGCCGGCGCCGCCGGCAGCTCGGGCACCAGGGCGGCGAGGCAGGCGTCCTCGCCCTGCGTGAAGGTGGTCTCGATGCCGCTGCCGGAGTAGTTGAGCACCCGCACCTGCGGCATGAAGCGCTGCGACAGCCGCTGCGCGGCGCGCGACAGGTCGAGCTTGATCACCTCCGACGGGCAGGAGCCGACGAGGAACAGCAGCTTGATCTCGGGCCGGCGCTCGAGCAGCCGCGTGACGACGCGGTCGAGCTCGGCGTTGGCGTCGGCCAGGCCGGCGAGGTCGCGCTCGTCGATGATCGCGGTCGCGAAGCGCGGCTCGGCGAAGATCATCACGCCGGCGGCGCTCTGGATCAGGTGCGCGCAGGTGCGCGAGCCCACCACCAGGAAGAAGGCGTCCTGGATCTTGCGGTGCAGCCAGATGATCCCGGTCAGGCCGCAGAAGACCTCGCGCTGGCCGCGCTCGCGCAGCACCGGCGCGTCGGCACAGCCGTTCGGCTCGGCGCGGATCGGGATCGCGACGGCGTTCATCGCGGCGCCTCCAGCCGCGCGGCGCGCAGCTTCAGCAGGAACTGCGCGGCATTGACGACGTAGGCCGCGTAGGCCGCGAGCGCCAGCATCATCTGCGCGCGCACCGTCAGCAGGTCGGCGAACAGCGCCACCAGATAGGCCGTGTGCAGCGCCAGCACCAGCATGCTGAACACGTCCTCCCAGTAGAAGGCCGGGGCGAACAGCCAGCGCCCGAACACCGCCTTCTCCCACAGGCAGCCGGTGACCATGATCGCGTACAGCGTCAGCGTCTTCACGACGACCGACCAGGTCGCCAGCTGCTCGCCTTCGCCGGTGGCGAGGAAGCGCAGCACCAGGGCGAGGCTGACGAGAAAGACGAGGAACTGCAGCGGCGCCAGCAGGCCCTGCACCAGGGTCCAGCCGGAGGCGTCGCGCCGGCGGCGCTGCTCGGGCGTGTACAGCGGGGCCGGCTGCCGCGCGGTCGCTGCTGCAAGTCCCGCCGAATCCGCTGCCTGTGTCGTCATGCGAGCGAATCTAGATCGGCGCTTCGCATGTGTCAATCTGTGTGGACGTAAATAGATATTGACACATGCTCTCCAGCCTCCGATGATGGACCGCAGGGAGTTCCGACATGAGCCGACCCGCGCCCGCCGAGATCCAGATCGCCCAGCAGCCTGTCGACGCCGCGCGGCCGGGGCGTGCCTGGACGAAGCCTGGACAGCCGCGCGGGCGTGCGCAGGGGCCCATTGACGCTCTCGGTCCCGGGCAGTACAAGCCCGGCAGGGTAGCCAGCGGCCGCCCGGTCCTTCGGGTCCGGCAGCCAGGGAGCGGCACCCTGCATCCAGAAGTTTGGTTGCATGACCGCCGCAGGCACCCGCCTCAGCCGCCACGCAGAAGCCAGCGTCAACACTTCGCGAGGAGACGGCCGATGGAGAGAGCGGCACAAGAAGCGTGGGGCCTCGAGCAGACCAAGGCGCCGAGTGAGCCGGCACGCAACGGGCCCTGGCAGCCCGTCGGGTTGCGCGCGGTGGCCGAAGTGATGGGGCCGCCGACCGAGCAGCGATCGGCCGAGCAGCGCCTGACGCGCCTGGCCCACGCGATCGAGCACGACATCATCCCCCGGCTGATGCTGGTGCACCGGGCCGGTGATCCCTGCCCGGCGCCCCTGGTGAGCGACGGTGGGCAGATCGGCCGCGCCGAGGTCGAGCGCTTCGCGCGCCTGGTGCTGGCCGGCGACGACGACCTGCCGCTGGCCTGCGTCGAGGAACTGCGCGCGCGGGGCACCTCGGTCGAGGCGATCTACCTCGACCTGCTGGCGCCGACCGCCCGCTACCTGGGCGACCTGTGGGTCGAGGACCTGTGCGACTTCACCGACGTGACCGTCGGTCTCGGGCGGCTGCAGCGGGTCCTGCGCGAGCTCAGCCCGGCGCTGGCCCGCGAGGGCGAGATGCCCGACCAGGGCCTGCGCATGCTGCTGCTGCCCAGCCCCGGCGAACAGCACACCTTCGGGCTGGTGATGGTGGGCGAGTTCTTCCGCCGCGCCGGCTGGCAGGTGGCCGGCGGTCCTTGGGAGACCGCCCTCGAAGCGCCGGACATGGTGGCGGCCGAGTGGTACGACGCGGTCGGCTTCTCGCTCGGCAGCGAGGTGCACCTGGACGCGCTGCGCGACTGCATCGCTGCCGTGCGGCGGGCGAGCCGCAACCGCTGCGTAGCGATAATGGTCGGCGGGCCGATCGTGCAGGAGCACCCGGAGTTCGCGCAGCGGATCGGCGCGGACGCGGTGAGCCGCGACGGCCGCGAGGCGCCCGCCCAGGCGGCGCAATTGGTCGAACGGATGAACTCTCCGGGTTGAGCCGGGCCCCTCGGGGCCCGCTAGGCCTGGACAGGGTTCCACAGCTGGAGCGGTGATGTCCCGAGGGAGTTGCGTCGCAGGGGGAGCATGGGCATGAGACCCTTCGAGGAGCCGGCCCTGTCGCTCGGCGACCTGGATGCGGAATCGGCCGCGCGGCTGATCGCCGCCTCCTCCGACGTCGCGCTGGTGATCGACGAGACCGGCGTGATCCGCGACCTCGCCTTCGGCAGCGAGGAACTGTCCGGTGGCGACTACCGCGACTGGCTAGGCAAACCCTGGTCGGAAACCGTCACCGTCGAAAGCCGCCCGAAGGTCGCGGCGCTGCTGCGCGAAGCGGGAGCCAAGGCGCCGCCGCGCTGGCGCCACATCAACCACCCGACGCCTGGCGGCGCCGACCTGCCGCTGCTGTACGCGGCCGTGCCGGTGGGCCGCCAGGGCCATGCGCTGGCGGTCGGCCGCGCGGTGGCCTTCGGTCGCGACCTGCGCGCCAACGCCCAGCTGCAGCAGCGCCTCGTCGCCGCGCAGCAGGCGATGGAACGCGACTATTGGCGCATGCGCCACATGGAGACGCGCTACCGCGTCCTGTTCCAGCTGGCGTCGGAGCCGGTGCTGGTGCTCGATGCGGCGACGCTCGCCCTCGAGGAGGCCAACCCGGCGGCCGTGCGGCTGCTCGGCGGCGCGCCGGCGCGCGGCGGCACGGGCTTTCTGGATCGCTTCGAGCCCGAAGGCGCGCAGGCGCTGCGTGACCTCCTCGCCGCGATGCGTGCCGGCGTCCGGGCCGAGGCGGTGATGCTGCGCCTCGCCGCGAACGGCGAAGAGCAGGTGGTCACCGCCTCGCTGTTCCGCCAGGACAGGTCCTCGCATTTCCTGCTGCGTTTCGCGCCCGCCCATGCGCCGGTGCAGTCTGCCGGGCCGGGCCCGCGCGAGCTGCTGGCGCGCGCCGTCGAGAGCGCGCCCGACGCCTTCGTCGTCACCGATATCGACGGCCTCGTGCTGACTGCCAACCGGGCCTTCCTCGACCTCGCCCAGATGGTCAACGAGGAGCAGGTGCGCGGCCTGAGCCTGGACCGCTGGCTCGGCCGCACCGGCGTCGATGTCGACGTGCTGCTCAGCAACCTGCGCCAGCGCGGCGCGGTGCGGCTGTTCGCGACCAGCCTGCGCGGCGAGTTCGGGTCGACCGCCGAGGTCGAGGTGTCGGGGGTGTCCGTGCCCGACAGCGATCCGCCCTGCCTCGGCCTCACGATCCGCGATGTCGGCCGGCGCCTGACCGGCGACGCCCGTGCCAGCCGCGAGGTGCCGCGTTCGGTGGGCCAGATGACCGAGCTCGTCGGCCGGATGTCGCTCAAGGAGATCGTGCGCGACACCACCGACCTGATCGAGCAGCTGTGCATCGAGGCGGCGCTGCAGCTGACGCGCGACAACCGCGCCTCGGCGGCCGAGATGCTGGGCCTGTCGCGACAAAGCCTCTACGTGAAGCTGCGGCGCTACGGCATGAGCGACGCGGCGTCCGACGGCGACAGCTGAGCCGCGCAACGGCCCCGCCGGTCGGCGCGGCCCGATCGACAAGACTGTAAATTTTGGTTGACGGTATATCCCGTCATGACCAGAATCATTTGCATGTCTCGCCCGGCGCCTTCGGCGATCCTCGAACTGCTGAAGCCGATCACCTGGTTTCCGCCGATGTGGGCTTTCGGCTGCGGCGTCGTCGCCTCGGGCGTGCCGGCCGAGGGGCGCTGGATGCTGATCCTCGTCGGCATCGCGCTGGCCGGGCCGCTGGTCTGTGCGACCAGCCAGGCCGTCAACGACTGGTTCGACCGCCATGTCGATGCGATCAACGAGCCGCAGCGCCCCATCCCCTCCGGCCGGCTGCCGGGCCGCTGGGGTCTGGGCATCGCGATCGCGTGGACGCTGCTGTCGCTGGCCGTGGCGTGGACGCTCGGGCCCTGGGGCTTCGGCGCCGCGGTGATCGGCCTGGCGCTGGCCTGGGCCTACAGCGCGCCGCCGCTGCGCCTGAAGCGCAACGGCTGGTGGGGCA
>CAYLKR010000008.1:0-28245 GCA_964384225.1 uncultured Methylibium sp.
GCCGGCACCGGCGGCTGCGCCGCCTACGACGTGGTGCTGATCCTCAAGCGCGGCCGCCACGACGTGCGCGGCTGCGAGGTCAAGCTGAGCGCCGAGCGCGCGGGCACCGACCCGAAGGTGTTCACCCGCATCCACATGCAGTTCGTCGTCCGCGGCCGCGCGCTGCCGCCGGCGGTCGTCGAGCGCGCCGTCGCGCTGTCGCACGAGAAGTACTGCTCCGCCAGCGCGATGCTGGCCAAGACGGCCGAGATCACGACCGGCGTCGAGATCGTCGAGGACTGAGCGTCAGATGCGGTAGGCGGTGGTGGTCATGACCCGCGCGGCCGCGCGCATCAGCCAGCGGACCGGCGTCGGTACCGCGGCGGCCCCGGCGCTCTCGGCGTCGGCCGCGTGGCGCGCCTCGTCGGCGGCCATTTGCGAGACGACGGCACGCGACTCGGTGTCCTCGGCCGGCAGGCGCTGCAGATGCCCGGCCAGGTGCTGCTCCACCTGCCGTTCGGTCTCGACGACGAAGCCCAGGCTGGCGGCGTCGCCGCGGCGGGCGGCCAGCAGGCCGATCGCAAACGAGCCGGCATACCACAGCGGATTCAAATAGCTCGGCCGGCCGCCCAGCGCCTCGAGGCGCGCCTCGGTCCACGCGAGATGGTCGGTCTCGTCGCGCGCGGCGGCGTCGAAGTGCGCGCGCAGCCGCGCGTCGCGCGTGCCGAGGGCCTGGGCCTGGTACAGCGCCTGCGCGCACACCTCGCCGACGTGGTTGACGCGCATCAGCGCTGCGGCGGCCTCCCGCGCCGCGGCGTCGAGCTGCGCTGGCTGCGCCGCGCCGGCAGGGCGCGGCTGGGGGCGGCTGGCCACATGGCGGCCGCCCAGGGTGCGCAGCGCGCCGTCCAGGATCCCGATCCAGTGATCGGTGGGCGTGAGGTGACGCATATCGAGGTGAATCGCGGTGACGACGGGGCATCGAGTGTGCCGCAGGGGACCGGCGCCGAAACCATGTGTCGGATTGATGAACCCGCATGACTGCTCCAGGATGGGGCAGCAAAGTTGTGATGAGGCAACAAGATGACCCGAAAAATCGGTCACGGGCTGGCGGGCAACCCGATCGTCTGGTGCAATCCGTCAGCTTTCCGAATCGAGATCGGTTGTGCTTTCGGCCGTCGGCCTCCGCCGCACCGACCCTCGCCGTTCAACCCTGGAGAAAATCGCAATGAAAAAGTCAGTGCTCGCTCTCGCCGTCCTGGGCGCCTTTGTTGGGACTGCGGCCGCGCAATCGTCCGTCACGCTCTACGGTCGCCTCGACACGACGATCAACTACTCCGAGCCGGGCACGGGTGACGGCACGTGGCGCATGAACGGCAGCGCGCCGATCGGCGGCTCGCGTTGGGGCCTGCGCGGCTCCGAGGACCTGGGTGGCGGCCTGAAGGCCAACTTCGTGCTCGAGTCGGGCTTCAACTCCGACACCGGCGCCCCGGGCAACACCTCGAAGCTATTCGACCGCCAGGCCTGGGTCGGCCTGTCGTCTTCGATGGGCAGCCTCAACTTCGGCCGCCAGGATTCGCTGACCCGCACGCTGCACCTCGGCTACGCCGACATCAGCGCCGAGGGTGAACTGACCGTCGTCGAGAACATCGTCGCCACCGGTTCGGCCGTCGCCACCCGCCCGCTGCACCAGAATTTCGGTACGCGCGTCGACAACTCGGTCAAGTACATCTCGCCGAATTTCAGCGGCTTCCAGTTCCAGGCGATGGTCGGCCTGGGCGAAGGCCCGTCCACCGCGCGTCATCAGGGCGTGCTCGTCGGTTACGCGGGCGGCCCGATCAAGGCTGGCCTGTCGTACGAGATGTACGCCGACGGCCCCGGCTCGAGCAGCTTCAACGAGGTGTTCACGCTCGGCGGCAGCTACAACTTCGGCCCGGCAAGCCTGCTGCTGGCCTACCAGGACACCAGCGACTTCGGCTCGCAGACCGGTGGCGAGACCATCGTCGGTGGCGATACCGTCGACCACGACGCGCTGACCGTCGGCGTGCTGGTGCCGATGGGCAAGTTCGAGTTCCGTGCGCAGTACACCCGTTCGGAGCTCGACACCGCGATCGCCGAGCCCAAGCAGTCCAAGTACGGCGCGTCGGTGCGCTACTCGCTGTCGAAGCGCACGCAGCTGTACACCGTGCTGACGAAGCGCCAGGGCAGCCAGGACGAGCTGTTCACGAAGGAAACGGAAGTCGCGGTCGGTATCGGCCACAACTTCTGATCGCCTCCGCGGTCTTCGAAGGGCGCCCTGCGGGGCGCCTTTTTCATGGGGCCGCGGGTGAGCGCCGATGCCACCGGCCGAGCTTGTTTGCGATCATCCGCCGATGAAGATCCTTCCCTTGATCGCTGCGCTGCTGGTCGCCGCGGCGGGCGCTGCGTCGGCAGCGACCTTGCGCTGGTCTAGCGCCAGCGACCTGCCGAGCTGGGACATCCATTCGCAGAACAACGCGCTCGGCAACGGCATCCATGCGATGGTCTACGAGGCGCTGTTCACCTACGACGAGCGTTTCGAGGTCGTGCCGGAGCTCGCGACCGGCGCCAAGGCGCTGTCGCCGACGCAGCTGCGCGTGAGCCTGCGCCGCGGCGTGCGCTTCCATGACGGCAGCCCCTTCACGGCCGACGATGCGGTGTTCTCGCTGCTGCGCGCGATGGACAAGGCGTCCAACTTCGGCGTCTACACCCAGGGCATCGAACGCGTCGTCAAGGTCGACGACGCGACGATCGACATCTTCACCAGCGCGCCCAACCCGGTGCTACTGCGCCAGCTCACCGAGCTGCGCATGATGAGCCGGCCCTGGGCCGAGAAGCACCGCTCGACGACGCCCAAGGACATCAAGACAGCCGAGGAGAACTTCGCCCACCGCAACGCCAACGGCACCGGGCCCTACCGGCTCGTGTCCTGGCAGCCCGACGTGCGCCTGCGGCTGGCCGGCAACCCGGCTTGGTGGGGGCTGGCGGCCGGCCGCAAGAAGGGCAACGTCGACGAGGTGGTGTACACGCCGATCAAGGCCGAGGCCACGCGCGTCGCGGCGCTGCTGTCGGGCGAGGTCGACATGGTGCTGGACCCGGCGCCCTCCGACCTGCCGCGGCTGCGCTCGAACTCGCAGTTAAAGGTGCTCGACGGGGTCGAGAACCGCACGATCTTCTTCGGGCTCGACGTCTTCCGCGACGAACTGCCGGGCTCCAGCGTCAAGGGCCGCAATCCGCTGAAGGACCTGCGGGTGAGGCAGGCGCTGTCGCGGGCGATCGACGCCGCGGCCATCCAGCGCAGCATCATGCGCGGGCTGAGCGCTCCGGCCGGCACCCTGGTGCCGCCCCAGGTCGCCGGCTGGTCGAAGGCGCTCGACGCGCGCGAGCCCTACGACGTGGAGGCGGCGAAGCGTCTGATGGCCGAGGCCGGCTACGGCGCGGGTTTCGAGGTCGACTTCGCCTGCCCGAACAACCGCTACATCAACGACGAGGAGATCTGCCAGGCGGTCGCCGCGATGTGGGCGCGCATCGGTGTCAAGGCCAAGCTGCGCACGCTGCCGCTGGTGACCTACTTCCCGATGCTGCAGCGCTACGAGGCCAGCATCTTCATGCTCGGCTGGGGGGTGCCGACCTTCGACGCGCTGTATTCGCTGCAGTCGCTGGTGCGCAGCGTGGGGGCGCAGGGCGACGGCAACTACAACGTCGGCCGCTACAGCAACCCGCAGGTCGATGCGCTGATCGAGCGGATGAAGAAGGAGACCGACCCGAAGACGCGCGCGATGCTGGTCGACCAGGCGCTGACCCTGGTCAAGCGCGAGGTCTCGCACATCCCGCTGCACCACCAGGTGATCCCCTGGGCGATGCGGCGCAACGTCCAGATGACCCACCGCGCCGACAACCGCATCGACATGCCCGCCGTGACGGTGAACTGACGGCCCATGCTCGCCTTCATCCTGCGCCGGCTGCTGCAGGCCGTGGCCGTGATGCTCGCGGTCGCCTTCATCGCCTTCACGCTGTTCCAGTACGTCGGCGACCCGGTGACCCATCTGCTGGGCCAGGACGCGACGCCCGAGCAGCGTGATGCGCTGCGCGCCGACCTCGGCCTCGACGCGCCCTTCCCGGTGCAGTTCGCACGCTTCGCCGGGAACGCCCTGCGCGGCGAGTTCGGCCTGAGCCTGCGCCAGGGCCGCAAGGTGTCGACGCTGATCGCCGAGCGGCTGCCGGCGACGCTGGAGCTCGCGATCACCGCAGCGCTGCTCGCGCTCGCGGTCGGCGTGCCGATGGGCGTCGTGGCCGCCTTGAAGCGCGGCAGCTGGTTGTCGCAGCTGCTGATGACGGTGTCGCTGCTCGGCGTGTCGCTGCCGACCTTCCTGATCGGCATCCTGCTGATCCTGGTGTTCGCGGTGTGGCTGAACTGGCTGCCGAGCTTCGGGCGCGGCGAGGTGGTGGCGATCGGGCCGTGGACGACCGGCTGGCTCAGCGCCGAAGGCTGGAAGCACCTCGTGCTGCCCTCGGTGACGCTGGCGATCTTCCAGCTGACGCTGATCATGCGGCTGGTGCGCGCCGAGATGCTGGAAGTGCTGCGCACCGACTACATCAAGTTCGCGCGCGCGCGCGGGCTGTCGGACCGCAGCGTCCACTTCGGTCACGCGCTGAAGAACACGCTGGTGCCGGTGATCACCATCACCGGGCTGCAGCTCGGTTCGCTGATCGCCTTCGCGATCATCACCGAGACGGTGTTCCAGTGGCCCGGCATGGGACTGCTGTTCATCCAGGCGGTGAGCTTCGCCGACATCCCGGTGATGGCGGCCTACCTGTGCCTGATCGCGCTCATCTTCGTGCTGATCAACCTGGCGGTGGATCTGCTGTACTTCGCGGTCGATCCGCGCCTGCGCATCGAGCGCGCGGACGCGGCGCACTGACGATGAACGCGGTCGCGCGCTTCCTCGACGGCGACATCTGGCACGGCTTCCGCAGCTCGCCGACGGCGATCGGCGCGGCGCTGGTCTTCTTCGCCTGCGCGTTCTGCGCCGCCTTCGCCGGATGGGTGGCGCCGCACGACCCCTTCGATCTTGCCTCGCTCGACCTGCTGGACTCGCGCCTGCCGCCGGCCTGGATGGAGGGCGGCAGTGCGAAATACCCGCTCGGCACCGACGATCAGGGCCGCGACATCCTTTCAGCGCTGATGTACGGCGCGCGCATCTCGCTGGCGGTGGGGCTGGCCTCGGTGGCGCTGTCGGTGGTGATCGGCGTGACGCTGGGGCTGGTGTCGGGCTTCGTCGGCGGCCGCACCGATGCGCTCATCATGCGCATCTGCGACGTGATGCTGAGCTTTCCGTCGATCCTGGTCGCGCTGCTGATCGACGGCGTCGGCCGCGCGCTCTTCCCGGATGCCCACGAGACGCTGGCCTTCGGCGTGCTGATCCTCGCGATCGCGCTGCCGGGCTGGGTCCAGTACGCGCGCACGGTGCGCGGCTCGACGATGGTCGAGCGCCAGAAGGAGTACGTGCAGGCGGCGCGCGTGATCGGCGTGAGCCCAGCACGCATCATGCGCCGCCATGTGCTGCCCAACGTGATGGGGCCGGTGCTGGTGCTGGCGACGATCCAGGTCGCCACCGCGATCATCACCGAAGCGACGCTCAGCTTCCTCGGCGTCGGCGTGCCGCCGACCTCGCCGTCGCTGGGCACGCTGATCCGCGTCGGCAATGACTTTCTCTTCAGTGGGGAATGGTGGATCACCATCTTCCCCGGCGCCATGCTAGTGTTGATCGCACTGAGCGTGAATCTGCTCGGCGACTGGCTGCGCGACGCGCTCAACCCGCGTCTGCGCTGAGCATCCCCTGCCCAAGGAGACCGACATGAACGCAGGCCTTCGCGGCGGCACCGCCGCCCTCGGCGCCGCGCTGCTCGCCGGCTGCGCCACCGCGCCGGGAACCGCCGAGCTCGTCGGCGAACGCTACTACCGCACGCCGCTGGACACCTACCACGTCGTCGTCACCTCGGTCGACGGCAAGGGCGCGCCGTTGCGCGGGCGGCTGTTCGTCGACCCCGGCCGACACGAACTGGTGGTGTCCGGGCCGATGAACGGCACCGGGCGCTTCGAGAGCGGGCGCCTCACGCTCGACGTCAAGCCCTGCACCCGCTACCACCTTGTGGCGGTCAAGCCGAACCGGCTGCAGTCGGAGTTCACGGTTCGGGTCGACCATGAGGAACCGCTGGCGATCTGCGCCCCCGCGGCGGCCGGCTGACCCTCGGCGATGACGGCACCGCTGCTCGAGGTCCGTGACCTGCGCGTGGAGTTCCCGCACCGGCGGGGCACGCTGCGCGCCCTCGACGGCGTGTCGTTCACGATCGAGGCGGGCGAGATCCTCGGTGTCGTCGGCGAGTCCGGTGCCGGCAAGTCCCTGACCGGCGCGGCGATCATCGGCCTGCTGGAGCCGCCGGGGCGCATCGCCGGCGGCGAGATTCGGCTCGCCGGCGCGCGCATCGACGACCTGCCGCCGGCGCAGCTGCGGCGCATCCGCGGCCGGCGCATCGGCGCGATCTTCCAGGACCCGCTGACCTCGCTGAACCCGCTGTACACGGTTGGCCGGCAGCTCGTCGAGACCATCCGCACCCACCTGCCGCTCGACGCCGAGCAGGCGCGCGCCCGCGCGATCGCGCTGCTCGGCGAGACCGGCATCCCGGCGCCCGAGGCGCGCATCGACCACTACCCGCACCAGTTCTCCGGCGGCATGCGCCAGCGCGTCGTGATCGCCCTCGCGCTGGCCGCCAACCCCGAGCTGATCGTCGCCGACGAGCCGACCACGGCGCTCGACGTGTCGATCCAGGCCCAGGTCATCGGCCTGCTGAAGCGCCTGTGCAAGGAGCATGGCGCCGCGGTGATGCTGGTGACGCACGACATGGGCGTCATTGCCGAGGCCTGCGACCGCGTCGCGGTGATGTACGCCGGGCGCATCGTCGAGATCGGCCCGGTGCGCGAGGTGATCCACGCGCCGGCGCATCCCTACACGGCCGGGCTGATGGGCTCGATCCCGGCGATGGACGAGGACCGCGAGCGCCTGCTGCAGATCGACGGCACGATGCCGCGGCTCGATGCGATCCCGCCGGGCTGCGCCTTCCACCCGCGCTGCCCGCGGGCGATCGAGCGCTGCCGGCTCGAGCGGCCGGACCTGGCCGCCGCCGGCGCGACGCGCGCGGCCTGCTGGCTGGTGCACGAGGCGCAGGCCGCATGACGGCGAGCGGGCCACCGCTGGTCGAAGTCCGCGACCTGGAGAAGCGTTTCGACGTCTCCGCGCCCTGGCTCGAGCGCGTGCTCGACGGCCGGCCGCGGCAGATCGTGCACGCGGTCGACGGGATCTCCTTCGACATCGCGCGCGGCGGGACGCTCGCGCTCGTCGGCGAATCGGGCTGCGGCAAGAGCACGGTCGCGCGGCTTCTGGTCGGCCTGCATGCACCGAGCGCCGGGCGCATCCGCTTCGACGGCGAGGACCTGGCGGCCGGGCTCGCCTCGCCGCGCGCCGGGGCACTACGCCGGCGGCTGCAGATGATCTTCCAGGATCCGTACGCGAGCCTGAATCCGCGCTGGAGCGTGCGCGACATCGTCGCCGAACCGCTGATCGAGCATGGCCTGGCGACCGATGCCGCCGCGCGCCGCGAGCGGGTGACCGAGTTGCTGCGCGCCGTGCGGCTCGACGCGGCCGACGCCGACAAGTACCCGCACCAGTTCTCCGGCGGCCAGCGCCAGCGGATCTCGATCGCCCGCGCGCTGGCCACGGCGCCCGAGTTCCTGGTCTGCGACGAGCCGACCTCGGCGCTCGACGTCTCGGTGCAGGCCCAGGTGCTGAACCTGATGCGCGACCTGCAGCGCGAGCGCGGCCTGACCTGCCTGTTCATCTCGCACAACCTCGCGGTCGTGCGCCACGTCAGCGACCAGGTCGGCGTGATGTACCTCGGCCGCCTCGTCGAGCTGGCCCCCAAGCGCACGCTGTTCGCGCAGCCGCGCCATCCCTACACGCGCATGCTGCTCGATGCCATTCCCGACATCCGCATGAGCGGCCGCGCGCGCACGCCGGTGCAGGGCGAGGTGCCGAACCCGCTGGCGCCGCCGTCGGGCTGCAGCTTCCACCCGCGCTGCCCGCTGGCCGATGCGCGCTGCCGCAGCGAGCGGCCGGCACTGCGCGAGCTGGGCGAGGGCGTGCGCGTGGCCTGCCACGCGGTCGAGGAAGGCCGGCACGCCGGCTGACCCCCGCCCGGCGCGGCCGCCGCCCGTTCGCTCAGCGCGGCAGCAGCGACTCGCCGCGGAACAGCTCGACCGCGGTCTCGCGAGCGCGGATCACGCTCGCCGTGGCGCCTTCGACCATCACTTCGGCGGCGCGCGGCCGGGTGTTGTAGTTGCTCGCCATCGTCATGCCGTAGGCACCGGCGCTCAGCACCGCGAGCGTGTCGCCCGGCTGCACCGCGAGCGCGCGGTCGCGGCCCAGCCAGTCGCCCGACTCGCACACCGGGCCGACGACGTCGTAGACCACAGGCGGCGCGTCGCGCAGGCGTGCCGCGACGATGCCCATCGTCGCCTCGTACAGCGCCGGGCGCATCAGGTCGTTCATCGCCGCGTCGACGACGCAGAAGTTCTTCTCGGCGCCCGGCTTCAGGTAGAGCACCTCGGTCAGCAGCACGCCGGCGTTGCCGACCAGCGAGCGGCCCGGCTCGAACAGCAGCGCGCGCCGGCCATGGCCGCGCGCGTCCAGCCGCTCGAGCAGCGCGGCGATCAGCGCGTCCGCGGCCGGCGGCGTCTCGTCGGTGTAGCGGATGCCGAGGCCGCCGCCGACGTCGAGGTGGTACAGCGGGATGCCGCTGCCCTCGACCGCCTCCACCAGGTCGAGCAGGCGGTCCAGCGCGTCGAGGTAGGGGCCGGTCTCGGTGATCTGCGAGCCGATGTGGCAGTCGATGCCGACCACTTCCAGCCCCGGCAAGGCGGCGGCGTGGCGGTAGGCGGCCAGCGCGCGGTCGTGCGCGATGCCGAACTTGTTGCCCTTCAGCCCGGTCGAGATGTAGGGGTGGGTGCCGGCGTCGACATCGGGGTTGACGCGAAGGCTCACCGGTGCACGCTTGCCCAGGCCCAGCGCGACCTCGGACAGCGCGTCGAGCTCGGCCTCGCTCTCGACATTGAAGCACTTCACGCCGGCATGGAGCGCCTCGCGCATCTCGGCGCGGGTCTTGCCGAGGCCGGAGAACACGACCTTCGCCGCGTCGCCGCCGGCGGCCAGCACGCGCGCGAGTTCGCCGCCGGAGACGATGTCGAAGCCGCAGCCGAGCGCCGCGAAGGTCTGCAGCACCGCGAGGCTCGAGTTGGCCTTCATCGCATAGCAGATCAGGTGGTCGCGGCCGGCCAGCGCGCGTTGGTAGGGCGCCAGCGCGGCGTGCATCGCGGCGCGCGAATAGACGTACAGCGGCGTGCCGTGACGCGCGGCGAGGTCGGCGGCCGCGCAATCCTCGACGTACAGCTCGGCGCCGCGGTAGGTGACGAAGGGCGCGCCGGGCAGGGCGCGGGGATCGGGGGCGCTCACGGCGTGCGCGGCGCCGAGGCCGGGGCGGAGGCAGGCGACGCCGGCTTCGCAGCCGGCGCGGGCAGGTAGAGCGGGCCGCGCTGGCCGCAGCCCGTGACCCATACACACACTGCGGTCACGGCCATGAGCCTGCCTAGAATCGAACGCAACGAGATCATGCCGGGATTCTAGAGATGAGCACGACCATCACCGACGCGCCGTTGAGCGATGCCGACTACCACGCGCTGGCCTACAAGCTGCTCGCCGGCATCGAGCAGCAGGTGGACCGCTGGCTGCAGGACGACGTGGTCGACATCGACAGCGCGCGCACCGGCGGCCTGCTCGAGTTGAGCCTGCCGAACGGCAGCAAGCTGATCGTCAACACCCAGCCGCCGCTGCACGAGATCTGGCTGGCGGCACGGCGCGGAGGCTTCCACTACCGCTGGCAGGGCGGCCAATGGCGCGACACCAAGAGTGGCGACGAGTTCTTCGCCACGCTGTCGGCCTGTGCCAGCGAACAGGCCGGCAAGGCGCTGGAGTTCGCGCCGCCGGCGTGAAGCTCACTCCTTGAACAGGTCGAGGATGCTCTTGCGTTCGGTCTCGGTGGGCGGCGGCGGGGCCGGCGGTTCGTCGAGGCCGAGTGAGGCGATGCCGTTGTCTGGGCCGTATTCTTCGTAGTACCACTCGCCGCCGATGTTGATGACGCCCGCGGGCGGCTCGCGCTCGGCCACCGGTGTGCCCTTCAGCGCGGTGGCCATGTAGTCGATCCACACCGGCAGCGCGAGGCCGCCGCCGGTTTCGCGGTCGCCGAGCTTGCGCAGCTGGTCGTAGCCGATCCAGACGACCGCGACGCGCGTTGCCGTGTAGCCGGCGAACCAGGCGTCCTGGGAGTCGTTGGTGGTGCCGGTCTTGCCGTACAGGTCGGGGCGCTTGAGCGTGCCCTGCGCGCGTGCCGCGGTGCCGCTGCGAGTGACTTCCTGCAGCAGGCTGCTCATCACGAAGGCATTGCGCTCGTCGATCGCGCGCTTGGACTCGTCGAGCACCACCGGCGCGGTCTGGACGACGATGCGGCCCTTGTTGTCCGTCACCCGCGTCACGAGCACCGGATCGACGCGGTAGCCGCCGTTGGCGAACACGCCATACGCGCTGGCCATCTGCAGCGGCGTCACCGAGCCGGTGCCCAGCGCCATCGGCAGGTAGGGCAGGTGCTTGCCGGCATCGAAGCCGAAGCGTGCGATCCAGCCCTGCGCATAGCTGGTGCCCACCGCCTCCAGGATGCGGATCGAGACCATGTTCTTCGAGCGCGCGAGCGCGCGCCGCATCGACATCGGCCCCTCGAAGGTGCCGTCGTAGTTCTTCGGCTCCCAGGGCTGGCTACCGGTCGCGGCCGCGTCGTAGAACAGCGGCGCATCATTGATCACCGTGGCCGGCGTGAAACCCTTCTCCAGTGCAGCGGAGTAGATGAAGGGCTTGAAGCTAGAGCCCGGCTGGCGCCAGGCCTGGGTCGCACGGTTGAACTTGCTCTTTGCGTGGTCGAAGCCGCCGACCATGCTGCGGATCGCGCCCGTGCGCGGATCCAGCGACACGAGCGCGCCCTCGACCTCGGGCAGCTGCGTGATCGACCACGCGTCCTTGGCCCCCTTGATCACGCGGATCACCGCGCCGCGCCTGATCTGGATCTTGGGGTTGGCCTTGGGCGACAGGCCCGAGGTGGCAGGGCGCAGCCCTTCGCCGGTCATCGTCAGCGTGTCGCCGCTCTGCAGCACCGCGACGACCTGCTTGGGCGAGGCCTCGAGCACGACGGCGGCCTTGATCTCGTCGTTGTCCGGGTGCGCGTCCAGCGCCTCGGCGATGGCCGCGTCGCGCGCGGCCGCGTCCGCGGGCAGATCCACATAGCCCTCGGGGCCGCGGTAGAACTGGCGCCGCTCGAAATCGGTGATGCCCTTGCGCAGCGCCCGGTAGGCGGCCTCCTGCTCGACCGAGTGGACGCTGGTGTAGATGTTCAGTCCGCGGGTGTAGGCGTCCTCGCCGTACTGCGCATAGATCAGCTGGCGCGCCGCCTCCGCCACGTAGTCCGCATGCAGCGGCACCGAGATCTCGCGCTTGTAGACCAGCTCGCGCGCCTTCTCGGCCTCGGCCTGCTCGACGGTGATGTAGCCGTTTTCGAGCATGCGGTCGATGATGTACTGCTGCCGCTGCCGTGCGCGCTGCGGGCGCACGAACGGGTTGTAGGCCGACGGTGCCTTCGGCAGGCCGGCGAGCATCGCCGCCTCGGCGATGCCGAGTTCCTTCAGCGGCTTGCCGAAGTAGGCATCGGCGGCGGCCGCGAAGCCGTAGGCGCGCTGCCCGAGGTAGATCTGGTTCATGTAGACCTCGAGGATCTGAGACTTGCTCAGCTGGCTCTCGATCTTGAACGCCAGCAGGATCTCGTAGACCTTGCGGCTCAGCGTCTTCTCGGTCGGCAGGTAGAAGTTGCGCGCGACCTGCATTGTGATCGTCGAGGCGCCCTGGCTGCGCGACTCGCCGACGTTGGCCAAGCCGGCGCGCACGATGCCGATGTAGTCGACGCCGCTGTGCTCGTAGAAGCGCGCATCCTCGATCGCGAGCACGGCCTGCTGCATCACCGCGGGGATCTCGGCGATCGGCACGAACTGGCGGCGCTCCTCGCCGAATTCGCCGATCAGCACCTCGTCGGCCGAGTAGATGCGCATCGGCAGCTTGGGCCGGTAGTCGGTGAGGCTCGTGATCTCCGGCAGGTTCGGATAGGCGACAGCCAGCGCCAGCCCCACCAACGCCACCCCCGCGATCGAGGCGGCCAGGATCAGGCCCAACAGGGTTGACAGCACCCACAACGGCCAGCGCAAATAGGCGGGCAGGCCGGAAAAGGGTTGGAAGAGGGAGCGCGCGGACGGGGCGGTGGCTGTCTTGCGGTCGTTCGCGCTCATGGGCCTCCAGATCGAGTGGCGGGAATTATAGGAAGCGCGTTCGCGGCAATCTTCACGCCGCCGGCAGTCCGCGGCGCTGGCCGTTGCCTGCCCGCCGCGCTACCGTTGTGACAGCGTGTTCCGCGTGTGAGTTATGCAACGTGCAGGCGTGGCGCGAGTCCTGAAAAGCTTTGGGACACAAAGGCTTTACTGCTAGCATTGAAGTAACTTCTTAACAGCCGTAACACGGCGGGCGGGAGACGGTGTGGGCTTTCTTGACGGGTTGATCGGCAGCAAGCAGACCCCGCTCTTCGGGTTGGACATCAGCTCTTCGAGCGTCAAGCTCGTCGAACTGGGTCAGTCGGCCTCGGGCGAGTACGTGCTGGAACGTTTCGCGACCGAGAGCTTCGAGAAGGGCTGGATTGCCGACGGCCAGATCGAGAAGTTCGACGAGGTGGCCGACGCCGTGCGGCGCGTCGTCACCAAGAGCGGGACGCGTACCAAGCGCGTCGCGATGGCGATGCCGCAGTCGGCGGTCATCACCAAGAAGATCATGCTGCCCGCCGGCCTGCGCGACGAGGAGCTCGAGCTGCAGGTCGAGTCCGAGGCCAATCAGTACATCCCGTTCTCGCTCGACGAGGTCAGCCTCGACTTCTGCGTCGTCGGGCCGAGCCCGACCTCGGCCGGCGACGTCGAGGTGCTGATCGCGGCGTCGCGCAAGGATCGCGTGCAGGACCGTCAGGGCCTGGCCGAGGCGGCCGGGCTCAAGCCGGTGGTGCTCGACATCGAATCGCATGCCTCGCGGCTGGCGATGACGCGCATCGTCGCGGGCCTGCCGAACCAGGGCAAGGACGCACTGGTCGCGCTGTTCGAGATCGGTGCCGAGACCACCAGCCTGAAGGTGCTGCGCGACGAGGAATTGCTTTACGACCGCGACCAGGCCTTCGGGGGCTCGCAGCTCACCCACATGATCTCTCGCCAGTACGGCTTCTCGTTCGAGGAGGCCGAGCAGAAGAAGCTCGCCAGCGACCTGCCCGAGGACTACGAGGCCACGCTGCTCGCGCCCTTCGTCGACAGCCTCTCGCAGGAGATCGGGAGGGCGCTGCAGTACTTCTTCACCAGCACTCCGCACCACAAGGTGCACTACGTGATGCTCGGCGGGGGCACAGCGACGCTGCCGGGGCTCAAGGAGCGGGTGACCGAGCTGACCGGCTTCGCGTCGATGGTGGTGAACCCCTTCGACGGCATGCGGCTCGGTTCGGCGGTGCGCGAAAGCAAGCTGCGCCGCGAGGCCCCGGCCTACCTCACCGCGTGCGGCCTCGCGATGCGGAGGTTCCTGACATGATCCTCATCAACCTGTTGCCGCACCGCGAGGAGCGGCGGCAGCTGCGCAAGAAGGCCTTCTTCGTCGGGCTGGGTCTGGCGGCGGCCGCCGGTGTCGGCATCGTCGGCATCTGGTACACGGTGCTGCAGCAGATGATCAGCACCCAGCAGGACCGAAACGCCTATCTGGTGGCCGAGACCAAGAAGCTCGAGGAGCAGATCAAGGACATCGCCACGCTGAAGGCCGAGATCGAGAGCCTGAAGGCGCGCCAGAAGGCGGTGGAAGACCTGCAGACCGACCGCAACCTGCCGGTACACCTGCTCAACGAGCTGGTCAAGCAGACGCCGGAAGGCGTCTACCTGACGACGATCAGGCAGGAGGGGCAGATCGTCTCCGTCAATGGCATCGCGCAGACCAACGAGCGCGTGTCCGAGTTCCTGCGCAACACGTCCTACAGCTCGGAGTGGCTCGAGCGGCCCGAGCTGGTCGAGATCAAGGCGACGAACGTGTCGACGTCGGCGCGCGAGCAGAAGCGTCTGTTCGACTTCTCGGTGCGCGTGACGCTGAAGCGGCCCGTCGATCCTGCGGCGGCGGCCTCGGCTCCCGGGGCGGCTTCCGCCCCCGTGAGCAAGTCCTGAGGGGACCGAGATGGCCAACAGGAACAAGCTGAATTTCGACCTGGGCTCGGTGCTTGCCGATGCCTCGAACCAGTTCCGCGGGCTCAACCGCAACGAACCCGGCCAGTGGCCGCTGCTGCCCAAGCTGGCTGCCTTCTCGGCCGTCGCCGCGGCGGCCGTGGTGATCGGCTGGTTTCTGCTGTTGTCGCCGACCACCGACGAGCTGCAGGCCGAGCGCGACCGCGAGCCCGGTCTGAAAGCGGACTACCGCGCCAAGCTGGCGCAGGCCGTGAACCTCGGCGAGCTGCGCAAGCAGAAGATCCAGGTTCAGGAGTACGTCACGCAGCTGGAGAAGCAGCTGCCCGGTCGCGCCGAGATGGACGCGCTGCTGTCCGACATCAACCAGGCCGGCCTCGGCCGCGGACTGCAGTTCGAGCTGTTCCGCCCCGGGCAGGTGGCGGTGAAGGACTACTACGCCGAGCTGCCGATCGCCATCAAGGTCAGCGGCCGCTACCACGACATCGGCTCGTTCGCGGCCGACGTGGCGAACCTGTCGCGCATCGTGACGTTGCACAACCTCGTGATCCTGGGGACAACTCCCGGACCGGGGGGCACCGCGGCCGCCACAGGAGCCGGCAACCTGACCATGGATGCCACGGCGCGAACCTACCGCTACCTCGACCCCAATGAAGTCGAGGAGCAACGCAAGGCTCGCGAGGCGGCCAAGAAGGCGGGCAACTGATGAGCAAATTGACTGCGATCGCGGTCGCCGTTGCGCTGGCCGCCGGGCTGAGTGGCTGCGGTGGCGAGCAGGAGGAGCTGCAGGTCTGGATGGACCAGCAGCGTCGCGAGGTCAAGCCCAACGTGCCGCCGCTGCTGCCGCCGAAGCGGTTCGACCCGCAGCCGTACGATCAGGCGCAGGCGGTCGAGCCGTTCAGCAACCAGAAACTCGCTGTCGCCCTCAAGCAGGAAGCGCGGCAGCCGAACTCCCTGTTTGCCGGCGAGATGAACCGCCGCAAGGAGCCGCTGGAGGCCTACCCGCTCGACTCGATGAGCATGGTGGGCAGCGTCGCGCGCAGCGGCCGGCCCACGGCGCTGCTGAAGGTCGACAACCTGCTCTATCAGGTGAAGGTGGGCGACTACCTGGGCCAGAACTACGGGAAAGTCACCAAGATCTCTGAGACCGAGGTGACGCTGCGGGAGGTGGTCCAGGACGCCGCGGGCGAATGGATCGAGCGGCCTGCCGCCCTCCAGCTGCAGGAGAAGACCAAATGATGACGACCGATCGGGGGACCATGATCATGAAGCACTGGCGAGCCGGCGTGGCGGCGTTCGCGCTGTTCGCCGCTGCAGTCCCCGCGTGGGCGCAGGCCGTGATCCAGGCCATCAACGCGGCCCAGCAGGGTTCGGCCGATGTGGTGCGCGTCGAGCTCAGCGAGGCGCTGAGCGGCGTGCCCAAGGGCTTCGCGGTGCAGACCCCGCCCCGCATCGCGATCGACCTGCCCGGCGTCGGCAACGCGCTGGGTCGCAACAGCGTCGAGATCAACCAGGGCAACCTCCGCTCCGTCAGCGTGGCGCAGGGCGGTGACCGCACGCGCCTCGTCCTCAGCCTCAAGCAGCCGGGCAATTACGAAGCGCGCCTCGACGGCAAGACGCTGATCCTGACGCTGCAGACGACCGCGACCGCGGTCGCTCCTGCGGCGGCGCCGGTCGCGCAGGCGCCGGCCACGGCGCCGGTGCGCTTTGCCGACAGCCTGAACACCGTGCCGCAGGTGCTGCGCGGCATCGACTTCCGGCGCGGGCCCGACGGCGCCGGCCGCGTCGTCGTCGACCTGCCGAGCAACCAGGTCGGCGTCGACATCAAGCAGCAGGGCCAGAGCCTGGTGGTCGAGTTCCTCAAGACCAACCTGCCCGAGAACCTGCGCCGCCGCCTCGACGTGACCGATTTCGGCACGCCTGTGCGCACGGTATCCAGCCTGCAGAGCGGCGACCGCGTGCGCATGGTCGTCGAGCCGACCGGCGTGTGGGAGCACAGCGCTTACCAGACCGACACCCAGTTCGTGCTCGAGGTGCGGCCGCAGAAGGTCGATCCGAACAAGCTGACCCAGGGCCCGGGCTACTCCGGTGAAAAGCTGTCGCTCAACTTCCAGAGCATCGAAGTCCGCGCGCTGCTGCAGGTGATCGCCGACTTCACGAACTTCAACGTCGTGACCAGCGACACCGTCACCGGCAACGTGACGCTGCGCCTGAAGGACGTGCCCTGGGACCAGGCGCTCGACATCATCTTGCAAGCCAAGGGCCTGGGCGTGCGCAAGACCGGCAACGTCCTGTGGATCGCGCCGAAGGACGAGATCGCAACCAAGGAAAAGCTCGAACTCGAGGCCAAGCAGCAGATCGCCTCGCTCGAGCCGCTGCGCACGCAGGCCTTCCAGCTCAACTACACCAAGGCCGAGGAGGTCGCCAAGGGCCTGACGGGCAGCCTCGCCGGCCAGAGTGGTGGCGGTGGTGGCGGCGGCGGTGCTGCGGGCAGCAACAACCAGAACCGCATCCTGTCGCCGCGCGGCAGCATCGTCTACGAGACGCGCACCAACCAGCTCTTCGTCAGCGACATCCCGTCGAAGCTAGAGGAGATCGCCGGCATCATCGCCCGTATCGACATCCCGGTGCGGCAGGTGCTGATTGAGGCGCGTATCGTCGAAGCGGCGGACTCCTTCGGCCGAGAGCTCGGCGTGCGGCTCGGCGCTTCCGAGCGCTCGGGCGGTCCCGGCTCCGGCTGGGGCATCGGCAGCGGCTCCGGGCGAGTGAGCATCGGCGGCAACTACCTCGGCTCGAGCACGGGCACGGGGCAATCCTTGCCGATCAACTTCCAGGGAATCCAGACCGGCACGGCCTCGACCAACAGCTACTTCGTGAACCTGCCGTCGCTGGGCATCAACGACCGTGACCCGGCGTCGTTCGCGATCTCGCTGTTCAACTCGAGCCTGAACCGCTTCCTGAACCTCGAACTGTCGGCCCTCGAAGCGGACGGCAAGGGCAAGGTGGTGTCGAGCCCGCGCGTGATCACCGCCGACCAGGTCAAGGCGATCATCGAGCAGGGCACCGAGATCCCGTTCCAGACCGCGACCTCGAGCGGTGCCACGGCGATCCAGTTCCGCAAGGCGACGCTCAAGCTCGAGGTCACGCCGCAGATCACGCCGGAAGGCAACATCATCCTGAACGTCGACGTCGCCAAGGACAGCCTCGGCGGCGCCACGGCGGCCGGCCTGCTGATCAACACCAAGCGGGTGCAGACCCAGGTGCTCATCGACAACGGCGGCACCGTCGTCATCGGTGGCATCTTCGAGCAGGAAGAGCGCGAGGACACGACCAAGGTGCCGGTGCTCGGCGACATCCCGTACATGGGCGCGCTGTTCCGCAGCAAGAGCCGCCGCCTCGACAAGACCGAACTGCTCGTGTTCCTGACGCCGAAGGTGATCACGGACCGCGGCGCGGCGCGCTGATCGACGAATATAGAACGAACTCTGGGGGCGGAAGATGACGAATCGGTGGATGCGGTGGCTCGGCGCCCTGTCGCTGGCCGGGCTGACGGCGGCGTGCGGCGGTGGCGGGGGGGGCGACGGTGGCGGCGATCCCACCACACCGACGGTGGCATCGATCGAGTTGCTGGCCAGTTCGCCCGAGGTCGGCACCGGGGGCGACACGATCACACTCACGGCGATCGTCAAGGCCACGGGCAATGTTAGTCTCCCGAATACCGCGGTGACGTTCAGCAGCGACACCGGCTCTCTGTCTGGTGTCGTTCCCGTGACCGACGCTGCGGGCGTCGCGACAGCGCGCTTCAGTGCCGGCAACGACCGGACCAACCGGCCGGCTCGCATCACCGTCCGTGCGGGCACCCGCACGGCAACCGTCGATGTCGCCATCAACGGCACGCGCCTGGTCTTCTCCGGCCCTTCGGCTATGCAGCTGGGCAATACGGCCCAACTCTCGCTGCAACTGCTTGACTCGCGCGGCAACGCCGTGCCTGGGATTCCGGTCACGACGTCGAGCTCTCTCGGCAACACGATCAGCCCGGCTTCCCCGACGACCAACAGCCAGGGCAGCGCGACCCTGGACTACACCGCAAACGCTTCCGGCTCCGACACCCTCAGCTTCACGGCCGCGGGGGCTGCCGCGTCGACCGTGCTGACGATCAGCGGAGAAGATTTCGCGTTCATCGACCCGGCGACCGGAACCGCGCTCACGGCAAACCAGGAAATCGACGTCGGAGCCGCTGGTGAAGACTTCACCGTACGCTATCGCGTCAACGGAGTGCCGCAGGCCGGTGTGACCGTAAGCTTCACAGCGACTGCAGGCACGGTGACCCCGCTTTCCGCTGCGCCGATCACTGCGAGCACGGCAACGACGAACGCCCAGGGCCTTGCTCGAGTCAGAGTGTCTGCGCTCACTGCTAGCCCGGCGACGCTGCAGGCATCGATCGGCGATCCGACCCCTGCGAACACGACGCTGCCGATCGAGTTCGTCGCGACGGCGCCGCAATCCCTGGTGCTGCAGATTTCACCGACGGCGATTCCGCCGAATGCTGCGGGCTCGACGCTCAACCGGGCACGGGTGATCGCTCGCGTGACCGATGTCAACGGCAACCCGGTCAAGAATCAAACGATCAACTTCTCGCGAGACGCCGATCCGAGCGGCGGCAACCTGACGCAGGCGAGTGCGGTGACCGATAGCAGCGGCCAGGCCGAAGTGCGCTACATCGCCGGTCAGCTGTCGACGGCGACCAACGGCGTCGTGCTCCGCGGTCGCGTCGCAACTGATCCTGCCGTGACTGGTACGGCAACGATGACGGTCAGCCAAGCGGCTCTGTTCATCGGGCTCGGTACGGGCAACGAGATCACCAATATCGACCCGCAGACCTACCGCAAGGACTGGACCGTCTATGTGACCGATGCGAACGGTGTCGCTGTGCCGGGTGTCGAGCTGACGATCAAGGCTCTGCCCCTCCAGTATCTGCGTGGCAGGTTGATCAAGCTCACCAATCTGCAAGGTGACTTCGTCTCGTGGGGGCTTGGGACGCCCGGGGTCCACTACGCGACCTGCCAGAACGAGGATCGCTTCTTCGGCGACGACGATCTGCGCTCTTTCAATGGCGTGCTCGACGCGGGCGAGGACGTGAACGCGAACACCATCCTCGAGCCTGGCAACGTCATCTCCGTCTCTCCTGGTACCTTGCGGACCGATTCGACGGGTCGGGCCACGTTGTCCCTGATTTACGCCGAAAGCTATGTGCCGTGGATCAACCTGCGACTCGAAGTCCAGGCGGTGGTTTCCGGCACGGCATCGACGGCCCGGGCCGAGTTCATCGTCACTGGCTTGGCATCGGACTTCAACCAGGAGAACGTGCCCCCGGCTGGGGTCGATAGCCCGTTCGGCACCAGCTTGAACTGCGGGCCGTGATGCCGGCATGCTGATCGGCCTCGTCGGGCTGCCGGGTGCCGGCAAGTCCTCCGTCGGCCGACAGCTCGCCAAGCGCCTGGGTGTCGCGTTCGTCGACTCCGACGCGGTGATCGAAGAGCGGATCGGCGAGCCGATCCGCTCTTTCTTCGAACGCGAGGGCGAGCCTCGTTTCCGCGACCTCGAGCAGCAGGTGATCGCCGAGCTGTGCGCCGGCGCCCACGGGGTGCTCGCCACCGGCGGCGGCGCGGTGCTGCGTGAGGCGAACCGTCGCGCACTGCGTGAGCACGGCACGGTGGTCTACCTGCGCGCCAGCGCCGACGAGCTGCACCGCCGCCTGCGCCACGACACGCAGCGCCCGCTGCTTCAGGTCGCGGACCCTCGCGCCAAGCTGCGGGCGCTGTACGCGGAGCGCGATCCCCTCTACCGCGAGACGGCCCACTTCGTGATCGAGACCGGCCGCCCTTCGCTGCAGACGCTGGTCGGCATGATCCTGATGCAGCTCGAGCTGGCCGGCGTCGTCGACCCGGCGCGCGTGCCATCGGCGGTGCAGCCGCCGCGCTGAGCGAGGCCCTGTCGCCGGCCGTGGTGGTGGCCCGCCACTTACACTGGGCGTCACCATGAACGCCGGCACCGCGGCGCACGCCGCCTCCTCCTCCCGCCAGACCGTCACGATCGACCTCGGCGCCCGCAGCTACCCGATCCACATCGGCAGCGGCCTGATCGACGCTCCCGAGTCCTTCGCCGCGGCGCCGGCCTCGTCGCTCGGCGTGATCGTGAGCAACACGACCGTGGCGCCGCTGTACGCCGAGCGGCTGGCCCGTACGCTGCGCAGCCGCCACCGGCAGGTCGAGACGATCGTGCTGCCCGACGGCGAGGCTCACAAGGACTGGGCGACGCTGAACCTGATCTTCGACGGCCTGCTGAAGCTCGGCGCCGACCGCAGGACGGTGCTGTACGCGCTCGGCGGCGGTGTGGTCGGCGACATGACCGGCTTCGCGGCCGCCAGCTACATGCGCGGCGTGCCCTTCGTGCAGGTGCCGACGACGCTGCTGGCCCAGGTCGATTCCTCGGTCGGCGGCAAGACCGGCATCAACCATCCGCTGGGCAAGAACATGATCGGCGCCTTCCACCAGCCGGCCGTGGTGGTGGCCGACCTCGGCGTGCTCGCCACGCTGCCGCCGCGCGAGCTGCGCGCCGGGCTGGCCGAAGTCGTCAAGTACGGTCCGATCGCCGACGCGGGCTTCCTCGGCTGGGTCGAGGCGAACGTCGATGCGCTGCTGGCCCGCGACACGGCGGCGCTGACGCACGCGGTGCGGCGCTCCTGCGAGATCAAGGCCGCCGTCGTCGGGGCCGACGAGCGCGAGTCGGGCCTGCGCGCCATCCTCAACTTCGGCCACACCTTCGGTCACGCGATCGAGGCCGGGCTGGGCTACGGCGAATGGCTGCACGGCGAGGCGGTCGGCTGCGGCATGGTGCTGGCGGCCGCGTTGTCGGCGCGGCTCGGGCTGCTGGCGCCGGCAGACGCCGCACGTATCGCCGCGCTGGTACGGCGCGCCGGTCTGCCGGTGCGCGGCCCGGCGTTCGGCACGGCACGCTGGCTCGAGCTGATGCGCCTGGACAAGAAGGCTGAGGCCGGTGAGATCCGCTTCGTGCTGCTCGACGCGCTCGGCCACGCGGTCGTCCGGCCGGCACCCGACGCGCTGGTCGGCGAGGTGCTCGACGCGCACTGCGCCTGACACGTGAAGCCCCCACGCTCGCTTCGCTCGCCGCCCCCCGGGGGGGCGCCTCAGGCCCTTCCGGCGGCCGTTCGGGCCTGAGCCCGGACGCGGGCCGCGTCGATGCCGCTGCAGCCCTACGCCAGCCACCCGGCCGCGAGCCGCGGCCGCCGCCATGCCGAGCCGCCGGCGCCGACGCGCGATGCCTTCCAGCGCGACCGCGACCGCATCGTCCACTCGACCGCCTTCCGGCGGCTCGTCTACAAGACCCAGGTCTTCCTCAACCACGAGGGCGACCTGTTCCGCACCCGGCTCACCCATTCACTCGAAGTCGCTCAGATCGCCCGCTCGATCGCCCGCGCGCTCGGCCTCAACGAGGACCTCACCGAGGCGATCGCGCTGGCCCACGACCTCGGCCACACGCCCTTCGGCCATGCCGGGCAGGAGGCGCTGAACGCCTGCCTGCGCGAGGCCGTGCCGGGCTGCGGCGGCTTCGAGCACAACCTGCAGTCGCTGCGCGTGGTGGACCGGCTCGAGGAGCGCTACGGCGGCTTCGATGGCCTGAACCTGAGCTTCGAGACCCGCGAAGGCATCCTGAAGCACTGCGCGCGCCGCCATGCCGAGGCGCTGGAGCGCGCCGAGCCGGGTGGCGTGGCCCGCCGCTTCCTCGACGGCAGCCAGCCCGGCCTGGAGGCGCAGTTGTGCAACCTGGCCGACGAGATCGCCTACAACGCCCACGACATCGACGACGGCGTGCGTTCCGGCCTGCTGGAGATCGAGCAGCTCGAGGACGTGCCGCTGGTCGCGCGCCACCTCGCGCAGGCACGCCAGGAGCACCCCGGGCTCACTGGGCGCCGGCTGCTGTACGAGATGCTGCGCCGCCTGCTGTCGGCCCAGGTCTACGACGTGATCGACGCGACCGCCGCCGCGCTGCGGCAGCATGCGCCGGCCGACGCCGACGAGGCGCGGCGCGCGCCGCCGCTGGTGCAGTTCAGCGAGGCGATGCGCGCCGAAAGCATCCGGCTCAAGCGCTTCCTCCACACCCGCCTGTACCGCCACGCCCAGGTGATGGCCAGCACGGCGCGCGCCCAGCAGGTGGTGCGCGAGCTGTTCGACGCCTACCACGCCGGCGCCGCGGTGCCGCCGGTGGCGCCCGGGCGCGCACCCCACCGCGCGGTCGCCGACTACGTGGCTGGGATGACCGACCGCTACGCCCTGCGCGAACACCGGCGCCTGACCGGCCGGGCCGTGTTCGACGAGCTCCTCTAAAGAGCGCCCGGCCTGTCCGGCGGCCGCAACAACCGGGTGTTGCCCCTGTGTCCCCGGCGGGGGCGCACCGATAGCATGCCTAGGCATAGATGCACTGAGCGCTCCCGCCGCCCGACCGGGTGCTGGGCAGTGCCACCCAAGGAGACATTCGAATGAAGAAGACGCCGCTTGCGCTCGCGCTTGCCCTGGCCCTGACCGCGGCCGGTACCGCCCAGGCCCAGAGTTCGGTGACGCTCTATGGCATCGCCGACGCCGGCATCCAGTACACGACGGGGCAGGACGCTGCCAAGACGCGCCTGGTCAGCGGCATCATGGAAGGGTCGCGCTTCGGCTTCCGCGGCAACGAGGATCTCGGCGGCGGCTGGCGGACCATCTTCACGCTCGAGAACCGGCTGGAGATCGACACCGGCGCGGTCAGCAACCGGCCGCCGTCCGGCCTGCAGCTGCCGGACCGTTTCTACACCGCCGAAGGGCTGGGTCTCCCCGCGCCGCTGCAGGTCCTGGAGACCAACGGCACGCTGCGCGCCATCGCCGACAACGTCGCCACGCAGACGGTGGGCGTGAACCTGCCGGGCCGGCTGTTCGACCGCCAGGCCTTCGTCGGCCTGATCACGCCCTTCGGGGGCTTCCTCGCGGGGCGCCAGTACACGCCGGCCTTCGAGATCGTCGCGACCTTCGAGACGATGAAGAACGAGTCCAGCCTGGCCTTCGGCCAGGTCAGCGGCTTCCCGCCGCCGGTGGACATCCGCATCGAGAACGCCGCGTCCTACCGCTTCCAGCTCGGGCCCTGGTCGGGCAGCCTGATGTACGGGCTCGGCGAGGGCTCGGTCGCGACCGGCAGGCTGATCGGCACGCATGTGGCGTACCGGACCCCCGCGTTTTCCGTGGGTGCGGCCTACCAGACCCGCGAGAACGAGCGCGGCGAGAAATCGCTGACGGACTTCGTCATCGCGGGCGAGGCGCCGATCGGGCCCGGCAACCTCAGCGCGGTCTACGCCAAGGTCGAGGATGAGAACCCGGCAGGCCTGTCGGCGCTGCAGACCACGCTGACCGGCCAGGTCGGCCCGCTGATCGCGCAGTTGATCGCCGACGGCTACCGTAACGCGCTGACCCAGGACGCCGACATGTACCACGTCGGCTACCGCATCGTCAGCGGCCCGCACACCGTCTCGGTGGCCTACAACCGCTACGACGACAAGCAGCGCCGTAACCTCGACGTGCAGTCCTACGGCGCCGTCTACAGCTACGCGCTGTCCAAGCGCACCGATGTCAGCGCGGTGCTGACGCGCTTCGACAACAACCGCAACGCGCAGTCGGCGCCGGGTCAGCAGGGCTTCCTCGGCGGCGTGACCTCCGAGGCCGGCCAGGACGCCCTCAACGTCGCGTTCGGCATCCGCCACCGCTTCTGACGCGCCGGAGCCGCCCCGGGCCTTGCCCCGGGCGGTGTCCAATCCGGCATGGCCCGACTTCCCAGGCTGCTCGTCGGCGGGCACGCCCATTTGCTGAGCCAGCGGTCCCAGCACGGCCAGCCGCTCGCCCTCGACGACCAGGACCGCGACGCGCTCGCCGAGCTGTTGCGCGACGCGGTCGCCGCCCAGGGTGTGGCCCTGCACGCCTATGGGCTGTGCGACGACCGCTTCGAGCTCCTCGCCAGCGCCGACCGCGGCGAGGCGCTCAGCCGCCTGATGCAGGCCGTCGCCCGGCGCCACGCCGCCGCCTTCAACCGCCGTCACGGCCGCCGCGGCAGCCTCTGGGAAGGGCGCTTCCGCGCCGCCGTCGTCGAGCCGGGCGAATGGACGCTGCGTTGCATGGTCCGCATCGACCTGGCGGCCGGCATGGATCCGCGTCGCGGCAGCCTGGCCGCCCATGTGGGCCATGCCCCCGACCCGCGGCTCGCGGCCCCGGCGGCCTACTGGGCGCTCGGCAACACGCCCTTCGATCGCGAGATGCGCTATCGCGAGCTGCTGCAGCACGCACTCACTTTGGATGAGCAGGAAGCGATCGAGGCGGCGCTGCGAGGGGGCTGGGTGCTGGGCTCGGCGGCCTTCGCCAAGGCTTTGGCGGGCCAGTCGCCGCGCCCGACGCTGCCGCGTCCGCGGGGGCGTCCGCGTCGCCTGCTCGCCCCTGATTAATATGTCCCTAATAAATATCGAGTCTGCAGTTGTCTGCTAATAAATAGGGTCAGGTATAAATTATTTTGATTGTCTCGCGTGTTGCGGTGCAGTAATCTCGCGGTCCATGCCTTGCCAGGAGCGCGCCGTGACCGCACCGACCCCCCTCTCGACCGCCGAGGCCCTTGCCGCCGCCCAGCGCGACGGCCTGTACGACGCCGCCCATGAGCACGACGCCTGCGGTGTCGGCTTCGTCGCCCACATCAAGGGCCAGAAGGCGCATGCCATCGTGCGCCAGGGCCTGAAGATCCTCGAGAACCTCGATCACCGCGGTGCGGTCGGTGCCGACAAGCTGATGGGCGACGGCGCCGGCATCCTGATCCAGATCCCGGACGACTACTTCCGTGCCGAGATGGCGCAGCAGGGCATCGAGCTCCCGCCCCCCGGCGAGTACGGCGTCGGCATGGTGTTCCTGCCGAAGGAGCATGCGTCGCGCATGGCCTGCGAGCAGGAACTCGAGCGCGCGATCAAGGCCGAAGGCCAGGTGCTGCTCGGCTGGCGCGACGTGCCGGTCGACCGCGACATGCCGATGTCGCCGACGGTGCGCGCCAAGGAGCCGGTGATCCGCCAGGTCTTCATCGGCCGCGGCACCGACGTGATCGTGCCCGATGCGCTCGAGCGCAAGCTCTACGTGATCCGCAAGACCGCCAGCTCGGCGATCCAGCGCCTGAAGCTGACGCACAGCCACGAGTACTACGTGCCCAGCATGAGCTGCCGCACTATCATCTACAAGGGGCTGCTGCTGGCCGACCAGGTCGGCACCTACTACCGCGACCTGGCTGACGAGCGCGTGGTCTCGGCGCTGGCGCTGGTGCACCAGCGCTTCTCGACCAACACCTTCCCCGAGTGGCCGCTCGCCCACCCCTACCGGATGGTCGCGCACAACGGCGAGATCAACACCGTCAAGGGCAACTTCAACTGGATGCGCGCGCGCGAGGGCGTGATGAAGTCGCCGGTGCTCGGCGACGACCTGAACAAGCTCTACCCGATCAGCTTCGAGGGCCAGTCCGACACCGCGACCTTCGACAACGCGCTCGAGCTGCTGACGATGAGCGGCTACCCGCTCGCCCACGCCGCGATGATGATGATCCCGGAAGCCTGGGAGAACCACGAGCTGATGGACGCGCGCCGGCGTGCGTTCTACGAGTACCACGCCGCGATGCTCGAGCCCTGGGACGGCCCCGCCGCGATGGTGTTCACCGACGGCAAGCAGATCGGCGCCACGCTCGACCGCAACGGCCTGCGCCCGGCGCGCTACATCGTTACCGACGACGACCTGGTGGTGATGGCCTCCGAATCGGGCGTGCTGCCGATCCCCGAGAATCGCATCGTCAAGAAGTGGCGCCTGCAGCCCGGCAAGATGTTCCTGATCGACCTGGAACAGGGCCGCATCGTCGACGACGAGGAGCTCAAGACCACCTACGCCTCGGCCAAGCCCTACCGGCAGTGGATCGAGAACGTGCGCATCAAGCTCGAGGACGTGTCGGCCACCGGCGAGGCGCCGGCCTGCCCGGAGACCCTGCTCGACCGTCAGCAGGCCTTCGGCTACACGCAAGAGGACCTGAAGTTCCTGATGAGCCCGATGGCCCAGGCCGGCGAGGAGGGCATCGGCTCGATGGGCAACGACTCGCCGCTGGCGGTGCTGTCGGACAAGAACAAGCCGCTGTACAACTATTTCAAGCAGCTGTTCGCGCAGGTCACGAACCCGCCGATCGACCCGATCCGCGAGGCCATCGTGATGTCGCTCAACAGCTTCATCGGGCCGAAGCCCAACCTGCTCGACATCAACGCGGTCAACCCGCCGATGCGGCTCGAGGTCACTCAGCCCATCCTCGACTTCGCCGACATGGCGCGGCTGCGCGCGATCGAGAAGCCGACCGGCGGCAAGTTCAAGCCCTGCGAGCTCGACATCGTCTACCCGCTGGCCTGGGGCTGCGAGGGCGTCGAGGCCAAGCTCGCCTCGCTGTGCGCGCAGGCGGTGGACGCGATCCGCAGCGGCCACAACATCCTGATCATCACCGACCGGCGCATGAGCCGCGAGCTGGTGGCGATCCCCGCGGCGCTGGCGCTGTCGGCGATCCACCAGCACCTGGTGCGCGAGGGCCTGCGCACGACCGCCGGTCTGGTGGTCGAGACCGGCTCGGCGCGCGAGGTGCATCACTTCGCGGTGCTGGCCGGCTACGGCGCCGAGGCGGTGCACCCCTACCTGGCGATGGAGACGCTGGCCGCGCTGCACAAGGAGCTCTCGGGCGACCTGAGCGCCGACAAGGCGATCTACAACTACGTCAAGGCGATCGGCAAGGGCCTGTCGAAGATCATGTCCAAGATGGGCGTGTCGACCTACATGTCCTACTGCGGCGCCCAGCTCTTCGAGGCGATCGGCCTCGACAGGCCGCTCGTCGACAAGTACTTCCGCGGCACCGCCTCGCAGGTCGGCGGCATCGGCGTCTTCGAGGTCGCCGAGGAAGCGATCCGCATGCACAAGGCCGCCTTCGGCGACGACCCGGTGCTCGAGACCATGCTCGACGCCGGCGGCGAATACGCCTGGCGCACGCGTGGCGAGGAGCACATGTGGACGCCGGACGCGATCGCCAAGCTGCAGCACAGCACGCGCGCGAACAAGTTCGACACCTACAAGGAATACGCCCAGATCATCAACGACCAGTCGCGCCGCCACATGACGCTGCGCGGCCTGTTCGAGTTCAAGGTCGATCCGAGCAGGGCGATCCCGATCGACGAGGTCGAGCCGGCCGCGGAGATCGTCAAGCGCTTCGCCACCGGCGCGATGTCGCTGGGCTCGATCTCGACCGAGGCGCACAGCACGCTCGCGATCGCCATGAACCGCATCGGCGGCAAGTCCAACACCGGCGAAGGCGGCGAGGACCCGGCGCGCTACCGCAACGAGCTGAAGGGCATCCGGATCACCGCCGGCACCAAGGTGTCGGACGTCGTCGGCACGAAGGTCATCGAGGCCGACTACGAGATGAAGGAAGGCGACAGCCTGCGCTCGAAGATCAAGCAGGTCGCCTCGGGACGCTTCGGCGTCACGACCGAGTACCTGGTGAGTGCCGACCAGATCCAGATCAAGATGGCCCAGGGCGCCAAGCCGGGCGAGGGCGGTCAGCTGCCGGGCGGCAAGGTGTCCGAGTACATCGGCATGCTGCGCTACTCGGTGCCGGGCGTCGGCCTGATCTCGCCGCCGCCGCACCACGACATCTACTCGATCGAG
>CAYLKR010000009.1:0-28132 GCA_964384225.1 uncultured Methylibium sp.
GAGAGGGTGGGATTCGAACCCACGGTGCGGGGATACCGCACGCCTGATTTCGAGTGCGGAGCGCGCGCCCTGCGGAGGGCTCGCTCATAGAGGAGAAAGGCTGCGCGCCGCCCGCCTGGAGTGCCTCAAACGCACCGTTTCTGTCAAAAATCCCCGCACACTTTCGGGGGGCGTCACAGCCGCCTCCGCACCCACTCCTCCAGCTCCGCCTTGATCTGGCTCACCCTCGGCACGCTGACGCCGAGCTGGGCGGCGATCTCGGTCGGCGTCTTGCCGTCGGCCAACAGGCCGGCGACCAGGACCTGCTGGTCGGGCAGGCGCTGCAGCTGCTCGACCAAGCGCCGCACGTGGATCGACGCGACGGCCTCGTCGGGCTGGATCGGGTGCAGGGGCTGACCGTCGTCGCTGTCGGCCGTCACCATCACCGCTTGCTCCTCTTCACCGTAGGCGCCGCGCGGCACCCAGGAGGCCTTGCGCATCGCGTCGACCATCGCGCCGCGGGCGCGGATCACCAGGTAGCCGGGCAGGCTGCCCGGCACGCGCTCCAGCGCCAGCCAGGCGGCGATGCGGCCCTCCTGCAGCACGTCCTCGCGCGTGATGTGCCCACGCATCTCCGCCACGTAGATCTGCGCCCTGAGCGGCCGCTCGGCGATGCGCAGCAGGCGCTCGAGCTCGCGCCACGTCACCGCAGCCATGGCCGCAGGCGGGCCGCCGCGCGGCGGCCGTTGTGCAGCAGCATCCACTCGTACACCCCACGCACCAGGCGCCGCAGCTCGGCGCTGCCCTCGCACGCGCGTCGCGCGGCGTCCTGGGCGGCGGCGCGGCAGCGCAGCAGCTCGCGCCGCGTGGCCTCGGCGTGCTGAGGCTCGTCGCGGCGCTGCGCCTCGGCGTGGCTCATGGCGGCCACCTCCAGCGCGTCGATCGCGGCGAGCAGCTCGTCTACCGGGACCGCAATGCGTCCGTCAGCGCCCGGTGGCGGGCTCGGCAGTCCGCGCCCCACGTCGTAGCGTCGACCAGCGCGCGCGCCAGGTCCCCGTTGGTCTCGAGCTTGGGCGCCGTCAGCGGCGGGCATGGCTCAGTCAGGCTGGGAGGCAGCAGCGTCGGCGGTGGCGGCGGCAAGGGCGTCGCGCACCCCGTCAGGCACAGCAGTGCGAGCCCACTGCTCGGCAGCATCCAGCGCATGGTTCACCTCCTGCCGCCTGGCGGCCGATCGCGCGGCCCGCGCCGCCTTGAGCTGCTGGTAGACCGCAGCCGCCTCGTGCGCGCGCAGGTTGGCCGCGTCCACCTGCTGGCGCAGGCGCTCGTGGTCGGCCTGCCACTCGGCACGCACGTGCTCGGCCCCGGCGCGCCAGCCCTGCGCGTAGGCCACGGCCAGCACCAGCGCGCCGAGCGTCGCCCATAGCCAGCGCGGCAGCAGGCCCAAGGCGTAGCGCAAGGCCGTCACGGCTCAAGCCTCGGCTGGCGTGAAGTCGACGTAGAACTCCTTGCCAGGGATGAACTGCTCGGCTGCACCGGGGTTCATGGTCGACAGCTCGATGCGGGCGCTCGGCGTCCACTTGAAGAACGACGCGTTCTCCGCGCTGCCGCTGGTAACGGCTTGCAGCGACGCGGTCTTCAGGCCGCCCTCGTGCTCGGTGATGCTGTGGACCTTGAACTTGGCTCGAACGCTCATGGCGCTTCCTTTCGGTTGAATGAGGCGTCGATCGCCCCGGATTGAGATCTCCACTTGGCCGCACGCGCTCATGCGAGCCCCCGCGTGTAGCTCACGCCGCCAGGCCTGAAGTGCGCAGTCAGCACCTCGTTGCGCCGCCGCGGGCTAAAGCTGATGTGCACCCAGCTGCCCTCGTGGATCAGCTGGTCGAACTTGACGCGCTCCATGGCCGCCACGATGGCCTCGCACACCTTGCGCGGGCTGCCGAACGACGGCGCGCGGAAGTCGGCCGCGTGGCCGCTGCAGTGCTGGCTGCTCTGCGAGCCGCGAACCGCCGCGTTGAGCGCCGGGCTGCGGTAGCCGCTGCTGATGAGCACCGGCACGCCGAGCAGGTCGCGCACGGCCTGCATGCCCGGGGCGAGCACGTTGCGGATGTTCGCCTCGTGCAGCGCGCCGGGCGCGTTGTCGATGCCCAGGCGCACGGCCGTGTCGCTGGCCAGGAACTCGCTGAGCCAGAAGTTGGCGGTTAGGCGCTCGTCCGTCACTGCACCCTCCCGCACAGCGTCACCAGGCTCGCTTTCATGCCCTCCACCGGACACCAGCGGTTGCGCGGGCTGCCGGCCGGCAGCGCGGTGGCCGCGGTGCAGGCGCAGAACTCCTCCGGCGTGGCGCGCACGCCGTAGACCGCGCGCGTCTGCCGCACGCCGTCGACGACCTCGTACACCGGCCGCGTGGTCGCCGGCGCGAGCGCGGGCACCACCTGCCACACCGGCGCCGGCGGCCAGGCCGCGGCCATCGCGTCACGCAGGGCGAAGCACAGCTCCGAGTGGCTGTGCCAGGCCTCGGCATCGACCATGGCCTGCACGCCCTCGGCATCGCGCTCGATCTCGCACTGCCGCCCCGTCAGCCGCTGCGCCACCGCGGCGCGGAAGGCGTCCATGCCGGCGCGCGCCGCGTGGATCTCGCGCGTGGCCGTGGTCAGCACCTGGCCCCAGGGGCCGTAGGCATACCAGTGGCCGACCCGGTAGTCGCCCGGGCAGAAGGTGTAGGCGAACCAGCCGGTGGCCGTGGTACCGGTGCGGATGGGCTGCCCGGTGGCGCCTTGCACCTCGGCCGGGGCGCAGGTCTGCGCGGCAGCCGTGCCGGCCTGCAGCAGCAGCGCAAGGAAGGCGGTGAGGATCAGGCGCATGGCGGCGTCTCCTTGGTGCCGCCGGTGACGTGCGGCAGGTGGTGGTGGGGCATGTCGTCGAAGTCGTCGCGGTCGGTGCGCGCGAAGGCGGGCGGGCCGTGGCGCCAGGCGTGCGCGTTCACGGCCATCACCACCACGTAGCCCAGTGCCAGCGTCAGCGCCGACCAGCGGCCCCAGTAGCCGGAGATCCAGATCGGCATGGTCCCGACCGCGACCGCGATCGTGAACAGCAGCGCGTAGGCGCCCCGCGTGGCAAAGCGCGTGGTGTCCTTGCTCATCGCGCTGATGCGGCACAGGCAGCACCAGGCCAGCGCGGCGCAGGCGGCCATGTGCGCCAGCGCGAAGAGCTTGTCGGTCTCACTCATGGCGAGCCCCCTTGGACGATTGAGAGGCGAGGAAGCTGCGCGCCTTGCCGTAGGCCCACTCCGGCCCCAGCGCACCGATCAGCGCGGCCACCGGCCCCAGCAGCCAGTGAAGGTGCAGGCCGGTCAGCTTGGAGCCCACCGCAGCGGCCGGCACCGTCACCAGGCAGGCCAGGCCGACCATGCCGGCGATGTACCCCAGCGTGCCCAGCCGCGAGGTGGCCTTGCGCCGCGTCGCGCCCCAGGCCGCGCCGAGCGTCGCGCCGATCAGGATCACGGCATACGGCCCCACCAGCGCGGCCAGATCGGGCGCGAACACGAGCGCGGCCAGTGCCGTGAGCACGGAGACGATGTCGAGGGAGGGAGGTGCCTGCATGCTCATCGCCTCGCGTCAGCCGAACCGGATGCGCAGCTGCCCCGGCGCGTAGAACAGCGCCGAGCCGCCGTCGACCACCGTCTTGGGCGAGGCCAGCGCGGCCCAGAACAGCAGGTTGCCGCCCACGTCGGCGTCCATCACCTTGCGGTGCGTGATGTCGCCCGGATAGTTGGCCGTGGGCGCGGGGAAGGTGATCTGCGCGTTGTTGCTCGTCTCGCCACCCGTGCCGCTGCTGGCGGCCGTGCTGCCCGCGCTCTGCGTGCCGGCCCAGGCCGTGAGGCTGGTGGCCACCGCCACGCGCGCGTAGCCGCCCACGCCCGGCTCGGTGCCGCCGCCGGCGTTGGTGGGCGCGTCGGTGCAGGCGGCCACGTACACGCTGGCCGGGTAGCTGTAGCTCTGCGCGCGCAGGATGAAGTCGATCAGCTTGTTAGCCAGGTAGTCGCTGCAGCCGCCGGTGAGGCCGAGGCGGAACGTCACGCTCGCGGCATCGAAGGACACCGGGTCGGAGCTCTCGATCGGCAGCGCCACGTCCAGAGGCAGGAAGAAGAGCGCGTTGCCCGCCGCGTCGTCATCCCAGGCCACCAGGTGGCTCGCGGTGCCCCAGGCCGCGCCGGCGGTGCCGAAGTCGATCGCGGCGTTGTTGCTGCTCTGGTGGCTGGTGCCCGAGCTGGCGGTGGTGGTGCCGGCGCCCTGGGTGCCGCTCCAGTTGGCCAGCGAGCGCGTCACCGCCACGCGCGCGTAGCCGGTGCCAGACAGCTCCGTGATCGAGCTGTCGCTCGCGGCGCTGGCCAGCCCGAAGTACAGGTCCGCCGGCAGGCTCCAGGCCTGGCCGCGGAGCATGTCCACGAGCTTGTTCTCGGCGTAGTTGGTCAGTTGGCTCATCGTCGGTCCTCAGGAGGTCTCGGAAGCTCGGCAGCCCGCCGCCAGGTAGACCTGGCCCGTGGCCTGCACGGTCTGGGTGTCCTTGTCGCGCACCTGCACCGTGACGTAGAACCACTGCACGTTGGCCGTCACCAGCCCGCCGGGGCTCGCGGCAAAGGCCATGACGGTGGTCGAGTCGGCCTCGGTCACGGTGAGCGTCCACTCGGCGTCGGCGGCCAGGTCCACCCAGGTGCCGATGTCGGCGCCGTCCACCTCGGCGTTGAAGCTCTGGCCGCCCACGGAGATGACGCTCGACACGCGGCACTCGTAGGCGTCGCCGGTGCTCGGCTCGTTGGCACCGAAGCGCAGCCAGTAGTTGGGCCCGAAGGAATGCGGGCTGATGTCCTGCGCGGCCTGCGGCGTCTGCACGTTCTCCCAGCTCGCGCCGCGCAGCAGCTGGATGCGGCCGTTCGGCCGAAGCCGGAAGCCCGAGATCGCCTCGAAGTCGGCGATCTCCGCCAGCGGCCGGATCTCCACCGCCGCCGACGAGGTCTGGAACTCCGGGATCACCGGGCCCACCTCGCCGTCGTCGTCGTCGTTGATCGGCTCCTCGTCGATCGGGTCCTGGTCGTCGCCCGGGCCCGGCAGCAGCGCCGCGTCCAGCGTGTGCAGCCGCGGATCGTCGGACTCGCACTCGATGGTGATGATGGGCGCGCCCTGCTCGTCCAGGCCGGCGGGCTCGATGCCCACCACGCGCATGAGCTGCCGCCGCTCGCTGGTGCGGGTGAAGAGGAAGGTCGGCCGCTCGCGGTCGGCCTGGTCGGCCACGATGGTGAAGCCCGGCGCCTCGGCCAGCACCACGCTGTTCGGGTCCGGGCCCGGGCCCACCTCGATGTCGGCGGTGGGGTTGCCGCGGTCGTCGGTCAGCGTGAGGTAGTGAGACTCGCCGGGCTCGAAGGCCACCGGCTCGCTCAGCACCATCACCATGCTGCCGGCGTCCCAGCTCACCACGTCGCCGGCCTTGCCGTAGCTGCGCAGCGGCGGCGCCACGATCACCGTCTTGCCGTAGGCCACCACGGAGCCCTGCAGCTCCGTGGAGAACACCACGCGCTTGCGGCGGTACTTCAGCTTGCCGGCGTAGAACAGGCCCTCGCGCCGCGCGTGCGTGGCGCCGCGCACGAAGGCCAGGCGCTGGCGGATCGGCCGGTCCATCGGGGGCAGCTCGGCGTCGTAGTCCGGGTGCTCCGGGTCGGTGACGCTGTAGCCAGGCGCCGGGCACTCGATCTCCTCCCAGTCGCGCGTGACGTTGGAGAAGTACTCCAGGATCACGCCGTTGGGCGTGCGGCTGTTGGCCACCGCGTAGCTGGCCGCGGCGGTGCCCGGCCGCATCATGCGGCTGGTGAAGGCCTTGGCCGGCAGCTCCACCGCCTGGTCGCGCACGGCAGTGCGCACGCCGTTGCGGCGGACCACGAAGGCGCGCATGGTGGTGGCCAGCAGCTGGTCGGCGCTGTCGCTGTCGGTCGCGGTGTCGAAGATCGCGTCGCAGCGGTCCTGCCGCTCGGTGCAGAGCTGGTCGAGCTCGTAGAGGCCCTGCAGGTCGATGCGGCTGTCGGGAAGGCCGTCGCCGTAGTCGGCGTTGCTCCACTTGTCCGCCAGCGCCCAGGCCGGCGAGCGCGTGACCACCGGCTCGGCGCTCCAGCCAGTGTCCGGGTGCCAGGTGCGGACCATGCGCGTGCCAGTCACGCTGATGCGGCGCTGGCTCAGGCCGTTGAGCTGCTCGCTGGCGCGCATGCGCACCTCGATGCGCGTGGTGCCCAGGTTGCCCACCTCCGCGCTGTCCAGGTAGGCGCGCAGGCCGTTCCAGAACGGGGTGTTGAGCACGCGCTGGCTCTCGCTCTTGACGTCCAGCCGCACGGCGCGCACCTGGCAGCGGATGGGCGAGGCCAGCGTGTAGGTGAAGCTGCGCCGCACCGGGCTGGGCGTGGCGGCGGTGATGTTCTCGGTGGCCAGCGTGGCCCAGGCGCCCACCGGCACGCCCAGGTCGTCGATCTCCTGGATGTCGAAGCGCAGCTGCACCGTGCGGTTGCCGAAGTCGCCGTCGTTGTCGGCGGCCCCCAGGCCGTTGAACACGATGTCCAGGCCCAGCTGCTCCACGCGCCGGCCGGGCCCGCAGGCCGCGATGGCGGCGGTGTAGCGGCCGGACTCGATCTCCTGGTTGCTGACCTCGGGCGCGGTCACCACGTTGGGGTTCACCAGCGTGGGCGCCTCGCCCGGCTGCAGCACCGCGACCTCCACGTCCTGGAAGCTGGTGATCGAGGTGTCGTCGATCTCCAGCCGCAGGCTGCCGAAGCGGCCCCAGCCCACCACCAGGTAGGCGTGGTAGTACTGGTCGTCGGTGTCGTTGTCGTACTCGACGTAGGGCTGCGCGCCGAAGTCGGGGTAGTAGCCCGGGTTGTAGCCGTAGAGCACCGGGATCGGGGCGTCGAGCCGCGCGGTGTTGCCGCTCAGCGCCACGTTGTAGGCTGGGGAGGCCTGCTGGCCGCTGCCGATGCCCAGCTGCTGGGGCGGCAGCAGCGCGTTGATCGCAAGCGTGCCGCCCACCGTGATCAGCGCAGTGCCCACCGCGGCGCCGAAGTTGCCGCTCAGGCCAAGCGCCGCGCCAAGCGCGGGGCCGAACTGCTGCGCGATCACCAGCACCGCGATCTGCAGGATCAGCCGCAGCGGATCGCTGTCGCCGCCGCCGGCGCGGCAGATGAACTCCACGTGGTCGCCCGGCTGCACCAGGCGCTGCCAGTCGCGCCGCAGCAGGTAGGCGCCGCCGGCCATGCGCAGCGGGTCGGCCGGCGCGTAGCGGCACACGATCTGCTCGCCGCGCAGCGCCTCGGGCAGCAGGCTGTCGATCGTGACGCCGGGGCGCACCTGCAGGACGAACTCCGGCGGAATCTCCGGCAGCGGGTTGACCTTGAGCACCAGCGTGGCCAGGCCGGCATCGGCAGCCACGCGCGAGGCCTGCGCCAGCGGGGTGAGCTGCATGCTCATGCCTCGCGCCTCCAGAGTTCCAGGCCGTGGTAGCGCTGCAGCGCCTCGGCCAGCGGCTCGATCACCACGCCGGGGCCGCGCACCTTCAGCGTCCGCGCGCGCGCCGTGGCCTCGTGGTCCACGCCGCCCTCGCTGTGCAGCATCTGCAGCCGGCCGTCGGCCACCAGCAGCACGCCCACGTGCCGGCGGCCGCTGGCAGGGTTGCGCACCAGCGCGATGTCCAGCGCCCGCGGCTCGCCGCGCACCGGGCGCAGGCCACCCGCCGAGCACACGCGCACGATGGCGGCCACGTTGTCCGGCGAGTCGTCGCCCACGTCGACCTCCGGCAGTTCGGGGCCGCCCAGGCGCTTGAACCACTCGCGCACCAGCCACCAGCAGTTGCGCTCCGGCAGCCAGGGATGGCCGATCAGCCCCGCGGCCACGGCAATGTGCTGGGGCGTGCTGTGCAGGCTCATCGCGCGTTCAGCCCGGGCCACTGCAGCCGCGTGTAGGCGGCGGCGGGAAAGCGGTCGTTCGTCGGGTCACCGTAGGCACAGGTGCCGCTGACCGTGTTCTCGGTCACCTTCACGTCCTGGAACTCCATCGTGAGCACCGGCAGGCGGGAGGGCCCGCTCGGGTCATCGCTCGCGTACTGGCGCAGGATCAGCTCGATGGGCTCCAGCGACACCACGGCCTGGTCCATCAGGTCGGCCAGCAGGGAGGACACGCCGTCGATCTCCAGCTCCACCTTGGGCGCCTGGCCGGCCTTGCCCTCGCTGGGCCACTTGGCGCGCAGCGGCAGCGCGGTGAAGGTCACGGACTCGCCGGCGTTGCGCGGCGCGTCGTCCTCGAGCACGGCGGTGAAGTCCTGCTTGTCAGCGACCACGCGCGCCGGCGCGGACCACTCGGCGCTGTGGAACTCCAGGCAGGTGAGCATGGCGCGGCGCACCGGTGCGATGGCCGCGGCCTCGAGGTCCGCGTCGCTGATGCTCACGCCCTGGATGGGGTCTTCGCTGAAGGTGGGCATGGGTCAGGCAGGGTCGGGGAACGGGCCGGTCGGCACTTCGATCGACTCGCCGCTGTAGATCGGCGTGGAACAGACGGTCAGGCGCACCTCATCGACTTGGAAGACGCCGGTGTTTCCTTCGCTGGTGGCAAAGTCCAGAGGCCGAATGACGGTGAAGTCGATGCCGTCGAAGTAGCCCGGCTCGGTGCCCAGCGCCACGTAGGTGAGGCGTGAGACGCCCTGATAGACGCTGAAGAAGCCGTCGTCCGGGTTGAACTTCAGCACCACACGGCTCGGCTCATCAATCGTGAATCCCATGGCCGGAATGCTCACGTTGGTGGCGCCGTTGACCCCCTCGTACTGAAGCACCGCAGCGCCACCGTTTCCGGCGGCAGCAATTCGCATGTACCTGTTGCCGCCGGCGTTGCCCAAGTACAGCAGCGTGACGTTGTCGTCGGTATCGCCTGTTCCGGTGCGGGTGAACCACGCCTCGAACTCAATGTGTCGCTGAGTCGGATCGATCAGCGCATCGCTGGTGCCCAAGCTGTAGCTGCCTGAGCCGGTCGGGCCGACACCGCCAGTCCCCCAGACCGCCGCGCCTGCAGAGAGAGCGGCCGCACCGGTCACGGTCAGCTCCGGGCCAACGACAGATTCCGCCGTCGTCCCGCTCGTCTCGTCCGCGTGGTTCAGCAGCTCGACGCACGATTCAGGCGGAGTCAGCTCCGGCGCCGCCATGCGGCCGTAGACCTCCGTGGTGACGCTCATGCGCCAGTTGCCGTTGGCGATGTGGCTCCAGGTCGGCGAGCGGGCGAACTTGCGCACGCGGCTGCCGGCGAACTCCGGCGGCAGCGGCCAGGCGGCCGCGAAGCGCAGGCCGCCGCTGTAGAGCGTGTCGCGCCACCACGCATCGAAGGCCGCCGCGTCGTCCGGGCTGAAGACGAAGCCGAGCTCCTCGCTGCCGAGGAAGTCGCGCTCGCGCGCGCCGGCGAGCGCGTCGCCGGGCAGCGTGCTGCGCGCCAGCCGGTCGCGCGGCGTGAAGCTCGACGCGCTGGGCCCGGGCAGGCCGGCGGGGTACTCGATCAGCGGCACGCGCGCTCCCTCAGCCCGGCTCCATTCAGGCCGGCGTGACCGTGATGTCGCCGCCCACCACGTCGATCAGCGCGCCGCCGGCCAGCGGCAGGGTGAACTGCTGCTCGCGCGCCGGGCCCACCGGCTGGTCCTCGCCGGTGAAGCGCTGCAGCCGGATCTCATACGGCGCGTCGGCGGGCGAGGCCCAGGTGATCGGCAGCGTGGGTGCGTCGAGCACGGTCACCTCGTCGGTGCTGGTGTTGCGGATGCGCGCGCGCCATACGCCGGGCGTGGCGCCGGTAGGCAGCGGCGCGGTGCTGGTGGGGCAGGCGATCAGGTAGTTCATGGGGTTTCCTTTCAAGAGTTGCTCAGAACGTGAAAGTCCTGAGCGTGTTGCCGGTCCATCCGGCGGTGACCAGATTGGTGGCCGTGTAAATCGTGACTTCCTCGCCAGAGAAAGAGCCGGTATTGCTTGCCAGCACTTCGATGTCGAGGGGGTGATAGCCGCCGTCTGAAGTCGCGGCGCCATCGGGCGCGATCTTCATGGAGCTGATCGAGCGCGGAGTGCCTAGGTCGATCTGGAGCCACTTGGCTCCGGCGCCGGATGCGCTGATCCATCGAGAGCTGTCGCTGAGGATCAACTGGAAAGCCCTGAATGCCTCAAACCCGGCACCAGAACTGCTTGACGCCGAGGCGACGTAGCCCAGGCTGTTGTTGGACGACATTTGGACGCCTGGATACTGAACGGCGCTCGGAGTGAACAGCTGCCATTCGTCGATCCGAACGTCTCCAGTCGATGTCGTTGCCGACCCGGCGAACTCCCAGCGGCTGATGTTCAGGCGCCAGTATTGATAGGCCGTTGGCCCAGCTGCTGCGGGCGGCAGAAATCGTCCAAGTCCCGCCAGCTGCAGCGTCGGGATCATGCGTCCCCCGCTGCGTTGATGCCGATGTACAGCCGCAGCCCGATCAGCCGCGCGTCGATCCCCATCGTGTCGCCGGCCTCGTCATGGTCGCGGAAGACCTGGAAGCACACCAAGTCGCCGGCGGCCGGGCTGCCGGCGATGGTGATCGCGCTCGACACCGGGCCGATGTAGAGGTCATCGGTCGTGCCGCCGGTGTCGGTGACGAGCTGCGCCGTACCGAACGCGGCGGCCAGCGTGTCGTCGTTGCTCACCGCGACAGCCTGCAGACCCCAGACGACTCCAAAGTTGGTGGTGGTCGCGTCGTGCGACCAGATCGGCTGGAAGGTGACAGTGCCCTCGTCCCAGCTCTCGGGCATTGGAATGGTGAACTGCGCGAACTCGGTGGTCGCGGAGTCGAAGGCCAGGAACACGATGTCGGGCTGGCCGGAGCCAGCGGAGTCAGCGGCCAGGTCGGCGCAGCCTCCGGTGGACCTTGGCCTCATCGCGCCGGCCATGACCGGGACCATGTGCGTCAGGCTGTGCACGAAGGCGCGCACCTGCGCGCCTGTCGCCCTCTCGGTGACATCGGGCGAGTCGTCGGTCACGACGGGAAACAGCGAGGCCGCAGTCACCGCTGCAGCGGCGTTCAGCTCGGAGATCTTGGGCATGGTGTTTCACTCCACGGACAGCGCAGCGCCGTCCTCGGTTTCAAGTGCTTCGCCGTCCTCCGTGAACAGGGTGTCTGTGCTGGTGCCAGACTCGATCAACAGGAAGTCGCCGGTCTCTGTGAGAAGGGCATCGCCGTCTTCGAGCAAGATCGCGTCGATCGGGAACGGGTCGCCGACGAATCCATCGAGCTCGATCACGCTCAGGTCCGCGGCCGTGCCGCCCACGCCGCCCGTCAGCTCGACCTCGGTCAGGTCTTCCGCGGTGGCCTCGATTTCCAGCCGCGCGCGGCCGATCAGGCGCACCACGGTCACGTCGGTGGCGGTGGTCAGGTCCGGGCCGGTCAGGCTGGGCGCGCCGCGCAGCACCAGCTGGCACTCCAGCACCGAGCGGCCGCCCTGCGGCAGCCGGCGGCTGACGTAGCCAAGCAGCTGCGCGTCGAACCACACCAGCGCCGGCCCCAGGTCTTGGAACTGCGCCGCGAAGCGCAACAGCCCGGCCTGCAGCGTGTTCTCGAACCACTCGTGAAACGCCGTCAGCTGCGCCTGCGTGAGCTCCATGCTCGCAGCCTGGAAGCGCTCCGCCGCAGTGAAGACGCGCCGCGTTCGGCTGTGCCCGGTGCTCATGGGCGCGTGCGCGTACAGCGGCGCCTCCTGCCGCTCGTGGCCGGCCGCCAGCCAGGGCGGCAGGGCGGCGGGCATCAGGATCTCGGGCAGCGGCATGGCCGGTCACCTGCGCAGCGCGCCCTGGCGCTGCAGGCCGAAGGTGCTCTGCATCGCGCGGCCCACCTTGCCGCCGTCGGCCACCGATCGCGCGACGGCGTCCTCGGCGATGCGCGCGATGCGGATCTCGATGTCCACGCCGTTGGCCGTGGGCTGCTGCTCCACGCTGGGCGTGCGCGCGCCCTCGATCAGCCGCACGTTGACGATGGGCGCTGCCGGGGCGGCCGCAGCGCCGGCGCCGGCCGGCGCGCGCAGCGGCTGCGCCGGGGTCACCTGGCCCTGCCCCGGGTTGAGCAGGTAGGTGCGGCGGCCCACGCGGTAGAGCTCGGGCTCGTCGTCCTCCGCCACCTCGTAGTAGCCGCCGGCGCGCGTGGGTCCGCCGGTCCGGCGGCCTCCGAGCGAAGGCAGCGGCGTGCCCACCGGCAACGCCGGCGAGTACACGGCCGAGGCCACCGCCGGCGTGCCGGTGAAGAAGCCGGCAAAGGCGCTGGCCACCGAGCCGAGCAGCGAGCTGCCACCGCCCCCGCCGGCCGTCACGCTGAGCAGCTGCGTGGCCGCCAGCTGCGCGGCTTGCGCCAGCCCGAGTAGCGAGACCGAGGCTTGGCCAGCCTGCAGCGCCTGCGACGACGTGGCAGCGCTCAGGCTCGCGGTGGCGGTGGTCTGCGCGGTGGTCGCGGCGGTGGCCGCGGTCAGGGCGGTGGCCTGCGCGGTCGCGGCGGCCTGCGCCGCGGCGCCGCCGGCCGCACCAGCAGCGGCCGCCGGCGTGCCACCGCCCAGGCCCACGGTGCGCGCGATCGCGTTGCCGATCTGGCCGAACAGCGGCGCGATGTTCTGCTCGAACACCTGGTCGGCCAGGGTGTCGAGCAGCAGGTCGCCCAGGCGGTCGAAGCTGAGCTCGCCCTCGCGCACGAACTGGCGGAAGGTCTCTCGGCCGCCGAGCAGGAAGTCGGTCTGGAACTGGTCCGACGCGCGCTGCATGTTGGCCTGCGTGTCGGCCCAGGCCTCCTGCAGCCGCTGCCACTCGGGCTTGAGCTCCTCGGTCAGCTGGCGCTGGCGGGCGACGATGTAGTCGGCCAGGCCCTCCTCGGCCGCGCGGCGCTCGTCGGCGTTGAGCACGTAGAGGTCCAGCCGCTGCACGAGCTGCTGGCGCTCGGCCTCGATCTGCGCCAGGCCGCGCTCGCGGTCGTCGCGGATCAGCGAGCGGTTGATGGCCTCGGTGGCGTCGAAGAGTTCGCCCTGCGCGGCGATGGCGGCGTCGCGACGCTGGTTGCGGGCACGGGCCTCCTGCTCCTCAACTTCGGCGAGCTCGAGCGCAGCGCGGCCGGCGGGCGAGGTGTCCTCGCGGCCGAACTGGCGAGCCACGTCGGCCTCGAGGCGGATGAAGTCCTTGCGGATGGCGGCGCGGCGCGTCTCCAGCTCGATCAGCTTGGCCTGCTGCTGGATCTCGGCCGCGCGGCCGGCCTCGCGCCGGGGGTTCTCGATCGTGCGCTGCTTCTCGAGCGCGATCTCGGCGTCCACCGCGGCGAGGCGGGCGTTGATGGCCTGCTTTTCCAGCGCGGCGCGGCGTGCCAGGTAGCCGGCGTAGCTGATCTCCTCGCGCTCGAAGGCGCGCTCGTTGGCTGCCAGCTCCCGGTCGCGCGCCAGGTCGGCCAGCGCCTGGCCGCGCTGCGCCGCGGCGCGCTGCAGGTCCAGGCGGGCGTCGAGCACGGCCTTGGAGTTGGCGGTGATCTCGTCCTGCGCGTCGGCCGCCGCGGCGGCCTGGGCCTTGGCCGCGTCCTGCGCGGCCCTGACCCGGGCGCGCAGCGCTTCGACCACCGCCCGCTGCGCCTGCTCGGCAGCGGAGGAGGCTCCGCCGCCTTCTTCGGGCGACGTGCCGAGGCCCTGCTCCAGCACGGCCAGCGCCGCCTCGGCGTTCTTGAGCTGCTGCTCGATCGTGATCGGGCGGCCGATGTCGAAGGCCGCGTCCCAGAAGTCGCTCCAGAGCTTGGTGGTGGCCACCAGCGCGCGATCGAGCAGGCCCAGCTCGGTCGGCGTCTTCTGCCCCAGCTGGTCGGCCAGCAGACGCGCCGTCTCCCGCGCCGCCTCCTCGGCCTTGCCCTGCTGCTCCAGCCGCTGGATGTACTTGAACTGCTCGGCCGTCAGGAAGTTGTAGCTGCGGTTGCTGTCGGCCGCCCAGCGCGCCACGCCGTCGCGCATGCGCGCGAAGTCCTTGACCACGTCGTCCGCGCTGCGGCCCGTGCGGTCGGCCAGGATGGCGACCGCGCGAGACACCTCCTCCACCGCGCCGGGCCCGAAGGCACCGCTCGCGGCGACGGCCTGCGTGGCCTCTCGCGCCGCGCCGATAGTCACGCGCGTGGCGTCCTCGATCGCGCGCGAGTACTCGTCCAGCTGGCCCTTCGTGACGCCGGCGCGGTTGCCGGTGAGCAGCAGCCCGCGCTCGAAGGCGGCCTGCTCGCGGTAGCCGGTGGCATAGCCGAAGGTGAGCACGCCCACCGCCGCCGCCAGCCCGCCGAGCGCCACGCCCACCGGCGTGATGAGGCTGGTGAGCGCCCGCGCCGCGTTGCCGATGCCGCCGAAGGTGCCGCTGAGCTGCGAGCCCTGCTGCACCAGCGCGATGATCGGGTTGCCGCCGCTGGCCACCTGCACGGCCAGGTCGTTGAGCTGGAAGCCCACCTGCGTGAGCTCCTGCGCGCTGAGCTTGCCGCCGCGCGCAAAGCCGCCGAACGCGCGCTCGCCGGCCTGCAGCCGCTGGATCAGCGGCGCGGCCTGCGCGGTGACGCCGAGCTTGGCCGCCTGCATGGCCAGCAGCTCGCTGCGCGTCTTGCCTACGGCCGCGGCCTCGCGCTGCAGGCCGTCGATGAACTGCTGCTGCGCCTGGTACTGGCCGCGCTGCTGGGCCTGCGCCGCGGCGCGGATGTTCTCCAGCGCGCGCTGCGCCGCCGCGGCGCGCTGCACGGCGGCGGTCTCGGCCTCGTGCGCCGCGGTGGCGGCTGCCAGCTGCTGGATGAGCGGGCGCGCGGCGTCGGCCACGCCGAGCTCGGCCGCGCGCAGGGCGAGCAGCTCGCTCTGGCTCTTGCCCACGGCGGCGGCCTGGCGCGCCAGGTTGCCGATGAAGGCCTCGCCGGCGCGCTGCGCGGCCTGCTGGTCGCGCGCCAGTGCCTCGGTGCTGCCGGCCAGGCGGTCCACGCCCTGCGCGGCGGCCTCGGCGGCCTGCTGCAGCTGCTGCGCGTCGCCGCGCAGGCGGAACAGGTACTCGCGGTTCTGTCCGGTCATGGGTCAGGCTTCGTTCAGGTGCGTGCGCGCCTCGAGCTCGAGGGTGCGCAGCTGCGGCATGAGGCGGTCCATGGGCTGGCGCAGGCGGCGCGGCAGGCGGCGGTGCTCGGCCAGCACCGGCGGCAGCGCGGCGTAGTCCAGGCCCTCGTAGAACAGGCCGCGCGCACCGAGGTGCGTGCGCCACTGCGTGGCCATGGCGAGGAAGACCTCCAGCGCATGCCAGTGCTCCGGCCACACGCCGGCGGCCTGCGGGCGGTTGCGGCGTTCAATGGAGCCACGCAGGGCCTCCAGTTGCGCCGCGCTGGCGCCGAAGGCCTGCGCCTGCTCCAGCAAGGGGCTCGTGTCCACCGCTCCGAGGCCGCGCCGCGCCCACGTCCGCGCGGCCTCGGTCAGTTTTTTTGCGCGGCCTTGTCGCGGCTGGCCAGGTAGGCCCGCACGATGGCACTCGGCACGCCCGGCTCGGCCAGCAGCAGCTGCAGGTTCTGCGGGGTGGCGGTGAGCTCCTGGCCGTCGGCCGTGGCCACGCCGCGGAACGACACCACGATCTGCGGCGCGGCCTGGCGGTCGCTGAGCTTCTGCTCGCCGGCGCGCTTGAGCCAGGCGGCGTGCTCCTCCTCGGGCAGCCACTTGAGCTGCACGTCGAAGCGGTGCTCCTTGAGCTCGCCGGGCTTGTCTTCGTCGGGCACCAGCATGGTGACTGGCCACCAGTAGGTGCGCTGCGGGTCGATGCGGAACATGGTTCGGCCTCCCCGCTCAGAAGCTGCAGACGACGCGCAGCTCGTCGTTGCCGGTGCCCGCCGGGTCCGGCACGCCGCGCAGCTCGTAGCCGATGAGGCGGCGGCCGTTGAGCTCGTTCTTGGTCGGGTTGATCAGCTGCACCGTGGGCAGGAACAGCGCCACGCGGCTGCCCGCCACGGTGCCGTGGATCATGCCGATGCTGGTGAGCGTGTTGGCCAGCACATCGGTCATGCGCGCCACTTCCTGCGCGGCGGTCAGGTCCAGCTGCACGCGGCCGGTGACGGTGCGCGCGGTCACGTCCACCGTCTCGCCGCCGATCAGCGGCGTGAACTGCACGCTGTTTCCCAGGTCGATCTCGATGCCGAGCGACGGCAGCGCCGTGCCGCCGGTGAAGGCCACCGCGCCGGTCTCGCTGAGCGCGCCGCCGAGGTTGAGGTCGGTGGTGTTGGCGTCGGTCGGGATCTGCGGCGTGACGAAGGCGGAGAAGTCCGCGTCGGTCGGCTGCGCGGTGGCGCTGATGGCGGCGTACAGGCCAGTGAAGGTGAAGGCCAGGACCGGCATCTCGCCGGCATTGAGGCGCAGCACCGCGTTGCCGCGGCCGCCCAGCAGCTTGTGCAGCACGCCGCTGTCGTGGATGTAGATCGACACCGACGGCTGCGCGTTGGTGAGGGGCAGGAAGTCGTAGCGCGTGGAGGCCTCGGCGGTGCCCTCCATCGCGCAGGCCTCGAGCAGCGCGGCCCAGGCCGGCGCGTCGCCGGCGGCACCGGCGCCCACGAGCTCCACCTCGAAGGACATCTGCACGGTCTTCGTGCCGACGAGCTGCTCGCTGCCGCCCAGGTAGGCGCGGATCAGGTCGCGGTCGACGTTGTTGGCCTGGATGGGCGTGACGCTGACGTTGCGCACCAGGATGGCGTTGGTGGCGGCGGCGGGCGTCGGGTCGGTGCCGTAGGTGGTCTCGGCCTCGGCCAGGATGATCATGTCGCGGTTGAAGCGGGGCATGGCGGGCTCCTTGGGTGTGGATCAGCTGCCCCAGGCCGTGAGGGCCGAGGCGTTGGTGCGGTGGGTGAGGCTGACGATGACGGTGGCGCGGGAGACGGCTTCCTCGCCTTCCTCGGCCTCCCAGTCGATGGCGGGCTCGCTGAGCGCGTCTTCCACGGCCAGGCCGGAAGGCGCCCAGCCGGCCAGGCGGGCATAGACGAGGGCGAGCAGCTCGTCGACGGCGTCCTCGGCGGCCTCGGGAGTGAGGCCGCGGGCCAGGACCTCGATGCCGAGCGCGGTGTCCCAGTCCTTGGGCGCGCCGTAGCCCACGCCGGCCAGCTGCGCGCGGGTCTGCACCAGGCGCACCACGATGCCGTCGGGCCAGCCCTGCTTGAGCGCCGCGCGGCGGCCGCGCCGCACGCGGTCGCCCACGATCTGCGGCGCCTCGAGCAGCTTGTCCTTGTAGGCCTCGGCGATGGCGGTGAACACGGTCACGGCTCGGGCTCCGGCTCGGGCGGGGCCTTGCGCAGGATCAGCGTGGAGAAGAGGCCCGTGCCGTCCGGCTGGACCTCGGTGACGACGTAGCGCGTGGGAAAGCCCGGCCTCAGCGTGGCGGCCTCGGGCAGCTCGAGCACCAGGTCCTCGGCCTCCGTGGTGGCCTCGCCGGGCACGCTGGCGCTGGCGATCAGCGCGCGCGGCTCGCTCGTGGCCATGCCGCCCGGCCCGCCCGGCAGCTCGGCGTGCGGCGACCCGAAGATCACGCGCACGGCCACGCCGTCGAGCAGGCCGTCCTCGCCGTGGTCGGCGAGGAACACGGAGGCGTCTTCCTGGATCACGGCTGGGCGTCTCCGCCTTCGCCGCCGGCGGCTGTGTCGTCGCCCTCGCCGCCCGCGGGCTTGCCGGTCTGCGCGGGCGGCTTGTCGCCGCCCGCGGGCTTGCCGCTGCGCTTGGGCGCCTCGATGACCTCGGCCAGCGCCTTGGGCACGTCGCCCTCGATCTGCAGCGCCTCGCCGCGCTTGAACTGCACGGCGCCGGTGACCTGGTACCAGCCCGCGCGCTTGGGCACCGGCTGCAGGAACGGCTTGCGCCGCGCGGCCTGCTTCTCGTTGATCCCGACCAGCGCGCCCGGCTTGAGCTCGAGCGCGCGGGCCGTCACGATGATGTGCATGACGGCCCTCCCGGTCAGACCATGGTCACCAGGCAGGCGTGCTGCCAGTAACCGTAGCCCGTGCCGCGCCAGGCGTCGATGCCGAACTGCCAGGCATCGTTGTCGAACTCGAACTCCGAGCCTTCGGCCTTGGCCTTGAGCTCGACCTCCTGCTCGGTCTGGCGGATCAGGCCCTTGATGGGGCTGTCGGTGCGGAACACGACGAACTTGTCGGTCCAGGCGTTGAGCCGCACGTTCATCGCCACGTCGATGCCGAAGCGCGACAGCAGGTTCGGCTGGAAGTTCTGCGGCAGCGCCCCGTTGGCCATGGTGGCGGTGGCGTGCAGGGCCTTGTCGTACAGGCCGGTGGGCACCATCACCAGGAAGCGGCTGGCGTTTTCGTTCATCGGCTCGCCCCGGTCGTCCTTGAACGACAGGATCTGCTTGATGGCCGCGAAGATCGACAGCTGCATCTGCGTCAGGTTCGGCGCCGACGGGGTGTTGTCGGTGCCGGCGCCGGGAAGCGCGGAGATGTCGACGCTGATGTCGTTGCTCTGGGTGCCGGAGGCGCCCTCGACGTGGTCGGTGTCGAAGTAGAACTGGCCGTCGTAGCAGACGGTGCTCTCACCGGCGAGGATCAGCGTGCTGAGCAGCGAGGCCCAGTGGGTCTGCGCGCGGTCGGCGAAGTCCTCCATGCGCGCGCGGATCTGGCCGGTCTTGTCGCGGCGGATGTCGCGCTTGGCGACCTCGATCGTCGCCTCGTAGTGCTTGTTGACGATCGTGATGCCGTCGCCGCTGAAGCCCTTGGCGTGGCGGCCGCCGACCCACTCGCGCATCGCCGGGCTCTGGCCCAGGAAGTTGTAGGTCTCGCTCGACTGGTCGCTGTTGTACAGGTTGGCGACCGCGTTGATCCACGCCAGGCCGGGGTCGACTTCCAGGCGGCGGAAGTACATGCCCATGATGGCGCGGCTTGACAGAAGGGACTGGTCCATGGTGATGGTCCTCTTGGTGGTTCAGGTGTGGGGTGCGTCAGACGTCGCCGGCGATGCGGGCGGTCTCGGCGGCGGCGAGCGCGGCGTCGAACTCGACGACGCAGGTGGTGCCGCTGATCCAGCGCGACACGCGGCCGACGATCGAGTTGCTGCCCGCGGTCAGCGTGAAGGTGTCGTCGTCGCTGGCGTAGACCAGCGGCCGGTCGTTGGCGGTCACGGCGCTGGCGCCGGCCACGTCGACGACCACGCGGCCGCGCGTCTTGCACTCGACGTTGATCGCACCGGCGGCGCCGGCGGAGTTGTCCGCGGTGCGCAGCGCGAAGCCCTGGAACGGGTCGCCGGCGACCAGCGGGCGCGAGTAGCCCGAGGCGTTCTCGCCGACCGCGGCGCCCTCGTAGATGATGTCGGCGGCGATGACGGGGTAGTCCTCGCGGTCACCGACCTGGTAGTCGCGCGGCTTGTTGGTGCCGAGCGTGGCCATGCCAAGCACGAGGCCCGTCTTGGCCATGTAGCCGAACAGCGCGTCGTGCGCCTTGACCGCCAGCGGCTTGCCGAAGAAGGCCAGCAGCGGCAGAACGACCGCCAGCGCGGCCAGGATGTAGAGCGTCTTCATGGTGGTGGGTCCTTGAAGTGGTGGGGGTGGGGTTCAGCGGCTCAGGCCTTGCGCAGCACGCGGACCTTGCCGGCGTCGTCGGCACGGGCGAAGGCCAGGTACTCGTCGTAGTTCGCGAACTCGGCGCGCAGCTTGGGGTCGCTGTCCCAGGCGGCCTTGCTGCGCTCCTCGATCGGGCGCGTCTTGTCCTCGGCGATCGGCTGCTCGGCGGCCGGAGCAGTGGCGTGCGGCGCGGGCGTGGGCGCATCGGCGGCGTGGGCCTTGGCCTGCGCCTGGCGCACGCTGCGCTCGGCGGCCAGCACGGCGGCGGCCGCTTCCGGGCCGGTGGTCTTGCCGTCGCCGGCCAGCGCGTCGATCAGCGCCTCGTGGCCGGGCAGCGACTGGGCACGCACGGCGGCGATGCGGTCGCGCTCGGCTTGGGCGCCGGCGGTGGTGAACTCGACGCGCAGCTGCGCGAAGAGGGCGGGATGGTCGCGCTCGAGGCTCTCGCGAGAGAGCTGCGGCACGGCCGGGTTCTGGGCAGCCGACGGACCGCCCTGCGAGTTGCCAGACATGGAACCTCCTTGGTTACTGGCTGTGGAGCGGGCGGAAGGCCCGGCGGGATACGACCGCACGCGGAGTGCGGCCAGTTCTGAGATCAGCTGGTCGGTGGTGGCCACGCGGTCGGCCAGGCCGAGCTGCACGGCCTCCTCGCCGCGGTACACGCGGGCCTGCGTGTCGCGCACCGCGCGCGCGTCCATGCCGCGGTAGCGCACGACGGCGTCGACAAACATGCCGTACAGGCTGTCGACCTCCGCCTGCAGCGAGGCCATGACGTCCTTGGACAGCGGCTCGTAGTGGTTGCCGTCGACCTTGTGGTCGCCCGCGAAGATGTGCGTCACGCGCACGCCCTCGTTGGCCAGCGCGCGCGAGAAGTCCACGTGCCGCATCACCACGCCGATGCTCCCGGCGTAGGCTGTCGAGGTGATGGCCATCTGCTCGAAGGCGCTGCTGGCCAGGTAGGCCGCCGACGCGGCCATGTTGTCGGCGATGGCCCACATGGGCTTCTTGCCGCGGCGCGCATGGATGCGGTCGCCGTACTCGAAGGCGCCCGCCACCTCGCCGCCCGGCGAGTCGAAGACCTGCAGGATCGCGTGGACGTCCGGGTCGTCCATCGCCGCCTCGAGCTGCGAGGCAAGCTCGTCGTAGCCGAGGAAGTAGCTCGAGTCGGCCATCTCGAAGCGCGCTCGATGCATCAGCGCGCCGTCGGCGAAGATGACCGCGACGCCGTCCTGCACGCGGTAGCCGGCGTCGCTGCGCTTGCCGCGGCGGGTGCTGAAGAGCTCCGCCGGCAGCGTGACCTGGGCCTCGGTGTTGTCGACCTTGCCGCCGAGCAGCCGCTCGCCGAGGCCGGCGATGATGGCGTCGAGCTTCTGCGGGTGAACGAGCAGCGGCACGTTGAAGATCTGCGCCGCGAGGTGGGGGTACTTCATGCCGTCTCCGTGGGTTGCGGCTGCGATGCGGGCGCCGCCGCGCCGGCCTTGGGCTCGGGCAGCAGGCCGTCCTTGCGCAGGCGGTCCTGCTCGGCCTTCTTGGTGTCGTAGGTCTCGTTGAAGTCGGAGCCGAAGAGCTCCCACTCGGCGCGCTCGCGCGAGCACAGCCGCGCATCCACCGCAGCGGTTAAGGCGGCCACCTCGTCCTTCGGGTTGATCGAACCCTGGCTGTCGCCCGTCCAGGTGGCGCGGGTGTAGGCCCAGCGGATCAGCGGGTCCGCGAAGAAGCCGGGCGCCGCAATGCGGCCGATCGACACCGCCTCGGCCAACCAGGTCTCGTACACCGGCTGGCAGAAGGTGCGGATCACCACCGTGCGCATGCCCAGCAGGTGCTTCCAGGCGTCCAGGAAGGCGGCGCGGGCAGCGACGTAGCTGGTGTTGTACTTCTTCATCAGCATCTCGGGGCCGATGAAGAGGCCGGCGCCCAGCTGGTCGAGCACGGCCTGGACGAAGCCGCCGAAGTTCGGGTTGGGCCGGCCCGGGTTGAAGCTGTCGAACTTCTCTCCGGGCAGCAGGCCCACGACCGAGCCGCTCTTGAGCTTGATGGCCGTGGGGTCGGTGCCGGGCGGCAGCGTGGAAGCGGTGGCGCCCTCGGCGGCGCTGGCAATCGGGTCCGGTGCGCCGGTGGCGGTCTCGGTCAGCAGCGCGATCGAGGCGGCGGCCACGGCGGCCTTGATCTCGGCGTCGCTGTACACGCCGAGGTCCTGGAACAGCTGCATCACTGGCGCCAGGTAGGGCACGCCGCGCGGCTGCTCGGGGCGCAGCTGCTTGAAGTGGTGCAGCATCACGCGGCGGCCGCTCTGGCTGCCCACGCGCGGATACCAGCGCCCGGTCAGGTAGCCGGTGCTGCCGGGCAGCAGGCTGCCGGGGTGGTGGTCGTAGACGTGGTAGTCCTGCGGCGCGCCGGCGGCGCTGAAGCGGATGCCGCCGGCCTGGGCGCGCGTGTCCTGGCGGCCGCCTTCGTTGCCGATACGGTCGGCCTCGAGCACCTGCAGCCTCAGGGCGTACGGCATGCTGGCCGTGCGCTCGCCGTCGGGCAGCAGCGTGAAGCTGTCGCCGCTCTCCAGCATGGAGCGCAGCACCAGGTCCTGCAGGTCGTAGAAGTTCCCCGTGGAACAGAGGTCGCACTCGGGGCTGTCGGCCCAGAGGCTGAACTCGGCCTGCACGCGGGCCTTCCACTCGCGGGCCTGGTCCTCGGTCCAGCCGAGCACGGCGCGCTGCGGCTGCGCGCTGAGCGCCAGGCCGGTGCCGACGCCGCGGGTGACGTTGGTGTTGATCGCGCTGGCCGCGATGCCGTGGCTGCGAACCAGCTCGCGCGATTCGCGGCGCAGCTCGGGCAGATCCCACAGCGTGTCGGTGGCGGCGTCGGCGCCACCGATGCCGCGGCCACCGTGCCGGCCGCGCCGGCCGCGGCGCTCGTCGCCGTTGAAAGCCTCGAAGGCGGCGATCTGCGCCCGCGCGCGCAGCCGGCGCATGCCGAGCTCGGGCAGCACATGCGTGATCGCGCGGTCCAGCAGCGTGGGCGCGACGGGCTTGATGCGCGGCGCGCTCATCCGCAGTTCCTCACCACGTGCACGCGGCGCGGCCCGGCGCTGCCGCCGCCCTGGGCGGCGATCTGCGACTCCAGGTCCTTGATCAGCGCGTTGACCTGCTCGAGGTCGGCGCGGCGCGTCCGGCGGTTGATGACGCCGTCGCCCACCGTGTAGTCCTGCGCCTGCAGGATGCGCAGGCGCGCGGCGCGGGCCGCGGCCAGGTCTTCCTGCAGCTCGGCCAGCGTGGCCATCAGGCGCTGCCTCCGGCGACGGCCTGCGCCAGCGCCTCGTCCAGCCGGCGCGGGAAGCTGCGCTCGGCCGCGTACTCGGCGGCGGCGTAGAAGTCGAAGCGCTGCTCGTAGCTCACGCGGTCGACGAACAGGAACACCGCGCGCGGCCGGCGGTCGGCCGGGCCCGCGGTGCGCGCGCCGAGCACCTGGCGCTGGTAGATGCCGGGCTGCAGGCCGCCGCGCGGCGCCGGGCCCACGGCGAAGTACTGGCCGCCGGCGCGGCGGAAGGCCGCGGTGCGGCGGCGCGCGGCGTCCTCGCGAGTGGTGCTTCGGTCTTGGTTGTCGCGCGTGCCGTCGCGGCGCACAAGGTTGCGCGACACCGTCTCCGCGCCGCCGAAGGCGCGCAGCTGGCTCAGCACCTGCAGGATCTGCCCGCGGCTCACGTTGCCGTAGGCGTCCAGCCGCGCGAAGCGGCCGGGCACGATGAACTGGGTGCCGTCCATCACGCCGAGCTGGCGGATGCGGCGCTCGAAACCCTTGAGCTCGCGCCGGCCGCCCTCGATCTGCGGCTCCAGGTACACGCCGGCGCCGCGCGCGCCGCTCTGGCGCTGCGACGGCAGGCCGACGGCGGCCTCCGGCACGCGGTTGCGCGTGCGCTGAACGAACACGCCGCGCAGCGTGTACGGCGTGGGCCGGTCGAAGCTGTCCTGCATCTCCGCGCGCTCGGCGGCCTGCACGTCCACGGCGGTCCGGTCCAGCGCCACCAACAGCGCGCGCTCGTGCTGGCGGCCCAGCGCGCGGATGTCCCTGGCCATGCGGCGCAGGTCGGTGGTGAGCGAGAAGTTCATCGTGGAACAGGACCCGGAAACAGCGAGGCCCCGGGGCTTGCGCCACCGGGGCCTCGGGAAGCCTGGCAACTGCTTTGTCAGGCGAGGAGACAACCGTGCTCAGGCCAGCAAAAAGGGCCCTCGCGGGGCCCTTTGCGCTGCGGTCGCACTTTCACGACCTACCTGAATTGAGGCAAATTTTGGGGTGATGTGTCGCATGCCGTCGAGCACAAAGATGTCGCATCCAGAGGCGACACTTTCGAGGGCCGATGCGACACTTTTCCGGTTGACGAGCCGCGCTGCGAGGCGTTATTCGCGTGCGCGCGCTGCCTCGCCCTGCCGGCGCTCGGCCAGGCGCGCCAGCTCTTCCTCGTTGGCCTGCAGGATGCGCAGCGAGGCCTCGTGCAGCTGCTGCCGGAAGCTGCGCAGCAGCGTGTACCAGTGCTGGCGCCCGATGCCCAGCGCCGCGGCTGCCGCCTTGACGTTGCCGACGCGGTGGAAGTAGTGCAGCTCGAACACCTTGCGCGCCAGCGCATCCTCCGGCTGCGACAGCAGCGCGACGTGCAGCGCGGCCAGCTCGGCACTGCAGCGGGCGTCGGGCCCGCCCGGGCGCATCGGCCGCACGCGCTTCTGCAGCCGGCCCAGCAGCGAGGGCGGCACGCTCGGCCGCGCGTAGTAGCGGCGGGTGGCGCGCCAGTGGGCGAGCTGCTCGCACAGCGCGTCCAGCGGGTCGTCTTCGTCGGTGCGGTTCACAGGCCTCCCTGCCTGGGCTTGACGAGCTGGCGCTTGGGGCCGGGCCGCGCGGCCGGCACCGCGGCGGGTGCAGACGTCTGCACCGCCGGCGCCGCCTCGGCCTGCGCGGCCGCGTGCTCCGGCTCCATCAGCGCCTGCAGGCGTTTCCAGTCGCTGGAGCGCCAGCGGTGCATGAACAGCTCCGGGTGATGCGTGGCCGCGTAGCCGTAGCCCCAGGTGTCGAGCGGCTCGTTGCGGCGGCCCTTCTTGAGCACCCAGCGGTTCTTGCGCGCGTCGAAGGCTTCGGACACCAGGCCCTCGTAGTAGCCGAGCTCAAGGTCCTGCGGGAAGCGCAGCAGCCGGTCGGGCGCGTCGCGCTTGCCGTCTTCGTCGAGCCAGCTGTAGAGCGTGAACTTGGCGGTGTCGGTGCCCACGGTGTAGAGGGCGACGCCCTTCTTCTCCGTCTCGCCGCGCCAGTTCACGTCCTGCAGGCTGGGCTTGCCGAGCAGCGCCTTGCCGGGCACGTTGGCGCCCTTGAGCGCGATCGCGCGCCGAGCCCGCCGCGCGCGCACGAAGGCATACGCCGCCTGGGTGTGGTGGCCGGTGTCGATGCCGGTGGCCTCCGGCACCATCGGCTTGCCCCAGGCGTTGTGGATGGGCGTGGCCAGGAAGGTTGCCAGCGCATCCCACACATGCGGCTCGGCCGGCCGACCGGGCAGCACGTGGTAGTCGATCACCCAGCAGCGCAGCCCGTGGCCGCTCCAGCCCCAGCCGAGGATCTGGATCTCCAGCCGGTCTTCCTGCACGTCGACGCCGGCGGTGAGGATCAGGCAGCCGACCGGGATGCTCCGCCGCGGTACCGGCTCGGCGCGCGCGAGCAGCGCGTTGGGCTTGATGTCGCCGGTGCGGTTGGCCCAGCTCTCGCCGAGGCGCGTGTTGATGAAGCGCATGAGCTTGGCCGGGTCGCCCTGCGCCTCGATCCACTCGGTGGCCAGTTCGGCCCAGCTGAGGCCCAGTCCGGCTGGGCTGTAGAGCGCGTTGATGTGATAGCTGGGATACGGGTTGTCCGGCGCGTCGGCCACCCAGCGGCCGCGCTCGAGCATGCGGCCCTTGTGGTGCTCCTCGATCTCTGAGCCGCAGTCGGCACAGACGTACCAGGCGCGGTCGACCACGCGGCGCTGGCCGATCGGCGCCACCCATCGCAGGCTGGTCCACTGCAGGTGCTGCTCGTGGCCGCAGTGCGGGCACGGCACGTGGTAGCGGCGCTGGTCGCCGCCCTCGAACTCCTCGTCGATGCGCGAGGCGTCCTTCACCGTCGGGCTGCTGACGACAAAGAGCTTTCGGTCGTGGAAGGTGGTGAGCCGGACCTCGAGCAGGCCCAGCGGGTCGCCCTGCAGGGTGGTCCAGTCGTACTCGTCCACCTCGTCGGCAATCGCGTAGCGCAGCGACGTGGACTTCAGCTCGGTGGTGCTGCCGGCCGTCTTGGCGTAGAGGATGCCGCCGACGAACTTCTTGCGCGAGGCGTTGTTGTCGGCGCTGCGGTTGGATCGGCTGGCCAGCACGTCGCGGATGGCCGGCGTCTCGGCGGCCATGGGCTCGAACTTCTGCGCCATCCAGTCCTGCAGGGACTTCTCGGTAGGCATGACGATCGCGACCGGGCCCTTGGCGTAAGCGATGATGTAGCCGAGCCAGTTGGAGCCGGCCTCCGTGCCGCCGACCTGGCTGGACTTCTTGAACGCGACCTTCTTCGCGCGGCTGTGCTCGCTGAGCTGGTCCATCACCTCGCGCAGGTACGGCGTGCGCGAGGTGCGCCACTCGCCGGGCTCGGCGCTGCCCTCCTGGCTGAGGATGCGGTGGGCGTCGGCCCACTCCGACACCGTCATGCGCTTGCGCGGGCGGACGGCGCGCTCGCAGGCGGCGAGGACGAGCTGCTCGGCGGTGCTGTAGCCGCTCATGCGTCAGCCACTCCCTGCTGCTGGAGCATCTGCTGCAGCCGCTTCGCGAACCCGCGCGACAGCTCGCCGAGCATCTGCTCGCCATCCTCGCGCAGGCGCGCACGGATCTGATCGAGGTCCAGGCCCACCAGCCGGTCGGCCAGGCGATGCGGCTGGTTGTCGACGGCCTGGCGGAACTGCATGGCCGCGTCGGCCACGGCCTTCTCCACGGCATCGCGGCGCACCAGCTCGCCGCTGGCGCGCTGGTACTCGAGCTCGGCCTGCTTCGCGGCCCAGTACTCCTTGGTGGCGCGGCTGTCGGCGTACTTGGGGCCGGTGCCCTCCGGCTCGGCGTCATCGGCCGGCGGCGCAGGCGGCGCGGCGGGCGGCGCAGGCCGGCGCTGCGCCGCAGCCTCGCGTTGCGCGTCGCGGCCCGGGTCGGCGTGCTCGGCGATGCGCCGCAGGCTGGCGCCGAACACCACCCGGCCCTCCCCCGTCATCACCAGCTGGCCGAGCTGCTTGAGCCGGGTGACGTGAGCCTTGTCCCAGCCCACCAGCCGCGCGAACTCGGCCTGGCTGCCGTGGCGGTCACCGGTGTCGGCGGCCAGACGCAGCAGGTCCTGGGGGCTGAGGCTGCCGCTCATGGCCTACCCCCAGCAGGAAGTGACGCGGTGACGCGCCTCTTTTTTTTGCGCGTCACCTCCCTGCCCCGCATCAACTCTCGTTTTTCTTCATGAAGTGACGCAGTGACAGGGGGTGGAGCAAGTTGCGGATTTCGAGGGACGCGCGCGCGCGACCGTGCGAAGGTGCTCGCGCGCGCCCGCATGTATGGGAAGTTGCGCGTCACCGCGTCACTTTCACCCTTCCCTCCAGCATCCATGCGGGTTGCGGAGGTGACGCACAAGATTGAGGCTGGCGTCACCGCGTCACTGCGTGCCATAGCCGGCCACCTCCTCTTCGGTCGGGGAGTCGGCCTTGCGCGGACGACCAGGCGGCTGCTGGCTGGCCGGCAGCACGCCGTCGGCCTGCAGCTGCTCGAGCTTCTTGCCGAAGTCCTCCACGCAGCCGCTGAGCCAGTCGATGCGTGAGCCGTCGAAGTGGTCCGGCGGATCGTGCAGGCCCTTGACGAGCACGCAGCGCTGCTGGCGCTTGACGCCGGCCGCGTTGCGCACCCATTCGCGCGCGATCCGCAGGCCCGGCTTCTTGGCCAGCACGGTCGACAGCGTCTCGTGCTGCGCCGGCTTGCCGATGCCCAGACGCTTGCACATGAGCTGGTAGGCGGTGTAGAGCTGGCCGCCGACGCACGGCATGTAGAGATCGTGCAGCTCGCCTTCGGGCTCCGACCACTCGCGCCAGAAGCGCTCGGTCGAGTCCATGCCCAGGCCGATCAGCTCGCGCTTAGCGCGCGTCATCGGCGGCTTGGAGTGCTCGTCGAAGCCGGTGCAGTCGACGTCGTGCAGCAGGAAGTGATGCAGCGCCGCGGCGCCGCCGGCGGCGAGCTCGGCCTTGGCCTCGAGGTAGAGCTCAGCCGCGGCCGGCTCGGGCGTCCAGATGACGCAGTAGCGCCGGTCGTCCGGGTCGAGCTTGGCGATGTCGATCCGGTTGGAGAAGAAGACCATGTTGCAGTGGTTCTGCTCCATCCGGGCGGGCAGGTTCTTCTCGTTGATCGGCCACTCGCCCTCGGTGATCATGTTCCGCATGCGGCCCTGCTGGTGGTACAGCTCCGCACGCGACACGACCTCGTTGCCGATGCCGAACAGCTTGCCGCTGAAGATGCCGTTGA